>CAINRW010000001.1 GCA_903852815.1 uncultured Actinomycetes bacterium
CGATGGCCATAATTTTGGGATCGATGAACGGTCTAGGAACTTTGGTGGGAGCGGTTTATATTTTATTTGCACAAGAAGTTTTACATACGTCCGTTTTTACTTTTGCCGTTCTTGGAACCGCTGGCGCAGTTGGTGGAACCGTTGGTGGATTACTTGCACCAAAAGTATCTGCCAAATTAGGAAGTGGACCATCATTGGCACTTGCGCTTGCTGCATTTCCAATCGGTGCATTAATTATCGGACTAACAAGTTCTTGGCAGGTTGTTTGGGTGTTAACGGTGGTTGAAAGTTTTATCGCGGTTTTATGGAACACCATCACGGTCTCATTGCGCCAAAGTATTATTCCGACGCATTTATTGGGTCGAGTTAACAGTGTGTATCGATTCTTTGCCTGGGGTTCGATCCCAATTGGAATGGGCCTTGGTGGTGGATTAGTTGCTGTGATGACCCACTTTGTCTCACGGGAGTCGGCGCTTCGAAGCCCATATTTTGTCTCGGCCGTTTTGGGCCTACTCCTTTGGGCAATCGCAGCGCCTCGGCTGACCACGGCCAAAATAGAGGCGGCGCGCACTCAAAGTTAAACGCTTAGCCGTACATACCTATTTATTACGGCAATCGTTACAAAAGCCACGCTCATGCAAATTCGTGGCGTATTGCATGCACCCTTCGGCGTAAGGCAGACTCTGCCCACCAAAAGCGCCTATGGGGCAGGTCGACTCTCCACAGACGCTTTTACTTATCCCTCGAGGAGGACACATGAAGTTAAATCGCAGCGCGAAGGTCGCGTTTGCCGTTGCGTCAGTTACAGCACTCGTTCTTGGTGTAGCAGCTCCAGCTGTTGCAGCAACACGTTCAACTGTAATTATCGTAGCTAGCAATGCATTGACATCACTGAACCCAGGTACACCAGATACAAACTTGGTTACTAACAGTGATATCGCTTATCTATCAGGTTCAGGTTTTATTTATTACGATGACAAGAAGAACCTTGTACGCAACACAACATTTGGAACTTTCAAAGTTGTAAAGAATACAAACTCTGATTTCCGTGTTCAGTACACAGTTAACCCAGGACGTTTGTGGTCAGATGGCACACCAATTACTGGTGAAGATCTTCTACTAAGCCACATCCTTTTGAGCTCAGATTATTCAAAGGCTGCAGGCCTTGGAGATCCAGCAGATACAAAGGTTGTCCCAGCATTTAACGCAGGTGGATACACAGGCGTTTATGACAACTCAATCGTTGGTGAACCAACTCTTTCTTCAGACAAAATGTCTGTAACTCTTCGCTTTAGCAAGAAGATTCCTGATTGGGAACTCTATGGTCCAGGACCATCAGCAGTTCACGCTCTCGTTCTTATGGCTGAAGGAAAGTCAAAGCTTGGAACTGTTGCTGAAAACGAAGCTGCACGTGATCGCTTCGTAAAGGCGTTCCAGACTAAGGACACAGCTACATTGAAGAAGATCGGTAAAGTTTGGTCAGAAGATTTCAACATCAATACAATCAATGACAAGACAAACCCACTCCTACTTGTAAGCAATGGTGGATTCCTAGTTGATTCAGCAGTTGCTGATCAGAACGTAACTTTGAAGCTCAACCCTAAGTACAACTCAGGTCCAAAGACATCAGGTGTTGAC
>CAINRW010000002.1 GCA_903852815.1 uncultured Actinomycetes bacterium
CTTTAGAAAATTATTTCCCAAATAAAGTTCACCAACAATTAGTTTCAGAACCATTCCGCACTGTTGGCGCAGAGAATGCTTACGATGTTTTTGCGCGTATCAATGGCGGTGGAGTATCTGGTCAAGCTGGTGCACTTCGTCTTGGAGTTGCACGTTCACTCAATCAAATTGATGAAGAAGCAAACCGTCCAGCACTTAAGAAGGCTGGATTCCTTTCACGTGATGCACGTGTTATTGAGCGCAAGAAGTACGGTCTGAAGAAGGCACGTAAGCGTTCTCAATACAGCAAGCGTTAATTCCCAACTTTTAGCAAAGGAGTTCCAATGGCACTCTTTGGCACTGATGGAATTCGTGGCTTAGCCAATCGTGATTTAACTGCAGAGTTAGCGCTAAACGTTTCTGTTGCCGCTGCGCACATATTGGTTGAAAGCTCTTCAAATAAAGATCATCGACCAACTGCAATCGTCGGACAAGATTCACGTGCTTCAGGAGAATTCCTAGAAGCGGCAGTCGTTGCAGGATTAACGAGTGCGGGAATCAATGTTTATCGCGTTGGTGTTTTGCCGACTCCAGCAATCGCACATTTAGTAGCTGAGTCAGGTGCAGATCTCGGCGTAATGATTAGTGCTTCGCATAATCCAATGCCAGATAATGGAATTAAATTATTTGCTCGTGGTGGCGGCAAATTAGATGATGCAATAGAAGCACGAATCGAAGCTCGCATAGGTGAAGCGTGGGATAGACCAACTGGTCTCAATGTTGGACGTGTAATCAACGATGAAACTGCCACCGAACGTTATTTAACCCATCTTCTTGCATCCGTCGAAACCCCGCTTAAAGGATTGAAAATTGTTGTTGATTGCGCAAATGGTGCATCCTCATTTGTTGCACCGCAGGCTTATCAACGAGCTGGTGCTGAAGTCATTGCCATTTTTAACCAACCAAACGGTTGGAACATCAATGATGACTGTGGTTCGACTCATCTGCATCAACTACGTGCAGCAGTTTTAAAAGAGGGCGCAGATCTAGGTATTGCTCACGATGGTGATGCCGATCGTTGTTTAGCCATAGATGCCGCCGGAAATGAAGTAGATGGCGACCATATCCTTACGATTCTGGCACGCGGTTTTAAAGACCGCGGAATATTGAAGCGCAATACCGTCGTAACAACTGTGATGAGTAACTTAGGTTTCATACATGCAATGAAAGAATCTGGAATCAAATTAGAAACAACTGCTGTTGGCGATCGCTATGTGTTAGAAAATATGCTTGCAAATGACTATTCATTAGGTGGAGAGCAATCAGGTCACGTAATCATGCGTGGTTTTGCTAATACTGGCGATGGAGTTTTAACTGCTCTGGCCTTGATGCAGGAAGTCGTTCGTACAGGAAAAACTCTGCAGGAGTTAGCTTCAACTATGGTTCGTTTTCCTCAAGTTTTAATCAATGTTAAAGATGTAGCTAAAGAGAAATTACAGATGTCGACACCAATATCTGAAGCAGTGAAAGCGGCAGAAAATCGTTTAGGCGATAGCGGCCGTGTTTTATTGCGTGCTTCAGGAACTGAACCACTTATCAGAGTGATGGTAGAAGCGGCCAGTGATAGCCTTGCCCAAGAAGTTGCTAGAGAACTTGCTGATATTGTAAAAAGCGAACTGGGGTAATAATAAATGTGCGGAATTGTGGGATACACAGGGCCGCAATCTGCAGTAAGCCCGCTGATTGAAGGTTTACGTCGCCTTGAATATCGGGGCTATGACTCTGCGGGAATTGCACTTGGAACTCCAGGAAAACTTTTTATTGAAAAGAAAGCCGGAAAACTCTCTAACTTAGAAAATGAATTAGATGACTCGCTTCCAGTAGTTCATTCAGGTATTGGTCATACTCGCTGGGCGACGCACGGTGGTCCAACCGATCACAACGCCCATCCTCACGTTGATAACGAAGGCAAGTTGGCAGTTATTCACAATGGCATTATCGAAAACTATTCAGAACTTCGTAAAGAGTTAGAGGCACGTGGACACGTCTTTACTTCTGAAACCGACACCGAATCTGTCGCACATTTGCTCAGCGATTTGCGCAAAGAGAACAACGGCGATTTAGCTGGCGCAATGCGTGCCGCAGTTAAAACACTTAGAGGTTCATTCACGTTATTAGCTATTCACGCGGATGCGCCTGAAGTAATAGTCGGTGTACGCCGAAATTCACCGCTCGTAGTGGGTCTTGGTATTAATGAAAACTTTATGGCCTCAGATGTTGCCGCTTTTATCGATTACACCAAGCGGGCAATTGAGTTAGGTCAAGATGAAGTTGTAACGATGACTCCAGATTCGGTCCTAATCACAAATTTAGATGGTGACTTAATTCAACCAAAAGAATACTTAATTTCTTGGGATGCAAGCGCTGCACAGAAAAATGGCTTCACCCACTTCATGCTTAAAGAAATTTTCGAACAACCTAAAGCAGTTGCAGATACTTTGATTGGCCGATTAAGTGATAACAGACAAATTGTCCTCGATGAACTTCGAATGTCTCATGATGAAATTCGATCATTAAAGAAAATCACAGTTATTGCTTGCGGAACCGCTTACCATGCAGGAATGGTTGCAAAGTATGCAATTGAAAGGTTTGCCAAAATTCCCGTTGATGTTGAGATTGCAAGTGAGTTTAGATATCGCGATCCAATTATCGATGCAGGAACCTTAGTAATCGCAATCTCTCAATCTGGCGAGACTATGGATACGTTGATGGCAGTGCGCCATGCCAAAGCTGCAGGTGGAAGAGTTTTGGCAATCTGTAACACAAATAGTTCGACGATTCCCCGTGAATCAGATGCCGTTTTATACACACATGCCGGACCTGAAATCGCAGTGGCTTCGACTAAAGCTTTGCTCACTCAAATGATTGCGGTGTACTTAATTGGTTTGCATTTAGCGCAAATAAATCAAAGGCTTAACGATGATGAAGTTTCTGGTTATTACAATGAACTTCTTGAACTTCCAGGAAAAATTGAACAAATTCTTGAAACTGTAGAACCCTTGCGAGAACTCACGCGCAAGTTTGCTGAGAATAATATTGTTTTATTCCTTGGCAGAAATATCGGCTATCCAGTTGCCTTAGAAGGCGCACTCAAATTAAAAGAGTTGGCCTATATACATGCTGAGGGTTTTGCTGGCGGCGAACTCAAACATGGACCCATCGCGCTTATCGATCAAGGAACACCAGTGATTGCGATTTTGCCCGCAGGTCATGAAAACGCACTCGATGAAAAAATGTTAAGCAATATTCAAGAAGTCAAAGCCCGTGGTGCCCGAGTTATTGTTATTGCCGAAGAAGGCGCACATGTCGAAGGTGCCGAACATGTAATTCGGATTCCAGTTGCACCTGCGCTTTTCCAGCCGATTCTTGCCACAGTGCCACTTCAAGTCTTCGCCTATGAAATGGCTGTTGCTCGCGGAAATGATGTCGACCAACCTAGGAATCTTGCCAAATCAGTTACCGTAGAATAGTTACACCCCATGATAATTAATCGCAGAAAACAGATGGAGCGCGCACTTCGTTGGTCGCTGCTTTTCTTTTGTGGCTTTCTAGTTGTAACGCAACAAGTGATAACCAACGGTCCTTTAGTAAATTTTGATAACAACATTAATGAAGCAAAGAAACCTCACTTCGCGGGAGTTTCAGGTTTTATTTTGCGAAGACTCGATGATTTGGGGCTTCGTGGTTTGACGGCAACGGTTTTGATTATCGCTGCAATTTTTATTGCAATAAAATTCAAAAGTTGGCGCCCGCTCAATTTAGCTGTGCTTTCTTTATTGGGATTGAATCTAGTTGTTGGACTTTCTAAAATAATTTTGGGACGTACCAAACCTCGCGATGGTTTGGATTTACTTCATGCTGGTGGAATGTCATACCCAAGCGGTCATGCATCCAATGCCGTACTTTCGTGGGGAGTATTGGCTTATTTAATTTATCGCTACGCCCACGTAGATAAGTATCAAGGGCGTCTTGCCAGCGTAGGTGTTCTAACAATTTCCTTAACAGTCTGCGTAGTCTCACTCATCAGACAAACGCATTGGTTTACGGATTTATTAGGCGGACTATTTATCGGAAGTGCCTTATTGGTTGCCGTAATTGCAGTCGATCGCTACGTTCCTTCAAAGAGTCAACTGCACTAGACTTTATTCATGATTGATGGAGTCGGCATTGATGTCGTTGATATCGAACGCTTCAAGACTTCCCTTGATCGCACCCCGGGCTTGGTTGAAAAACTTTTTACTGCACATGAGCGGACTAAACCACTTCAATCTCTTGCTGCCAGATTTGCAGCCAAAGAAGCGTTAGCTAAAGCTTTGAGCGCTAATAATGGCTTGGCTTGGCATGATGCTGAAGTTATTAATCTTGAAAATGGTAAGCCCGCGTTCTTGTTTAGAGGTGAAATAGCAGAGTTAGTCGATGGTGCAGATGTTCACCTTTCGCTGTCACATGATGCAGGAATTGCTTCGGCTATCGTGATAGTTGAGCGCAGATAATGGAACACCGCGCAGAAGCACGAATCGATATCCAAGCATTCACGTCGAATATCTCACTACTAAAAGAAAAAGCAGGAGTTAACTTACTTGCCGTAGTAAAAGCCGATGCTTATGGGCACGGACTCATTGAAATTGGATTAGCTGCGCAAAACTCTGGTGCCGACTGGCTCGGAGTTGCACTTCTAGAAGAAGCTGTTGCACTGCGTACACATGGAGTGAGTATTCCAATTTTGGCGTGGCTAGTTCCTCCAGGTTCTGATTTTAGATCAGCGGCAAAACATGACATCGATATCGCAGTTGCATCGCTGGCAGTATTAGATGAAATTCGATTACTTGAAATTAAGCCACGTATTCATATTGAAGTTGATACGGGCATGACGCGTGGTGGTTTTCTCGATGAATGGCACGAGTTGCTTGAAAGCGACTTGACACCATTTGAGATTATCGGAATTTTTTCACATTTTGCCCGTGCCGATGAACCTTTAGAAAAACAAAATTTAGATCAATTAAATCTTTTCCAAGGAAAAGTTCGCGAGTTGTCGGATATAGGAATAAATCCTCCGATTAAACATCTATCAAACTCAGCAGCAACATTTCTTAATCACACGGCAGCTTTTGACATGGTTCGTACAGGAATTGCGATGTATGGCCTGACGCCTGAAATTGTTGAAATGGGCACGAGCAAGGATTTATCGCTCAAACCTGTTATGCAGTTGCGTGCCAAACTTCATTTAGTTAAAAAAGTTCCTGCCGGATCATCGGTGGGCTATGGGGCAACGGCCACAACTGAACGTGACACCACATTGGGAGTAGTTGCCATGGGTTATGCCGATGGAATTCCAAGAATTTCAACAGCTGCAGGAGTTTTTATAGATGGAAATCGAGCACCGATTATGGGTCGAGTTTCAATGGATCAATTTGTCGTGGACCTTGGGCCCGAATCCACCGCTAAATCGGGCGATTGGGTCGTCATTTTTGGCGATGGCTCGCGCGGGGAGTACACGGCAGATGACTGGGCGAGCACATCGTTATCAATTAATTATGAAATCGTGACAAGAATTGGGCCTAGGGTGCCTAGAATCTACGCACCTCATGTCTACTAATAACGCAGCGTTGCGAGTCGAAGGCGTCAATATCTCCTTCGGCGGGCTTCGTGCACTCAATGATGTCTACCTTGAAATCGGCAAGAATGAAGTTGTCGGCTTAATTGGACCAAATGGTGCGGGCAAGACAACGCTATTTAATGCACTCTGCGGTTTAGTCACTCCAGATTCTGGAAAGTTTTTTCTTAATGGTGAGGAAAGAAATTTTCCTCACACAAATCAATTGGTTGATTTAGGAATTGCGCGAACGTTACAAGGCGTTGGTTTATTTGGAGATTTAACAGTCCTAGAAAATGTCATGGTCGGTGCTCAACATTTAGCAACATCGGGATTAATTTCTGCCGCGCTGGGTCGAAGTGGAAAAGATGAAAAAGAAATTCGTAGAAAATCCTTTGCAGCGCTAGAGCGCGTTTATGCCGGAGCGTTAGCCAATCGCAGGGCAGATACTCTGTCTTATCCAGATACAAAAAGAGTTGCAATTGCTCGAGCGTTAGTAAGTGAACCTAAAATTTTGATGCTCGATGAACCCGCTGGTGGTTTAGGTGCCCAAGATATCGAGTGGATGAATCTATTAATTAGAAATCTAAGTGCGACCATGTCAGTGCTCCTTGTTGAGCACCATATGGATGTTGTGATGTCAGTATGTAGCAAACTCTACGTTTTAAATTTTGGTGAAGTTATTGCCAGCGGAAATTCTGAAACCGTTCGACGTGATCCTGCAGTAATGGCCGCCTATCTTGGAACAGGTGCCTAAATGTCACTTAAAGTTTCAAATTTAACGGTTCATCATGGGGCCATTAGAGCCATTAATGATGTATCACTAGAGATTCCAACAGGTAAATTAGCGGCGCTCATTGGTTCAAATGGTGCGGGTAAGACAAC
Organism: uncultured Actinomycetes bacterium; assembly: GCA_903852815.1. Classification (GTDB taxonomy): domain Bacteria; phylum Actinomycetota; class Actinomycetes; order Nanopelagicales; family Nanopelagicaceae; genus Planktophila. The sequence goes on from CAINRW010000002.1 coordinate 6,518, forward strand.
TTTGCTTCGTGCACTCTCAGGTTTAAATCATCCAACCCATGGTGCAATTTCATGGATGGATCAGAGCATTATTGGGATTAAAGCTGAGTTGCTAGTGCGTAAAGGTATTTCACATGTGTCTGAAGGCAAATCAGTTGTCCCCGAACTTTCAGTGCGTGAAAATTTAGAGCTAGGTGCAATTTGGCGACGCAATAAAAAAGAGTCAAAAGAATCTATTGAAACCGTTGTTTCAATTTTCCCCCGACTTGGAGAGCGTATTGAACAACGCGCAGATACTTTGTCGGGTGGCGAACGCCAAATGTTAGCTATTGGTCGAGCAATTATGTCTAAGCCCCAGTTGTTATTACTTGATGAACCTTCTCTGGGTTTAGCACCTCTTGTCGTTGAACAAATATTTCAAACAATTCGCGATTTAACGAACTCTATGAATTTAACTGTACTTCTCGTTGAACAAAATGCGATGGGTGCGTTAAAGATTGCAGATATTGGAATCGTGCTTAATCTAGGTTCAGTAGTTATTTCAGGTGAAGCCAAAGCGCTCATCGATGACCCGGCAGTTCGTTCTGCATATTTGGGGTATTAATCATGCAACTAATAAATACAATTCTTATTGGAATCACTGCTGGATCTATTTATGCACTCATGGCTATTTCCATGGTTTTAGTGTGGAGAAGCACTCGAGTAATTAATTTTGCTCAAGCTGGCATGGCCCTTCTTTCTTCATACTTTGGTTTCGAGGCTGTTTCAAAGTTTGGTTCTTTTTGGATTGCGCTACCGGTTGCGATGATTGGTGGCGCACTGGTTGCAACTCTGATTGAGATGATCCTTATTAGATTGTTGGTTAAACATAGTTCAACGGGTCCAATTGCAGCCGTTGCACCAATCATCGCGACGTTAGGTTTATTAGGAGTAATACGTGCAACAGCAAGCATGATTTGGGGCGGACAAGATGTACGAATCATCGGTCCGGTCTCCAATGATGGTTTTACAGTAAATGGAACGACGTTGGTTTTCTCTCCCTTGAAATTACTAATTTTGATCACAGTTCTAGTTTTAATGTTAATTCTTTCCATCATCTTTCAAAAAACAAATATTGGACTTGCTTTGCGCGCGTCAGCCTATGCACCAGAGATTGCGCGTTTATCGGGAATCAAAGTTGATTGGGTGCGAACTTTAGGTTGGGCACTTGCGGGTGCGACGGGCGCAGTTGCCGGAATGTTCCAGACAATAAATGGAAATGGAACGCTCTCACCCGACTCAATTGATTTCTCACTTTTGTTAGTTTCAGGTTTTATCGCTGCAGTAATAGGTGGTCTTGATAGTTTGCCCGGCGCAGTAATTGGTGGATTAGTTCTTGGATTAATGATTTCCTTTGTGTTGATGTACATAAGTGGCGGATTATTCTTCATCGCACCTTTTGTAATTTTACTTTTAGTTTTGTTCATCCGTCCGCAAGGTGTATTCGGAGCAAAGGCGGCTAGACGTGCATAACAAACAAAGTAAACACACACTACTATTCATTGCCGGTGGAGTAGTTCTCTATTTTTTAAGTGGTGCAGTAGATGAACTTCGCGTTTATCAAGGTGCGTCAATCGCGGTTTATGTAATTGCAATCTCTTCAATTATTTTGTTAACAGGTTATTCAGGCCAAGTTTCACTTGGACATGGTGCCTTAATGGCGGTGGGTGCCTACGCAGCTGCAGTTGCTCGGATTGAATTAAATGCACCAATCATTGCGTGCTTTGTTATTGCAGTTTTAGCTGCTGCAATTGGCGGCGCACTACTTGGTGCGGCAGCTGCGCGATTAACAGGACCATATCTAGCGGGCGCGACATTAGCTTTGGCAATTGGTCTTCCTTCACTTGCAAATCAATTTTCAATTTTAGGTGGCGAGCAAGGTTTGCTATTTGATGTTGGTTTTCCACCGTTGTCACTTGGCGAAGAGTTCACTCAATACAAATGGTTTTTCTGGATCGCAGCTCTAGCCGCGTTGATATCGATGTGGGCAGTTAAAAATATTTTGGGATCTCGCTATGGCCGCACGTGGCGGGCGATTCGTGGCAATGAGGTCGCCGCTGCCCTCTGTGGAATCAACAGCGCCCGCTCAAAAATCCTGGCTTTCACCATTAGCGCAGGAATCGCTGGATTGGCCGGAGCCATGCTCTCTATGACCATCGGAACGGTCTCTCCGAGCGCTTTTCCGCTTGCGCTCTCATTTTCTTTGCTTACAGGGGCTGTTTTATCTGGCATAACTACCCTTGGAGGCGTCATGATTGGGGCAGTGGTTTTGGTCGCTATTCCAGAAATCGCCGATTCGGTCGCAAACCGTCTGGGCAGTTCTGAAAGAGTGACTACAAACTTGCCAGGATTCTTGGTGAGCGCGCTACTGATTATGACTGTGCTATTTGTTCCAAATGGTCCAGTTGAACAGTTTCGTGCACACAAAGTTAAGAAGGCGAATTCAAAGTTAGAAAAGAAGTAACCCTCGTAATAAACCCTCGATGGAAGGAAACACATGAAAGCAATGAATCGCAGGAAACTGATATCAGTTTCAGCGGTACTTGCCGCAGTTAGCTTGGCTGTAACAGCAGTCCCAGCGCAAGCGGCTGAAGTGGGAGTCTCGTCAACCCAGATCAAACTTGGAATGACACTCCCAATGACAGGTACAGCATCACTTGGTTACAACAAGATTCCAGGTGCAGCAAAGGCGTACTTCGATTATCTCAATGCAAATGGTGGAATCAATGGCCGTAAGGTCACACTTGTTGTTAAAGATGATCGTTATGTACCAACTGAGGCAGTAGCAAAGACCAACGAACTTATTCTTAAAGATAAAGTTATGGCGTTGCTTGCTCCTCTAGGAACAGCAAACGTTAAAGCTGTAGCGGCTTCAGTTAACCCTGGTCGACGCGGAGTTCCTGTTCTTTTCGTTAACACTGGTTTCAGCGGTTTTGCTGATTCAAAGAAGTATCCAACTACTTACGCAGTTTTGCCTTCATACATCATGGAAGCAAAGATCATGGGTCAGTACATTAAGGAAAACTTCGCAGGAAAGAAGATTGGTCTTCTTTATCAGGATGACGACTTCGGTTCAGATGCGCTCGCAGGATTTAAAACTGCTGGTGTTAACTTTGCCGTTAAAGTTCCTTACGCATCAGGTTCACAAAGTGCTGCTGCTGCAGCTGGCTGGATTACAAAGTTCAAGGCTGCAGAAGCCGACGTTGTAATTCTCTTTGGTGTTTCAAGTGCAACTTCAGCAATGCTAGGTGTTGCTGCACAGTTGAAATATGCACCACAGTGGATGCTTGGTTCAGTTGGTGGAGATGCAACAACAATCAAACTTACTGGCGTACCAGCTGGCGTTCTTTACAACGCAATCGGCTTCTCACCAGTTCCAGCAACTACAGATATGAATGACGATTACGTCAAACTATTTTCTGATATTTATGCAAAGGCAGTACCTGGATCGACTTTCGATCTCAACGTATTGCTAGGAATGAACTCTGCGTTCATGGCGGCACAAGCCCTCAAGGCTGCTGGCCCAAATCCAACTCGTAAATCACTTCTTGCAGCAATTGATAGCAAGGGTTCAACTTTTGCTAACTCTGCATTAGTTCCACTTGGTTACTCAAAGACTAGCCACGTTGGATTAACTGGTTACTGGGTTGGTAAGTACTCACCAACTGGTGATCTTTCACCTGTAGGTGGCAAGTACGTCACTTACACAACCGATTCAGGCGCTGGCGCAGTTGTTAAGTCAACATATGTTCGCCCAGCAATGCCAGCGAAGGGACTACCGAACTAATGAAAAAAGTAAGAATACTTTCGCTTCTTTCAGTAACAGCACTCGTAACAACAGTTCTTGTTTCAGTACCAGTTGCAGCTAACGCTGCACCAATGTGCGATGGCAAGAGCCCAATCCAAACATGTGTCGGTGCAACATCTGATGGCGCACCATATGCAATGCAGGTTCCAGCAAACTTCAACGGAACTGTTGCAATGTACTCACACGGATATCGCTACAACGTAGATATTCCATCTGCAATTCCTCTTATTGGTGGATACAAGATCACTAATACACCTGAACCAGTTCCAGGTGGAAATGCTGAAGTTGCTAAGTACTTCTTCAGCCAAGGTATTGCAATCATGGGTTCTGGCTTTGCTCGCCAAGGTTGGAACCTTGATTCAGCGCTAAAAACAAACGTTGAATTAATCGATACTTTCAAGAAGCAGTTCCCAGCAACTAAGAAAGTTATTGCTTGGGGATCATCACTTGGTGGAGCAATCACACAGGGCTTAACTGAAACACATCCAGAGCTAGTCTCTGCTGCAGCCCCAATGTGTATGGCAACACTTGAAGTTGATGCTGAACTAACAATGGCTGGCGATTTCTTATGGGGCCTAAAGACTCTATTTGATCCATCAATCAAGGCTGGAAATTATTCAGCTGGAGCTGCTGGAGTTGCCGAGTCATATGCAGACCTTGGAAAAGTATTTACAGTTATGGGCAAGTTGCAAGCAGGTATTGCAACTGGTGCATGGCCAGATACTTCATCAGCAACAGGTAAAGCACTTGAAGCAGCTGGAGTTCCATCTCGAAGCGCATTGCTTCTACTTGGCCTCATTGCAGGAATTCCAACTCAATCAGCACACTTTGACTCAATTTCAGGTCCAACAGGTGCGTTGAAGTTGTCATTCCCATTGGCAGTTAGCCCAGCTCTTGCAGTTCTAGAAAATGGAACTAACGCTGCAGCACTAGCAGTGCTTGCAACACAAGATGTTGAAAATCAAGTTGGCGGAGCTTATTTCGATAACTCCAAGACTGACTACTCATCTCGTATCGAGTCTGAGCGAGTAATTTTCAACGCGGCGCTTTCAGGCAACACCGTGATCGATGCACTTCTTGGCGCATTGTCTGCAGCTAACCCAGGTGCACCACGTGCAACTGGAAACGCAGCAGCTAAGGCGAAACTTGCTGCACTTCATCACAACACTGGAAAGATTAATATTCCAACAATCTTGATGGTGGGCGTTGCAGATCCAATTACTCCAGCTGGTGGTTCACAGCGCGTAGTTGATCTCTATGTCGAACAATATGCAGCAGAAAAGGCAGCAGCATTGAAGGCATACGGCAGCACAAAGAGCTACGTTGCTCCAATCAATAAGTTACTGATGCTTTGGAATACAACACCTGCAAGTTATACAAAGTTTAGCGAAACAGGTGCTCCAATCACTTCAGGTCCAGCAGCGCAAGGCACAAACCACTGTAACTTCACAACAAAGCAGTTAATGCTCGTTGCTAAGTCATTGGTTCAGGCCGCTAACACTGGAAAACTTCCTTCAGGTGGACCGATCGCTTCAGCTGCACGTAAAGCTGGCAATCTATCTGTCGATAAGGGAATCTACATTCCGCTACCTAAGTACTACAGCGGAAACTAAAACATCGAGGTAAGGGCAACGGAGGCTTCGCGAAACGCGAGGCCTCCGTTTTCCTTTACGCTTAAGCTCTGATGATTACCGTTAAAACTGCCGATGACATGTTTGCTCTCGGCCTTGCAATCTCTGCACAACTTCAAGCCGGAGATTTAATTTTACTCAATGGTCCTCTCGGTGCAGGTAAAACAGTTTTAGCTCAAGGCATTGGTAAAGGTCTAGGGGTAGATGATGTCACCTCACCTACATTTGTAATTTCTAGAGTTCATCGTGGAGTTATTCCATTCATACATGTTGATGCATATCGTTTGATCGATACGGAAAATCCAAACTTATATCTTGATGATTTAGATTTGGACACAGAAAATTCTGTGACCGTTATTGAATGGGGCGGGGCCGAATCAGCTCGACTCAATGAAGAGCGACTAGAGATCACGATTGATCGAGATGCAGAATTTCGTGAAGTTGAGATTAAACGTATTGGCCAACGTTGGAGTAATTTTCAGATATGACCATGTCCCTAGCAATAGACACATCTACGTCACGCACATCCGTGGGAATTGTTAAAGATGGACAGATTCTCTGGAGTGGTTTTCGAGATGGGGCTACTGAACATGGCCCGGCGCTTCCTGCGCTTGTGCAGGAGGCAGTTTCTAAATTCAACGTCGAAGAAGTTGTCGTGGGAATGGGTCCCGGACCTTTTACAGGCTTACGAGTTGGAATTGCCTTTGCTCAAAGTTTTGCGCTGGCTCGAAATATTCAACTGCGTGGGGTGTGTTCGTTAGATGCAATTGCTGCGCAAGTACAGGAAAGTGATTTTATTATTACTGTCGATGCACGACGCAAAGAGGTGTATTGGGCACAGTACATACATGGAGTTCGAGTTGGTGAACCTGCAGTAAGTTTTCCGGCAGATGTAACTGGAGCGCCAATTTTTGCCGATTTATATCCAGATCTCGCCGCACTCGTTAATCTTTCTGGAAATATTACAGAACCAATCTATTTACGCAGACCGGATGCGGTTGCTACGGCGGACCGCAAATGATTACCTATCGCGAAGCAAATTCTTTTGATCTTCCGATATTTGTTTCACTAGATAAGCAACTGTTTCCATATTCGCCATGGTCTTCAGCGCAATATAAGGAAGAGTTTTCGAGTCCGACCCGTCACTTTGTTGTGGCCCTGGATGAAAGTAAGACGATTGTTGGCTATGCAGGTGTATTTGCTCCAGGTGAAACTGAGGCCGATATTTTGACTGTAGGAGTAATTCCAGAACATCGGGGAAAAGGTATAGCTAAAGCACTTATGGCTTTAATTACTGATTGGGCAAAACATCAGGGATCTACTGCCATGATGCTTGAAGTTAAGACTGACAATATTGAAGCTATTGCCCTGTACAAAACTTTGGGATATTCAAAACTTAATATCCGCAAAGATTATTTTGGTGCGGGCTTAGATGCTCAAGTAATGCGACTGGAACTACCATGAATGAACCACTAGTTCTAGGAATTGAAACTTCATGTGATGAAACCGCAGTTGGAATAGTTCGTGGCCGCACACTGTTGGCAAATGTAATTTCATCTAGCGTAGAAGAGCATGCACGTTTTGGCGGAGTAGTACCAGAAATTGCAAGCCGTGCTCACTTAGAAGCCATGCAGCCTACAATTCAAAAAGCAATTAAAGATGCAGGCGTGAAATTAACTGATCTAGATGCCATTGCAGTTACTGCAGGTCCAGGGTTAGTTGGCGCACTACTTGTTGGTGTTGGTTCTGCTGCAGGTCTGGCAATTGGTTTAGATAAACCAATTTATGCCGTTAATCATTTAGCTGCCCACATTAGCGTTGATTATTTGACCCACACAGAACCAATTGATCCAACTATTGCGCTCTTAGTCAGTGGAGGACATTCATCGCTGCTACAAATTGATGACATCACTTCATCGATAACTAAACTAGGTCAAACAATTGATGACGCAGCAGGTGAAGCGTTCGACAAAATTGCTCGAATAATGAAACTTGGTTTTCCTGGCGGTCCAGCAATTGACGCCAGCGCACGATTGGGAAATGTGGATGCAATAAATTTTCCACGCGGCTTAACGACTTCTAATGACTGGAATACCCGTCCATTTGATTTCTCGTTCTCAGGATTAAAAACTGCGGTGGCACGCTATTTGGAAAGTGTTCCAGATTATGTTCAGGCCGATGTGGCGGCATCATTTCAAGAAGCAATCGTCGATGTCCTGCTGCTTAAATCCTTGGTGGCATGCAAAGAAAGTGGCATCGACTCTCTGGTGATCGCTGGTGGGGTTGCCGCTAATTCACGGCTTCGAGCCCTGGCCGAATTGCGCTGCGCCAAAGCCAATGTGCGACTTCGAATTCCAACCCCAGGTCTGTGTACCGACAATGGGGCGATGGTGGCCTCCCTGGGAGCGCTCTTGGTAGCAGCTGGACGCTCACCAAGCCCAGTGGCCTTTGATGCTGATTCCAGTATGCCTGTAGCCACAATCAGCCTGGCTTAACTCGATTTGCCGTTGGGAATAGCCCCGTCTAACCTTGCGTTAGCACTCACGGGTCCACACTGCTAACCGGGCCCGCACGAGGAAATCACTGCAGAAATAACTAGAAGGAGTAAGTACATGGCCATTAAGCCACTAGAAGATCGCATCGTTATCAAGACAAACGAAGCTGAAACAACAACAGCATCTGGTCTTGTTATCCCAGATACAGCAAAAGAAAAGCCTCAGGAAGGCACTGTTATC
>CAINRW010000003.1 GCA_903852815.1 uncultured Actinomycetes bacterium
AAATGGAAATGGAAACCTTGGCTGGTTCTGTGGAACTGGCGCATGGCAAAAGCTCAATACGCTGATAGCCGGCGCGAATGGCATTGACATGAAGGCAACATTTAATGCTGCAGCTGTTGCGTCTTCGATTTCAAATAACAATCGTTGCGCATTGCCTCTATATTCCGAAATCTTTGCTTTCTATTGGAACAAGGATCTTTTAGCTAAGGCTGGCTATTCAAAGCCACCTAAGACAACTACTGAACTTCTTGCTTACTCAAAGAAGTTAACAACATTTAATTCAGATGGCAGCATCAAGACTGCTGGATTCGTTCCTTGGGCTGGCTACTACGGTTTCGATATGGATTCAATGTGGCTTGGTCAGATGTTTGGTGCGAAATGGTATGCAGGCGATCGTTCTGCAGCTTTTGCCTCAGATGCAAAGTGGGCTAAGGCATTTAACTGGCAGAAAGATTTCATCGCTAAGGTATTTGGAGATGGAAATTTTGCTAAGGGTTCTAAGTTGCTCACCAAGTTTGTTGCTGCACGTGGTGGCGAATGGGGTACAGATCATGACTTCATGACTGGCCGCGTTGCTATGAAGTGGGAGGCAAACTGGATGGCACCAATGTATTGCACTGGTGATGACTGGTCTCTTGCAGATAAGTGCACATCTAAAGTCAACTTTGGTATTGCAGGATTCCCAGTAGCACCAGAAAATATTGCTGCATATGGTTCAGGCGTAGTTGGCCAAGGACAAATGGGTATCTCAAAGGGTTCAAAGAATGTTAAGGATGCTTGGATTGTCATGAAGGCACTTGCAACCGATACAAAGCTTGCTGCTGCTTGGGATGCTGCAAATGGTTCACCATCTTCATTGCTTGCAAAGGCAGCACGCCCAGCAAATCAACCAGATTGGTATCAATCTGTTTACGACGTTATGAATAATCCTAAATCTGCGTATCACACAGTTAAAAACACTGGTGAGCACCTAGAAGAATCAATGCTTCAAAACTTGATGGCTTCTTGGCAGGCTGGCGATACTCCAAACATCAAAACTGCGCTCTCTGATTTAGCTGACAAGGTTAATCAGATCATCGCGAGAAATAGCTAAGTAACAACTCCATGTCACAAGCGAGGGTAATGGCAAGCTCCCCCTTCAAAAAGAAGGGGGAGCTTGCTCCTCCACGCAAGAAATTAAAGGTGCCTCGCCTATTCATCTTCTTGTGCATGTCACCATGGTTATTCGGCATTCTTTTCTTTACCGCATATCCAATGGTCTCTAGTTTCTATCAATCTTTTACGAAATTTAATTTAATTGAATCTCCGAAATGGGTTGGTCTAGAAAACTTTCACAGAATGTTTTTTGAAGATTCAGATTTCTGGCTCTCTCTCAAGAACACAGTCTGGATTTCTGTAATAAGTATTCCTCTCCGCATAGCTTTCGCAATGTTTACTGCGTGGGTATTAACAAAGCCAAAGCGTGGAAAGAATATTTATCGCACAATTTTCTTCTTGCCTTCAATGGTTCCAACGGTTGCTGCGACTATGGCATTTACATATATTTTCAATCCTGCATACGGACCAATCAACCGCATGCTAGAAACTATTGGAATTAAAGAACCTCCATTTTGGTTCCTGGATCCCAAATGGTCTAAGTGGGGATTGATTTTGCTTGGTCTCTGGGGAATTGGCGACACGATGATTATCTTCCTCGCCGGTTTACTAGATGTTCCAACTTCACTTTACGAAGCGGCTTCTCTTGAAGGTGCCAGCGGGTGGCAATCATTTCGCTACATCACCCTTCCCCTCATGACGCCAGTTATCTTTTTCTCAACAGTTACAGGCGTTATTGGTAGCTTCCAATACTTCACTCAGGCATACGTAGCTTCGGGCCAAGTCAACGATTATTCGCACTCGATGTATTTCTACGCAACGCATATCTATTTCAGCGCTTTCCGAGCCTATGAAATGGGTTATGCATCTGCACTTGCTTGGGTACTGCTTGTCATTACTTTGCTGTGCACTCTTGTTATCTTGAAGACCCAGAAACGTTGGGTTCACTATCCGAACGGATCTCTCTTCAAATGAGCACAATGACACTAGAAGCTCGTGAAAAACTCGAGGCTCAATCACGTGAGGCCCGTCGGCGTAAGAAGTGGGACAACTTCTTGCATATGGTGGGCAATCACTCATTATTAATTGCACTTTCAGTGATTTTTATCTTGCCACTCTATTTAGTGGTGGTGCTTTCACTCATGAGTAAAGGCCAGGCAGAAACTCGTTCGCTATGGCCTCATCCCTTTGTTTGGCATAACTACATCACAGTATTTACAGCAGTACCATTTTTAAAGTGGACGCTGAATACACTCTTTGTATCGTTGATGGGAACAATTGGAACTGTCGTCTCTAGCGTTCCACCCGCATATGTGTTGTCACGTTTGCAGTGGAAAGGCCGCCAAACAACGTTCATTATTTTGCTCTCAACCATGATGCTTCCAGGTCAAGTAACAATGATTCCTGTGTATATCATCTTTTCTCGTCTGCACTGGATCCCATCTTTCTTGCCTTTGATTGTTCCTTCTTTCTTCTCAAGTGCATTCTCAGTCTTCCTCCTTCGTCAATTCTTTACATCTATTCCAGATGAGATTTCAGATGCTGCTCGAATTGATGGGTGTAGTGAGTTCAAATTAATGATGCGAATCATTGTGCCACTTGCAAAACCAGCTATTTCAGCGATTGCACTCTTCGCATTTCTTGGTTCTTGGAATGATTTCTTTGGACCACTTCTCTATATTGTTGAGAATGAAGATCTTTGGACTCTCGGCATAGGTTTAAATGCTTTCCAGGGCATACACCACGTGGATAAAAATATGATGATGACAGCATCAGCACTCTTTATGGCACCTGTTATTATTATTTTCTTCTTCTCACAAAAAGTCTTTATCGAAGGCGTTACTTTGACTGGAGTTAAAGGCTAGATGCACGCTAACGCTTCCCCTGCAGTCCCATCGCTTATTCGCGAACTTAATGAACGAAGTGTGTTGGATACTTTGCGTGCTCATGGGGCATTGCATGCAGCTGAGATTGCCCGGCATATTGGTTTATCCAAACCTACAACTGCCGATATCTTGCGCTCTCTGACTGATAGCGGATTAATTGAAGAGTATTCACCTGGTGAGGAGGATTCAAAACGGGCCCGCTCGGTGTATGAAGCAATTAGTGATGTGAAAATTTCACTTGGCATCGATATCGGTTCACGTTTTATTCGCGCAGCTGTAGGAGATCTCAATCAACAAATGCGAAGTGAGGTCTCTGTTCCCGTAACCTCATTAACGCTAAAAGATTTGACCTTCGTAATGCATAAAGCAGTAGACACAGTTTTAAAAGATGCTGGTTACAAACTAAAAGATGTTGCCTCTATTGTCGTTGGAACACCTGGTGTGATTGATCAATCCACTGGCGTAGTTTCCATTGCTGGAACTATTGGCTCTCTTGATGGCGTAAATCTGGTTGCACATATCGAGAATGAGTTTGGAATTCACCCAACACTTGAAAACGATATCAACCTAGTAACTGCCGCCGAACAATCTGCCGGCCATGGTCAAGGCATTGATAACTTTGCCGTCCTCTCTGTTGGCTCAGGTCTGGGTTCTGGTTTAGTGCTTAACGGGCAATTGCATCGCGGACATCGCGGCGCTGCAGGTGAAATTTTCTATGTTCCATTTGGTGATCCCCGTGATACTCACCGAAGTGCAACTAACCCATCTGGAGATCGCATCGCTGAAATCACAAGAGCCCTCGCAAACAAATATACAAGCAGTTCACTTGTCGAGCCTTATTCCACCGTTGATATTTTGAATGCTGCAAAATCTGGTGATGAACTTGGTAAGGCAGTTGTTGCCCTTGAAGCCGAGAGAATTGCGCTCTATATCGCAGCGATTTCGGCAGTGACCGATGTTGAATTAGTTGTCTTATCTGGCGGCATAGGTCGTCAAGCTACTTTTTTTCTAGAACCTATCAAGAAACTTGTCTCAGAGATTGTGCCTTTCCCTCCACGAATTGAAGTTTCCGTGTTAGGTGATACTGGAATTCTGATTGGCGCACTTAATATTGCAACGCAACAAGCATGTGATCGTGTTTTTAATGACATCCACAAATCTGCTGTAGTTGTACCTGGCCTTGCTGGGTCTATGTAGATGAAATTAGCTGTTATTGGTGGAGGTTCAACGTACACACCGGAATTAATTGATGGAGTAATCAAACGCCATAACCGTTTGCCAATTACTCTCATTCATTTAGTAGATATTGAAACTACAAAATTAGCAATTATTGCGGCCTTTGCAGAGCGGATGATTAAAGCCGCCGGACTTTCAATTGAAATCGAATTCGGCACAGATCTAGCCGCAGGCGTTCGTGGTTCAACATTTGTAGTGAGTCAATTCCGAGTAGGTACACAGGCTGCCCGTCATCGTGATGAATTACTCGGTCGTAAATATCACTTGGTTGGGCAAGAAACAGTTGGTGTAGGTGGATTTGCTAAAGCCCTTCGAACAATTCCGGTTGCTCTTAATGTTGCTCGAACAATTGCCGCCCAAGCGCCTTCTGCAAAACTTCTAAATTTTACAAATCCAGCTGGGCTAATTACCCAAGCTCTGATCCAAGAAGTTCCAGAAGTTACAACTATTGGTCTCTGCAACGTTCCTTGGAATACACGTATAGAAGTTGCCGAGGCAATGGGGGTTGCATCTACAGAAGTGAACTTTGATTACATTGGCCTTAATCACTTATCGTGGATTCGCGGAGTCGAAGTTCAAGGAATTGATAAAAGCGTTGAAGCAATCAAAGCTTTCCGGGGTCTAACGATTGAAAAAGGTAAGCCAGGCGATTCTCCTGCATGGACACAAAGTTCAATAGATCTTCTTCAAGCCATCCCAAATTATTACCTTTCTTATTACTACTCTGAAAAGCAATGGGTTGATTATCAATCTCAGAACCCAACTCGAGCTAGTGAAGTGATGAAAATTGAAGAAGTCCTGATAGAAAAATTCAAGGATGAAACGTTAATGACTAAACCTGAGGAGTTAATGCAACGTGGCGGTGCTTATTATTCCGATTCTGCCGCCGAATTGATGGCCGATATTCACTGCGATGCGGGAACAACCCACATTGTTAATACTCTCAACAATGGAGCGGTTCCTGGCTTTCCCGATAATGCTGTAATGGAAATACCTGCAGTCATCACTTCAAAAGGTGCGCGTTCAATTGCGACGCATGAAATGCGCGGTGACATTGATTCGCTGGTACGAAGTGTTAAAGACTTTGAATTCTTAACAATTGATGCAGCCGTAACTGGAAATGAAGATTCTGCGCTAAGAGCGCTAATCACCAACCCCATCGGTCCAGATATTTCGGATGCACGTGATTTATGGGCTGACCTGAAGAAAGAAAATGCAGGTCTAATCGGTCTATTCAATGACTAAAGTAATTCTAGGCATCGATGGTGGCGGCACTAAAACACATGCTGCTTTAGTTGATCTCAATGGAAATATTTTGGCCACTGCAGGTAATGGTGCAGCAAACTGGGAGCGAATCGGTGTTGCTGCGGTAGAAAAAAGCCTGAATGAAATTATCGATGTGGTCTGTGCCAGCGCCCAAATTTCACGCGATGAAATTGTTGATTCAACTTTCGCTCTTGCTGGAATTGATTGGCAAGAAGATGAAGAGTTATTAGCCCCAGTTGTGAATTCACTTGGTCTTACCGGCAAGTGTCAGTTAATAAATGATTCCTTTGCTGCCCTCTTTGCCGGAATTCCTGAAGGCATTGGTTGTGTGTCGATTGCGGGCACTGGCGGAAAATCAGCAGGTCGCAGCGCCACGCAAAGCATTCAGACTATGGGAATGGAGCTCGGAGAAGGCGGCGGAGCTGGGCAGCTTGTCGATACTGCATTAGATCTAGTTGCACGAGCACATCATGGAATTGCGCAAAAGAGCGAACTTTATTCAGCCCTTCCCCGCGCGGTAGGTTTCACTGATCCAGTTCTTTTCTTTACGGCCATTGCGCGCGAACGGCTCCATGTAGATGAAAGTCTTGCGCCATTAATTTTTGATCTCTCGCTCAAAGGAGATCTCCTTGCAATCGAAGCCGTGACAAGAGTTGCGCTTCAACATGCAAGAGATATTGAGGGAATTGTCAATCAATTAGATTTTGTCGGCGATGAAATTGAGCTAATTCGTGCAGGTGGTCTTCACACCGCTGGCAACTCGATTTTTGATAAAGCTTTTGAAGGAGCAATTACTTCTTCGCTCCCTCAGATGAAAATGCAGGTTCTTGAAGTCTCACCTGTTTTTGGATCAGTAATGCATGCGGCTCATCATTACTTTTCTTCGGTTTCTCCAGAATTTATCGCCACACTCACTCAGGCAGCAAAGGAAATTGAAATTTCATGAAAGTTGTAACTCTAAACTCTGTGCAGCAAGAGATTGTTGATCACTTTTTCTCAATTCATGGAATAGATGGTGATTTTCAGATAAACGTAGTTGCCGCGAGACCTACAAAATTAGAAGGCTTCACTATTAATGCCAGCCGTAAAGGTGGGCTAATTGAAGCAACTATTGGAATCGCCCTTGATCACAGTGTGCGTTATGCCCTCAATCGTTTAGTGGCATGGTCTAAAACAGACGAGGCAACCTTGATTGTTGATGATGGCCCAGATTTTGCAGTGCGTGGAGTTGTGGAAGGTTTTTATGGAAAACCATGGAGCCATGTTCAACGCTTGCGCGCTATTTCGTACTTCGGCGATTACAACATGAATGCATATTTTATTGCACCCAAAGATGTCCCTTGGCAACGCTTTAATTGGCGCGCGCAATTTGATGCCGAATTCCTCGCTACGACAAAAGAGTTGATTGAGCAAGGCCACAAAAATGGAGTTGAGATTGTCATCTGTGCTTCACCTGGGCTTTCAGTTAAGTACAGCGATGAAGCTGATGTTGATGCGGTGGTACACCGCTATAAGCAGTTGTTTACTTTAGGCGCGCGCCATTTTGGTCTGCTGTGGGATGACATTGCTTGGGAACTCTCGCACGAAGAAGATATTGCTAAGTACGTTTCTACCGCTGCCGCGCATGCTGATTTCACGAATCGCGTTTGGAACAAACTGCTTCAATTTGATCCTAAAATCGCACTCACTGTCTGCCCTATGCATTATTCAGGTAGAGGAAATGAGCCGTATCTTCAGGAACTTGGCCTTGAACTAAGTGGACGAATTAATTTGATGTGGACCGGTCGTTCAATTATCTCTGAATATCTAGATATAGCAGATGCCGTAATTTTCGAGCGAACAACTTTGCGTCAAGCCCTGTATTGGGATAATTTTCCAGTCAATGATGGCGGCTTGCAAAGTAATCTTTACATAGGACCTATTCGTGGGCGAGAAGCAGGTCTACATAAATACTCCGCGGGGCTAGTTTCAAATCCAATGTTGCAGTTCGAAATGTCTCAATTTCCTCTTTTCACCGTAGGTGATTATTTATGGGATACAACTTCATATAACCCTGATCAATCATGGGAAAACGCTCTAGTACATCGAATCGATGACGAACACGATCGTTTAGCTTTACGAAAATTTATGAGAGTAACAATGGGTACTCCAGTAGGCGGAGACCCTGCGCCGGATTTACGCCAGGTTTTTCGTAAAGGTGTAACAGATTGGCGTGCCGGCAAATTACAAGAAGCTGGACAACATTTTATTGATGCAGGGCAAGAAATTCTAGATAACTATAATTACTTGAGGCAGCCAAACTTTTCTGAACCTCTCATAATTGAAGAGATAGAAAAATGGCTAGAAAAGTATCTTATTGGTGGCGAAGTCCTCATGGGGCTGGGGAAAATTCTCCAAGGCTGTAGTTTCGATTTAATTAGGCGCTGTATCTCTGGTACTGCGGCAGACATAGAAGCTCTATCGGCATTGCATGAGTACCTCGAATCTCACCGAAAGAATCTTTTTGGTGATCAAATTGGCGGCCCACTTAATGAATTAATGGCCGAGCTTCAAAGTTAGGAGATGCAGTGTCTGACATCAATGTGTTTATCGGTGACAGTGTTACTGACTGCGGACGTGACATCGAACCTCCATTTGGTGACGGGTACGTTCGCGAGATTGCGCGTTCTGGAAATTTACGCGGAAGCATTATCAATGTTGGTACAAGTGGGCATCGTTTAGTTGATTTAGAAAATAGATGGCAACTCGATGTTCTCAGCCATCAGCCAACGTTGGTTTCGATTGCTATCGGCATCAATGACACGTGGCGAAGATACGATGATAATGATCCGACTACTACCGAGGAATTTAGAGAGAGATATCTCCGCGTTTTAACCGAAACAAAGAATTCGTGCAATCCCCTTTTCGTACTGTGTGAACCATTCTTGCTGTCAGTAAAAGAAGAAATGAATACGTGGCGAGCAGATTTGGATCCTAAAATTCAAGTCGTTCATGAAATGGCAAAGGAATTCAATGCAGTTTTAGTTAAATTTGATGACCATTTCAACTCCCTTGCCAAGTCAATGCCAATGGAGCAACTTGCAGAAGATGGAATTCATCCGACACCTCTTGGGCATGCCGAGATGGCAAAACTTTGGTTATCTAGCGTAAATGGGACTGCTCGTTAAGCGTTCTTAACGCTCTCAAACCATCGCTAGGCCAGACTGAAATAGTTGAAATTGAACAGGGTGACACATCGATATGAAAAATAGCTTCAGATGGTGCGCCGATAACAACTTTGGCTGCTGATTTAATTGTTCCATTATGCGTTACAACTGCAACGCGTTGACCTGGATATTCTGCCGCGATTTGCGCAATTGCGGCATCAACTCGGAGTGCAACATTGTCGTATGACTCACCTTCTGGTGGTGCGAAAGAAGTCGAGCAAACCCATGAATTGTAATCAGCTGGATAGCGTTCTTTAACTTCGTCAATTGAAAGGCCGTCCCAAATTCCAAATGAGCATTCCAACCAAGCTTCTTCAAAAATGATTGGCAGGCCTGTTGCACGAGAAATAGCTTGCGCAGTCTGAGTAGTTCTTCGCAAAGGAGAAGCGATAAGAACTTCAGGATTGAGTTGAGCAATAGCCGCGGCAACCTTTTCTGCCTGTGATAGACCGATATCTGTTAGTTCAGGATTAAGTGGTCCATCTCCAGAAAACTTTTTCATGGGAGTTAAAACGGTCTCACCATGGCGAATCAAGAAGATAGTTGTTGATTCTTCTTTAGTTAGCAATCGCTCAGTTAAATAATTTTGGCGAACTGAGATAATTTCTCCGCCGCCTGATTTTTCATCTAATGCCTTGTTTGCGAGACGATCTGCATGTGAATTTTGATCTCGTGGAATCCATGTGTAATTTACTAACGATGCAGTGTGCGCACTGCGTGCATCTGAAGCTAATTTGCGCATGTCGGCATGTTTGATTTGCCAGCGCCCTGACATCTGCTCAACGACTAATTTGCTATCCATCTTGACATCAACCGTTGCCTGCGAATCAAGTTCATTAATGGCAGTTAAGCCTGCAATCAATCCGCAGTATTCAGCCACGTTATTTGTTGCAACTCCGATGTAATCATAAATCTCGGCAATAATTTTTCCATTTTCAGTGATGACCGTTCCATAACCTGCAGGGCCTGGATTGCCACGCGAGCCGCCATCGGCAGTTAATGAGAAATGGCGTGCCATTAATTAGGCTCCGCGCACCAAAATACAGCGACACTCTTCACATCGAACAACTTCGTCTTCGGATAAATCTGAAATTCTTTTCAATTCAACGGTATTAATAGATAAATTACAGCCAGTACAGGAACCTGCAACAAGGGCTGCAGCCCCAATGCCATTACTTGATGCGCGAATCTTTTCATAGAGCGCAATTAGTTCTGGTGAAACCGAAGCCAAAGTTTCGGCGCGATCTTTGGCGATTGCTTCAAGCTCGGTGTTGATGCGCGCGAGCGCATTTTCGATACGAATATTAAGGTCACCTATAATTTGGGCAAATTCAGTTTCTTGAGACGTTAGCTCGTCAATTCGAGATTTAATCTCATCAACGCGCATCATGATTTCTAATTCAACTTCTTCAAGTTCAGCTCGACGCGCTCCTAAAGTTCCAACTTCATGCTGCAACTGTTCAAGTTCTTTTGGTGAAGCGGTACCACTTGATAAACGGGCCTCGTCACGATTAATGCGGATAACAATTTGTTCAACGTCGGCTTCTGCCCGCAAGAGTTCGCGCTTAACATCACTGAGTTCGGTTTCTGCAGCGATTCGAAGATCGCGTGCATTATTTGACTTAGTTGTTGTTGAACTTAGCTCTGCTAACTCAGGAAGAGTTGCTGCACTGTGGTTGAGAGACGTTGTTTTCTTATCGAAATTAGCCACATCAAGAATTTGATGTTGATCAGTTGAGTTGGCTTTCATTGTCAGACAATCAACTCCCTTTTTCACTACTGGTGGGCGCTGAGGGTTTCGAACCCCCGACATTCTCGGTGTAAACGAGACGCTCTACCACTGAGCTAAGCACCCGCGTACTCGCTCTTTTGAGTACTGGGAAATCCTACTTCACCATTGGAAAATTGCTAAATCCGTAGGCTACAGCGCAGCGATTGCCGCCTTATAGTCATCGATATTTCGGGCATCTCCTAGACCATTAACTACCTGCCAGCGCAAAATGCCTTCCTTATCAATAACGAAGGTTCCACGAGTAGAACATCCACGTGATTCTTCAAAGACTCCGTAAGCCTTTGCCACTGCACCGTGTGGCCAGAAATCTGCAAGCACTGGGAACTTATAACCCTCTTGCTCGGCAAAAGCGCGTTGGGCATACATTGGATCACAGGAGATTGCTAATAATTGAACATTCTCATTTTGAAATGCTGCGAGATCATCGCGAAGTGCACACAGTTCTCCAGTGCAGATTCCTGAAAATGCAAATGGGTAGAAAAGAAGAACTACATTTTTTTCACCTTTAAATGATGAGAGCGAGATTTTTTCACCATGTTGATTTAACACTTCAAAATCAGGTGCTGCTTGGCCAATTACTAAAGAAGAATTATTAGTCATGGCGAAAACCTATCGTTTACCTGCCTTGCGTGCCACTAGACGAGTAGCACTCCAGTCAGATGCAAATGAGAGCGATGAAGTCTGAGTTAATCCAGCTATAGGTGCGGCATCTTGAATCTCACTTGGTTCAACATGGCCATCTCGTCCAACTTTTGGAGTAAGAACCCAGATTGGCCCAGACTCACTTAAATAAGTCAGGGCATCCATTAATTCATCAACTAAGTCACCATCGCGATCGCGCCACCAAATAATGACGCCGTCAACAACTTCCTGGGAATCGCTGTTCAAGAATTGGGATTTAGTGATTTCTATTAATTGTTTTCTTAGATTTTCATCACAGTCACTGGCACGGCCGACCTCCAGAATTAGGTCGCCCTCCTTGAACCCCATACGTGCTGGCACAGGCTAATTCCACACAATAAAAGGGGGTTGCACAAGTGCTTTCACGGCCCAGTTTGCCATTTCGACTTACTGGTCAGTTCGCGCAAGAATATGCACCATGAGCGAAAACTTTGAGGCGCCAGATCAGATCATCGACCAACTAGTCGATACCGACCCTTCCGAAACTGCAGAATGGCAGGCCTCTTTTGATGCTGCGCTAGAGCATGCCGGTCCCGTTCGCGCTCGTTATTTAATGCTGAGTCTTTTAAAGCGTGCTCACGAGAAAAACATTGGGTTATCCGCACTTCGAACAACTGATTACATCAACACGATTTCGCCTGAACATGAACCTGCTTTTCCTGGAGATGAAGATATTGAACGACGCATTCGTGCGATGAATCGTTGGAATGCTGCAATGTTGGTGCACCGCGCACAGCGTCCAGGTGTTGGTGTGGGTGGACATATTTCTACATATGCATCTTCGGCAGCTTTGTATGAAGTTGGCTTCAACCACTTCTTCCGTGGTCAGGATCATCCTGGTGGCGGCGATCAAATTTTCTTCCAAGGACATGCCAGCCCTGGAATGTATGCACGTGCATTTCTTGAAGGACGTTTAACTGAAGATCAATTAGATGGTTTCCGTCAAGAGCTTTCACATCCCGCAGGTGGACTATCGTCTTATCCGCATCCACGATTGATGCCAGATTTTTGGCAATTCCCAACAGTGTCAATGGGTATAGGTCCAATCAACGCGATTTATCAAGCACGCTTTAATCGATATCTACATAACCGTGGAATCAAAGATACGAGCGATCAACGCGTCTGGGCATTTCTTGGTGATGGCGAAGTTGATGAAGTCGATACTTTAGGTGCAATTGGTTTAGCAACACGAGAGAAGTTAGATAATTTAACTTTTGTTGTTAACTGTAATTTGCAACGACTTGATGGACCCGTTCGCGGCAATGGAAAAATTATTCAAGAGCTTGAATCAATTTTCGGTGGAGCTGGTTGGAATGTTATTAAAGTTGTTTGGAGCCGCGATTGGGATCCACTTCTTGCACAAGATAGAGAAGGTGCACTTGTTAACTTGATGAACAAGACCCTTGATGGCGATTATCAAACTTTCAAAGCAGAATCAGGCGCATACATTCGCGAAAATTTCTTTGGTCGCGATCCACGTACTGCTGCAATGGTTGCTGACTGGAGCGATGAAAAGATTTGGAGCCTCAAGCGTGGTGGCCATGATTACCACAAGCTCTTTGCGGCATATACGGCTGCGACTCAAAACAATGGTCGCCCTACTGTTATTTTGGCGAAAACAATTAAGGGCTGGACACTTGGTTCAAGTTTCGAAGGACGAAACTCAACGCACCAAATGAAAAAAATGTCACTCGAAGACATTAAACAGTTCCGCGATACCTTGCACTTAGATATTCCAGATGAGAAGTTGGATAAATACCTACCTCCATATTTCAAACCTTCACCAGATTCTGAAGAAGCGCAATATCTGGCAGAACGACGCGCAGCTCTTGGCGGCTCAATTCCAAGACGTCGAGCAATCTCACGGCCTTTAGTTCAGCCAGATGACTCAGTGTATGAATCAGTCAAGCGTGGCTCTGGTCATCAAGAAATTGCTACAACGATGGCTTTTGTTCGCATGCTCAAGGATTTAGTAAAAGATCCAGGGCTTGGTTCGCGAATTGTTCCAATCATTCCGGATGAGGCACGAACTTTTGGAATGGATTCACTATTCCCAACGCTAAAGATTTATTCACCTAATGGTCAGCAATATGCGGCCGTTGATCGCGAACTGATGCTCTCCTACAAGGAATCAACTTCAGGTGTAATTTTGCATGAGGGAATTAATGAGGCGGGATCGGTAGCTTCATTTACTGCTGTTGGATCTTCATACTCAACACACGATGAACCAATGATTCCGATGTATATCTTCTATTCAATGTTTGGTTTTCAGCGCACAGGTGATGCTTTCTGGGCAGCGGCAGATCAACTTGTACGTGGCTTTGTTATTGGTGCAACTGCCGGTCGAACCACGCTCAATGGTGAAGGTCTACAGCATGAAGATGGTCATTCACTTCTATTAGCTTCTACTAATCCTGCAGTGGTTGCCTATGACCCAGCTTTTGCTTTTGAACTTGGTCATATTGTTAAAGATGGTTTGCGTCGTATGTATGGTGAGAACAGTGAAAACATTTATTACTATCTAACTGTTTATAACGAGCCATATGTGCACCCAGCTGAACCAGAAAATCTCGATGTCGCCGGGTTGCTTAAGGGAATGTATTTATATTCACCAGCAGCTAATTCTCGCAAGAAGTCTGCACAGATTCTTGCTTCAGGTGTTGGAGTGAACTGGGCCTTGAAAGCTCAACAACTTCTCAAAGACGAATGGGATGTGAACGCCGCCGTTTGGTCCGTAACTTCTTGGAATGAACTACGACGTGACGGCTTAGAAATTGACCGCCATAATCTCTTAAATCCAAGTGATAAGCGAAGCGCATATGTCTCCAAGAAACTTGCCCAGCATGCTGGACCGGTAATTGCAGTAAGTGATTACATGCGCGCAGTGCAAGATCAAATTGCACCGTGGGTTGATGCTCCGTTTTATTCACTAGGTACTGATGGTTTCGGGCTCTCAGACACTCGCGGCGCACTTCGACGCCATTTCAAAGTTGATGCTGAATCGATTGCGATTGCCGTGTTGCAGCAACTTTGTAACCAAGGTGATATCAAGGAAAGCATTGTAAAGAAGGCGATGGAAAAGTATCGTATCCACGATGTCTCAGCTGCAGATGCTGGCAATACCGAAGGCTCAGGTTGATCTCACGAATTCCTATTAGCGATGTCTCCCCCACGGTTTACTTCGGGGGAGAATTTCTACCTGTAAAAGCCATCGCTGGTGAAAGTATTTCAATCGCTGCAACTGCCGTGATTGAAGGTCATGAAAAACTTTCATTGCAAGTAGTGCTTCATGATGCAAAAGGCAAAGTCGTTACGCGCGCAGATATGCATGAAATTTGGCCAGGAACAAATCGTTATGAAGGTGCAATAGTTGTTCCTGCACAAGGTGATTTCTTCTATGTAATTGAAGCCGATAGCACTTCTCAATATCGCACGGTCTATGGCTCGACTGAAAAGTTTCCAATCCGTGGCGACCGTGATCGTGCATTAATTGGCGCTTGGTATGAATTCTTTCCTCGTAGCGAAGGTGCAGTAAAAAACAGCGATGGAACGGTTACAAGTGGAACTTTTTCAACTGCAACAAAGCGACTGCCCGCCGTAGCTGCAATGGGCTTTGATGTTTTGTATTTACCGCCGATACACCCAATTGGAATTTCGCATCGCAAAGGACCAAATAACACATTAACTGCTGGAGCAAATGATCCAGGTGTTCCATGGGCAATTGGAAATAGCGATGGCGGGCACGATGCCATTAATCCTGAATTAGGCACAATGAAGGATTTTGAAAACTTTGTTGCCGCTGCTAAAAAATCGGGTTTGGAAATTGCTTTAGATTTAGCGCTTCAAACATCTCCTGATCATCCTTGGGTGAAATCAAATCCCCAGTGGTTTAACAAACGTGCTGATGGAACTATCGCTTATGCTGAAAACCCGCCAAAAAAATATCAAGACATCTACCCGATTAACTTTGATGATGACTATGAGGGTATTCGCGATGAGGTCCTACGAATTATTCGATTGTGGGTTTCAAAAGGCGTACGGGTTTTCCGAGTTGATAATCCACACACAAAGCCAGTCCATTTTTGGCAAGATTTGTTAGCCATTATTCGACTAGAAAGCCCTGATGTTATTTTCTTGGCCGAAGCTTTCACCGCACCCGCCATGATGCATGCGCTTGGAAAAGCTGGCTTTCATCAGTCATATACATATTTCACTTGGCGAACCAGTAAGTGGGAGCTTATGGAATACGGGCGTGAAGTTGCCCAACAGACAAGTGCCTTCTTTCGTCCCAATTTCTGGGTAAACACTCCAGACATCAATCCTTTTCATCTACAGGCAGGCAATCCCGCAATGTTTGCCCTACGCGCTGTACTTGCGGCAACTCTGACTCCATCGTGGGGAATGTATGCAGGTTATGAAATTTATGAGCACCGCCCATTTAAAGAGGGCGGCGAAGAATATTTAGACTCGGAAAAATATGAAATTAAAGTCAGAGATTGGGATGGTGCCACTAAGAAAGGCTTGACCCTTGCACCATTTATTACTCAACTCAATGCAATCCGAGCTTCAAATCCTGCGCTGCAAAGATTACGGAACTTGGTTTTTCACAATACAGAATCCGATGCAATCATCGCCTACTCAAAACGCGAGGGTGATAATTTAATTCTTGTAGTCGTCAACTTAGATCCCTCCTTTGTCCAGGGAACTATTGTGCATTGGGATATGAAAGCTTTAGGAATTACTTCAGATGTATTTAGTGTTAAAGATTTGTTAGATGCTAAGAAGTTTGAGTGGAGCGAACATCAATATGTTCAACTCGATCCGACTCGGCCAGTTGGCAAGGTTGCTCACATAGTTCAAGTGAAACTTTAATTCATGAGAATCTTTTCACGTTTTACTAAGAAAGAAGACCTCCCAGAACACACTCATGCAACTTTTCTTAATCCACATTCAACTTTAGGTGAACTCGATCTTTATTTAATCGCCGAAGGTCGCCATGAACAATTATGGAAAGCTTTAGGTGCTCACGTTCGCCGTGATTCAACTGGTGAAATCTTAGGATCTGCATTCTCGGTCTGGGCACCCAATGCTCAAGCAGTGTCATTGATTGGCGATCACAATTACTGGGATCGAAATACTCACCAAATGCTACGAACAGGCTCCTCAGGAATCTGGGAAATCTTCATTCCGGATTTAACGGCAGGTTCGAAATATAAATTCGCCATTTGTGGAATCGATGGCCGCTGGATTGATCATGCCGATCCCATGGCACGTGCCACAGAAATTCCTCCACTTACTGCATCTGTTGTTGAAGAGAGCGCATACCAGTGGAGTGATTCAGCCTGGCTTCAAAGCCGTTCTAATTTTGAGCCGTGGCGCTCACCTATCTCAGTGTATGAAGTCCACCTCGGCTCGTGGAAAGTTGGGCTTAATTATCGAGAACTAGCGATTGAACTTGTTGATTACGTTCGAAAGCAAGGCTTCACGCATGTTGAATTTTTACCAGTAACTGAACATCCTTACGGACCGTCATGGGGTTACCAAGTAACTTCGTTTTTTGCACCAACTTCACGTTTTGGGTCTCCAGATGATTTTAAATTCTTAGTTGACGCACTTCATTTAGCAGGTATCGGTGTAATTCTCGATTGGGTTCCTGCACACTTTCCAAAAGATGAATGGGCGTTGGCGAAATTTGATGGAACTGCGCTCTATGAACATGCCGACCCACGTTTAGGAGAGCATCCGGACTGGGGAACTTTAATTTTTAATTTTGGACGCAATGAAGTTCGAAACTTCTTAGTTGCAAGTGCGCTGTATTGGCTTACCGAATTTCATATTGATGGCTTACGTGTGGATGCCGTAGCCTCAATGCTTTATTTAGATTACTCTCGAAAAGCTGGCGAGTGGCTACCAAACAAAAATGGTGGGCGCGAAAACCTCGAAGCAGTTCAATTATTGCAAGAGGCTACCTCTACTGCTTATAGAACACATCCTGGAATTATGATGATTGCTGAAGAGTCAACGGCTTGGTCTGGAGTCACACGTGACACTTCTTCCGGCGGATTAGGTTTTGGTTTTAAGTGGAATATGGGATGGATGCATGACATTCTGCAATATTTACAACACGATCCAATACACCGTGTGTATCACCACAATGAAATAACTTTCTCAATTCTCTATGCGTGGAGTGAAAATTTCATGCTGCCGCTTTCTCATGATGAAGTCGTACATGGCAAAGGTCAGCTAGTAAATAAATTTCCTGGAGACCGTTGGCAAAAGACGGCAACATTGCGTGCCTTGTATGGATTTATGTGGGCACACCCTGGAAAGAAACTTCTTTTTATGGGCAGTGAATTTGCACAAAATGACGAGTGGAGTGAGAGCTCAGGTCTCCAGTGGTACTTAACTGAATATGGCGAACACCAAGGTGTTCAAAAAGCCGTTGCCGAAATCAATGCCCTATACCGCCAAATTCCAGCGTTATGGGAAAAAGACTCCTCACCTGAAGGTTTTACTTGGTTAGTAGGTAATGACGGTGCTGCAAATGTTGTGGCTTTTGCGCGATGGGATGATCATGCAACTCCATTTGTGAGCGTCACGAACTTTTCTCCAATGCCCCACGAGCATTATCAACTTCCTTTTCCAACCGCAGGTATTTGGAGTGAAGTTCTCAATACCGATGATTTAGCTTACGGTGGAAGCGGAGTATCAAACTCCCCTATTACTATCTCTGACGGTGCTCACTTGGTGACAACAGTACGGATTCCACCGCTTTCAACACTTTGGTTTAAACGCGCTTAAGCGTTTTCGCAAAGAACGGAACTGTCAAGAGTAAAAATCCTGGAATTAATAAACCTATCGTCAGCGAAGTAGCTTGCGCAGTCCATGCAAGAATCCACTTCAAAATAAATGAGAGAACTATATTTGCAACACCTACATGGCCAATAACAACACTTGCAGGATGTGATGAACGGGTATTTGCTGCCGCCATAAATGAGGGACCGAGAAACGAGCTGCCAAGGCCAGCTAGTGTGAAACCGATACAAATTACTAAAAATGCCAGTGTTTTGTTACCGCTGAAAATCGTGCGAGCTAAAGTAAGACTTGTTAAGAAAGAGATACCCGCAAGCAACGATGCGTTTCTAGCGAGATTTTCTAATGAGAAATGCGGCAACAAATAGTGAACAGTAAATCGACCAAAAATCATCAAGGTTGTAAAGAGAACGAAAGGCAAGGTGTTAAGCCCACTATAAATCCCAATCTCTTCTTTGGTATAAATCGTTGCCCAGTCACTTATTGCAAATTCCAGGAAAATCGCACAGATTAATCCAAATGAAATCATTCGATCAAATGAAAATCCTTTAAGTAAATCCCTGATTCGATACTCAATGTTTGAATCGATGTTAGCCGTAATTAACTGGGGCTTAAGCTTTTGAATGATTATTAGTTTGATGAGGAACACTGAAATTACCAGAACCGGAATGTGAATATATAGCGGTACTCGATTGACCATAAAGCCGGCAAAAAAGGCGGTTATTAACGCCCCGGCGCTCCATAACCCACTCAACTGGGTAATAACGAATTTTCCAGTTCTATCTTGAAAATTGAAACCTTGCGCATTAATTGAAATATGAAAGGCCGAGATTGCTGCGCCAAAAAAGATATTGGCAAAAAAGAAAACCACCGCGGAGTGTGTATTAGACAGGATTATTAAAGTAGACATAAGAAATAAAGCAGCTACATGCAACACTCTTTGAACACCAATTTTATGCACAACATGGCCGACAGTTAATAGTGAGATTAGTGAACCTAAAGCACCTGTACTGATGAGGGAACCAAAACTTCCATTTGTCAGGTGTAATGCAGCTTTTACTTCAGGAAAACGCGGCACCCACGACATAATTCCAAAACCAAATAGGAAAAATAGGGCACGAAGGTAATTAAGTTCTTGCTTTGCTGCCAAAGGTTTCATTCTAGAAAATCGCATTAGCCAATGCAGTTCTGGCTGCACTCAGGCGTGGGTCTGCGGGATCTACTAAAGCAAAAAGTGAGAGCAGGTGTTCTTTAGCTAATTTACGATCATCACCTGAACTATTTTTAACGAGTTCAAGGAGACGGGAAAAAGCTGCTTCAACGCCACCGTGAACGATCTCCATATCTGCGGCTTGAAGTTGCAGCGCGACATTAGTCGGATCTAACTGCGACTTGGCAATAACCTCTTCGAGTACAAATCCATGTGTGCGAATCAAAAGCTGTGTTTGAGCTAAACCTAACTTGGCGAAATTATCAGCGGGCTTGCGTGCTAATAATTTTTTATATGCCGCTTCAGCAACTGTGTAATCACCGCTTTCCAAAGCAGCGATTGCCTCTTCTTCTTCCGGTTCAATGATTTCAGCGCCAGCTTCACCTACGCCTTGTTCAGTTGCCAGGGCTAAGACTTTATCGATAACTAAGCGCACCTGTTCTTCTGGGTAAGCCTGCTCAAACAGTGGAACCATCTGTTCTCCGACAAGTGCAACTGCATACGGAATCTTCTGCATTTGCAAGGCTTGGGCAACCTGTGGTTGTTCATCAATATCCACTCGCCCTAAAGCCCAACTACCTTGATACTTGCCTTCAAGTTCACCCATCAAGGTAAGCATCGCAATAGATTGTGGATCTCGTTGAGACCAGCACAATAAAATTACGGGCTTTAATTTAGAAACAGGTAAAAGCTGTGTTGTTAAATTTGAAGCGTTTACTTCAATTCCGGGAATAGGTCCGGTTGGTACGGTTTTAGCTTTACCGAGAGAACTCAAATCTACGGCTTGTGCAAAATTAGGAGGATTGCTCACGATGTAATCCTACTGTGCATTGACATCGACGCCAGAATCACGCCGATAGGGTAAAACTTCCTGCACGTAATTATCGGCGGCATATTCAAGGCCAACATCACTGCCTTTTTGCTCGCTCAAATACCAACGATTTTCTAGAATCTCATGGAACATCTGTGCCCGCTCTACGCGACCGCGCATCTGCTCAGGAACACGATTAATAGTTGGTTCAAATACTTCCATGAACCATGTCTTAGCCATTTCGGAAACACTTAAACCCGATTTTTCATTACGTGCCTTATAGCGATCAAAAGAAGCAAGTAATCGCTTTGCCTGTAACTCTTCCGTTTCAATTCCCATGAGTTCACGCAAACGTTGTGTGTGATATCCCGCGGCAACAAGTCGTGGTTGGAAAGAGAGTAATTGAGAATCTCCATCTATCGTTATGGAGACTTCCTCAACAGCAAAGCCGAGATCATGTAATTGACGCATAGCGCGTTCAACTGCATGGCGATCATTTGGATCTAGCAGCTGGCGTTCTTTGAGCGCGGCCCAAATTCGACGATATCTTTTGATAACCGCTTCTGCAGCACGCACTGGATCCATGCCTGGGTATAGCACTCCCGATAAACGCAAATCTTCCAACTCTGCGGCGACATTAAACATCGCAATCTCAAGATCATGTTCACGTTGACCATCACTCAGAGTTTTTTGAAATTCTCCAGTTTCTGCATCCACTAAATAAGCTGCAAAGCCTTCAGCATCACGTCGGAATAAGGTATTAGAAAGTGAACAGTCACCCCACCAAAATCCCAAGAGATGCACACGTACAAGAAGTAGCGCTAAGGCATTTGCCATTGTGTTTACATCATGTGCGGTGACTGAACCAGAAAGCAATACGCGATACGGGAGTGAGTAAGGCAGAAAACGCGTGACTATCGCACAGGGCAGTTCTTCACCTGCCGAGTCAGTTCGACCTTCAACCACAGCAATCTGCTCAACGCACGGCGCCTTAAGAGCAGTGAGTTCGCGAAGAACTTTATATTCGCGGTTTGCAAATTCTGCGACAGTTTCTTTGACTGCATAGACAGGTGCGTCTTCTTGCGAAGTTGCCCTGACCAAGCGCACGACATGGCGGGAAATTCCGCGCTTCTCAGCCAGCGCTGGATCCTCAGGCCACTCTTCCAAACTCTTGTGCCACGGCAGGCCAGTAACGGCTGCGATTTCCTCGCCGAGACCCGTAATCCGAAGTGCCATAGCGCCTATTCTCTCTTATAAATGTGACAGGAAGATGAACACCACGTCTCATAGAAGTGAGATAAATATCTTTACAATGAGGGCATGGCGATAGCACAACGAATTAAGAAGGCAACTAAACGTGCACCAAAAGCTGCACCTGCTCCAGTGGACTATGGAATCTTAGGTGAGCCCATTAATCGTGCTCACCCTTTTTACTTTGGTTTTATTGCAACGCTGGGTGCATTGACCGCAATCTTGTTAATGCGCGCACTTGCAAGTGTTTCGCAGATTTTTATCTTGATTTTAATTGCCCTGTTCTTGGCTACAGGATTAAATCCCGCTGTCGAAGCATTGCGCCGAAGAAAATTATCTAGAGCAAATGCGGTTGCGGTAATTTTTGCATCTGTAATTTTGTTTGTGATTTTCTTTGCATTTGTGGTTATTCCACCAGTTGTTAGTCAGGGCTCACAGTTAATAAATCGAGCCCCAGCTTTGCTTTCTGAATTAACAAACAACGCAACTATTAGCAAGCTAAACGATGATTACGGAATCATAGATACTCTTCAAACAAAACTTAAGTCCGTAACATCAAATGGATCGCTGTTAGTTTCAACTTTCGGTGGCGTAGTAGGTGTAGGAAAATCAGTTCTTTCCGGATTCTTCTCATTTATGACAGTTCTAGTCTTAACCCTTTACTTCATTACTTCACTTCCGCAAGCAATTGACTTAGGACTTTCGATGGTTCCTGCTTCACGTCGCGAGCGCGTCAGACGTTTAACGCATGCAATTATCGGCCGAGTTGGTTCTTTTGTCGGTAGTCAAATAATCATCGCAGCCATGGCGTCGGTCTTTGTTTTTATACTTTCTCTCATACTTGGACTTCCTTCACCAATTGCAATCGGCATGATTGTGCTGGTGTGTGGATTGGTTCCACTCATTGGCCATTTCTTGGGTTGTTCAGTAGTTACTTTGATTGCACTTACACAGTCGACTTTGATTGGTGTTATTGCATTTCTCGCCTACGTTTTATACGTACAGATTGAAAACTATGTAGTGACTCCACGAATTATGAAAAAGACAATGTCAGTGCCCGGAGCAGTAACTATTATCTCCGCACTTATTGGGTCATCACTTCTTGGTCTTATTGGCGGTCTATTAGCCGTTCCAGTTGCGGCCTCGATCATTTTAATTCTTGATGAAGTTGTGATTCCGAGAGCAAATAACTCCTAAAACTCAAGCGGTAGTGGCTCTAGATCACCAGTAACGATTGAGTTAATTTCAGAGAGCACTCGGTGTACCGAAGGTTCTCCAACCCATAAATGCTTAGCATCGGCTACCGGAACAATCTTTATCGAAGGAACAATAGAAAAACGTTCTTGTGCCTGCTCCGGCTTGAGATAGTCATCGAACTCTGGCACTAGAGCTGTAATTGGCCGATTGTCTCTATTCCAATACTTTAATTCCTCATCTGAGGTTGTTCGAAGAGGTGGACTAAGTAGTATCAGGCCTTTATGTCGTGGGTCCCGTGCATGGCGTAATGCCAAATCCGTACCGAATGACCATCCAACAATCCAAAGATTCTCAAGCTTTAACTCTTGAAAACAGTAATCGATCATCGCTTGCACATCCAAGGCTTCAGCATCGCCATTATCAAAGTGCCCAGTACTAGTTCCTGCCTCGCTGGAGGTGCCGCGAGTATTGAATCGGACAACAGTAATTCCAGCCATTGCAGGCAATCTATTTGCCGCTTTTTTATAAACATGACTATCCATCATTCCCCCTGCGGTTGGCAGCGGGTGCAACGTTAAAATCGCGCCACGAGATGGAAAAAGCGGTGCAGCAACTTCTGCGATTAATTCGATGCCATCTTTTGTATGAACTTGAAACGGCGTGCGCATTGCGGGGAAAACAGAACTCGGTCTGATTATCTCGGCCATGCTTCAAATCTTATCTTTACCCCACTACGCTTTGAACCATGGCTACTAAGCGAATACCTACTTTCAACTCTCATAACCCGGCAACTGGTGAGGTTGCAGGCACATATCCGATTATTAATTCGTCCCACGTCAATGAGGTTGTAGGAAAAGCTCGTGATGCGGCAACACAATGGCAGAATTTAGATTTTAATGGCCGCAAGAAAATTTTATTAGCGTGGTCGTCGTTAATAATTAATCGCGTTGATCGCATCGCTGAGTTGATTTCGCTAGAGACTGGTAAGCCAGTAAGTGATGCAAAATTAGAGGCGAGCATGGCGGTAAGCCACTTGGGTTGGGCCGCGCGACATGCACAAGACATCATGCGAACTTCATATCGTGCTCCAGGACTTTTGATGGCAAATATGTCAGCAAGCGTTGAGCGCTCACCGCTCGGAGTTGTCGGTGTTATTGGTCCTTGGAACTATCCAATTTTCACCCCTATGGGATCAATCGCTTATGCACTTGCAGCAGGAAATACTGTAGTTTTTAAACCAAGTGAATACACACCTGGGGTTGGAATGTGGTTGCAGGAAACTTTCAATGAAGTTGCACCCTTTGCCGATATTTTCACAACAGTTACAGGCTTAGGTGAAACGGGAAGCGCACTATGTCTAAGCGGTGTTAATAAGATTTCTTTCACTGGCTCTACGCGAACTGCCAAACTTGTGGCAAGCCAATGCGCAACGACTATGACGCCAGTAGTTTTGGAGTGCGGTGGAAAAGATCCTGTTCTAGTTGCAGCTGATGCCAACCTTAAACGGGCAGTTGATGCAACGATCTGGTCAGCCATGGCAAATGCTGGCCAGTCCTGCATTGGTGCAGAGCGCGTGTACGTCGATGAGAAGGTCGCCGATTCATTCATTAACTTGGCCGTGGAATTAGCTAAGACAATTCACGCCGGTGCACCAGGTGATGGTAATTACGGACCTGCAACGATGCCATCGCAGATAAAAGTTATTGAATCGCATATTAAAACTGCAATTAAGGATGGTGGAACGTGCGCTTATGGAGGACCAAAATCTGTTAAAGCGCCTTTTGTTCAACCAGTAATTCTGCTCGATGTTCCAGAAGAAAGTGCTGCGATGCGGGAAGAAACTTTTGGCCCGATTATTATTATTAATCGTGTAAAGAATATGCAAGAAGCAATCCAATTAGCTAATGCCTCACAATATGGGCTTGGTGCAAATGTTTGGTCGAAGCGCAAAGGAAAACGAATTGCGTCCGCTCTTGAATGTGGAATGGTTGCGATTAACTCAACATTTTCATTTGCAGCTGTTGCTTCAGTTCCATTCGGTGGAGTGAAAGATAGCGGCTACGGTCGAGTGCACGGTCCTGAAGGTTTGCTGGAATATACATATCCGAGAACGGTAGTGCGTACACGCTTTAATTTGCCATTGCATTTCTTAAGTTTCAAACGTCGCGCTAAAGATGACACTTTGGTGATTACTTTGACACGATGGCTCAAAGGTCGCCTTGGTTAAAAACTAATAGCGAGGCGCATTTCGTGTTCGCTCAGTATTAGGCCGGCGTTTATCTTTTTTAGCCCAACAAACATTGTGCCAATGGCGCCGACTTTCTTCATCATCCTCTAACCAAGCAACGGTGTGTGGTGTGGCCATGGGAATCATTTGATCACAACCTGGGCAGCGATATGGTTTAGTTGAACTTGAGCCAGTTAATCGTCGAACTATGTAAAGGCCCTCGTGGTGCTCTTCAAAACTTTGATTAGATGTAGAAAGTTCACGATCATCAGATTTTGGCCGCTTGTTTTTGGGATAGTTTCTGCGCGGACTCATAAGGCTATTTTCGCATATGTGCGACGGTAGTACTATCTATACATGAACGTCATTGAGGTAAAAGGTTTAAAGAAAAGCTATGGCGATGTACATGCCGTTCAATCCTTGGATTTAACTATTGCTCAAGGCGAGATTTTCGCTCTTCTTGGACCTAACGGGGCAGGCAAGACGACCACCGTTGAAATCTTAGAAGGTTTCCGAAAGCGTGACTCTGGTGAAGTATCAGTTTTAGGATTTGATCCTCAGACTTCAGGTCACCAAGCGCGCGAATGGCGCAATCGCATTGGAATCGTTCTCCAATCTGCCGCCGATGCCGGAGATTTATCAGTCATCGAAACTGTTCAACATTTCAGTGGTTATTACTCAAATCCTCGTGATGTAGATGAAGTAATTACTTCAGTTGGTTTGCAAGAAAAAGCCGGAGCTTTAATCCGCAATTTATCTGGCGGCCAACGGCGCAGACTCGACGTTGCTCTAGGAATTATCGGTAGTCCAGAACTTCTCTTTTTGGATGAGCCGACTACTGGCTTTGATCCAGAAGCCCGACGCGCATTTTGGGCTTTAATTGAAAATTTGCGTGGAACTGGAACGACTATTTTATTGACTACTCACTATCTTGATGAGGCAGAAGCTTTAGCTGATCGCGTTGCAGTTATCAATAATGGGCGCATCGTGGAGATTTCCACCCCAGAAGATCTTGGTGGACGGGCAACGGCAAAGGCATTGGTTTCTTGGCGAGATGGGGATGAAACTAAAACGCAAACTACTGATAATCCAACAAGTCTTGTGTCAAAACTAAGCACTCAATTCTCGGGAGAGATTCCTGAACTAACTGTTACTCGACCTTCACTTGAAGATATTTATCTAACAATGATTGGAGGCACACATG
Organism: uncultured Actinomycetes bacterium; assembly: GCA_903852815.1. GTDB lineage: Bacteria > Actinomycetota > Actinomycetes > Nanopelagicales > Nanopelagicaceae > Planktophila. The sequence continues at coordinate 25,876 of CAINRW010000003.1, forward strand.
AATAAGGTTCCAAGTGCCCTAAATCTAGGAGTACGCCGAGGCGCACTAGAGATAAAGCAGTTCGCACGACAACGCGAGTCAGTGGTATTCACGCTTCTATTCCCAGTAATTTTATTAGCTATCTTTGGTTCAGTATTTAAAGACACCATTGCTCCTGGAGTTACCTTTTCGCAATACTTCGTCGCAGGAATGATTGCATCCGGTTTAGTCAATACAGGTTTTCAATCACTTGCTATTACTATTCCGATGGAGCGTGATGTTGGTGGCTTAAAGCGATTGCGCGGCACCCCGATGCCTGCATCTAGTTATTTCATCGGCAAGGCAATTCTGATTGCCGTCAGCATGGTCATTCAAATCGCATTGCTTTTCGCTTTTGGCCTAATCTTTTTTGGCGTTCATATGCCAACTGATTCAACGAAGTGGCTTACTTTTACTTGGTTAGTCCTTCTGGGAAGTGGCTGTTCTACTGCGCTCGGAATTGCTTTTTCAATCGTGCCAAAGAGTGGCCGTGGTGCATCTGCTGTAGTTTCACCAATTGTGATTATTTTGCAGTTTTTCAGCGGTGTGTTCTTTGTTTTCACCCAATTACCCACTTGGATGCAGCAAATTGCCGCGATTTTTCCACTTAAATGGCTCACTCAAGGCATGCGTTCGGTATTCTTGCCAGATACATTTGCGACACAAGAAGTTGCAAAGTCTTGGGAAAATGGACGGACGTTTATCATTTTAATGATCTGGCTAGTTATCGGAGTTTTATTCTCCATTCGTAAATTTAAGTGGGATCGCGATTAAGCGCCTCGTAGTTTTACTTATTGCGCTCTCATTAGTTGCCGCACCAACTCATGCTGCAACAAAAAAGCCAACAGTAAAACCTTCTCCTAAAGCAGCATGGCCACCTAAAGGTTTTAAAGCAAATGCTGGCATTTATGCCAAAATTCCAACGGCCGTAGAGTTAATTGGCATTGTTTCCAATAACAAAACTTTGACGGGTCAACTTGCACAAAAAGTTGGCGGAGTCCGTATCTGTGAAAAATACTCATGCGGAGTTATCCAATTGGCATCAGTAACAGGTTGTGTTTGGTGGGAAGTAACTGCAAATGTTGTTGGTCAAGTTTCGGCGACGGACAAGACTAAGAAAACTTTTGGAACAATTCGCACAACTTTGAATCAAACCAAAGCGAAAACTATTTTGACTGCGTTGCTCATTAGCGAAGAAATACTCAATTCAAAAAATGTGATTTCAAATATCGCGGCTTCATGTCACCAAGAGGCAACAACAGAAAAAATCCCTAGCAATACGTATCAACCAGCAACAAGTTAACGATTGGCTCCTGGAACCCAGAGCTGATCTCCTATTTCCTTGTTTGCAAAGCGCGCTAGAACGAACAGTAAGTCAGAGCAGCGGTTGAGATATTTTGCCGTCAATGGATTTACGCCTCCACCAAAAGCATGAATCGCAGCCCAAGTCCTGCGCTCGGCGCGACGGACTACGGTTCTTGCTACGTGCAAATGGGCGGCCGCTGGAGTTCCTGAGGGTAGAACAAATGAGCGAAGTGACTCTAAGTGAGAGTTATAGTGATCGATTTGTTCCTCGAGATAAGTAATTTGTGATTCCAAAACGCGAAGTGGTTCAAAGGCTGGGGAATCAACTACAGGTGTACAAAGATCTGCACCAACATCAAATAAGTCATTTTGGATTCGAACGAGAAGTGCACGGACCTCCTCGGTTAATTCATCTGTTGCCAAAACAACGCCAATAGATGAGTTAGCTTCATCTACCGTCGCATATGCCTCTAATCTAGGATCATTTTTGGAGGTACGGCTCATGTCTCCGAGAGAGGTAGTTCCGTCGTCGCCGGTCTTGGTATAAATACGCGTTAAATTAACCATGCCCCTAGCCTATAAGTAGACTGCTCCAATGGCATCTCTCGATCGTTTCCGCGTAATTGGCGGAGCCCAACTTCGTGGCGAAGTTGAAATAAGTGGAGCTAAGAACTCCGTCCTCAAACTTATGGCCGCCTCGCTTTTGGCAGTGGGCAAGACCACGATCACTAATGTTCCTGACATTGCCGATGTCGACATCATGGCTGATTTACTGACTCGACTTGGCTGCACCGTTGTTCGAAATTCTTCGCTCATTACCATCGATGTCCCTAACACACCTGGGCACCGTGCCGATTATGACTTGGTACGCAAAATGCGAGCATCAATTAATGTGCTTGGGCCACTTGTAGTACGTGTTGGTAAAGCCGAAGTTGCTCTACCAGGTGGAGATGCGATCGGTTCACGCGGTTTAGATTTTCATATCAAAGGCCTTGAAGCTCTAGGCGCACATGCGCATATCGAGCATGGATATGTAATCGCAGAAGCTCCGACAGGCTTAGTTGGCGCAAGAATTGATCTTGATTTCCCAAGTGTTGGTGCAACAGAAAATATTATGACCGCTGCAGTTTTAGCGCGCGGTGTAACCATCATCGATAATGCTGCACGCGAACCTGACTTAGTAGATCTTGGTGAATTCCTTATTTCTATGGGCGCAAATATTGAAGGTCTAGGTTCACCTACGATAACAATCACCGGAGTCTCTACGTTATCTCCAACAACACATGCAACAATTCCAGATCGAATTATTACTGGTACATGGGCATTTGCGGCGGTTATGACCCGTGGTGATATTACGATTCGTGAGGCACGTGCAGAACATTTAGAACTTCCACTTGAGAAACTTACAACTGCCGGTGCAATCATCACTTCGACTTCTGACGGAATCAGAGTTCGAATGGACAAGCGACCTAAAGCAATTGATGTTTCGACTCTCCCCTATCCAGGTTTTCCAACAGATTTACTTCCGATGGTCATCGCGTTAAATGCAATTGCGGATGGGCATTCTCTAGTTACTGAAAATGTTTTTGAATCACGCTTTATGTTTGTTAATGAACTCAGTCGCCTTGGTGCCCAAATCTCAGTCGATGGACACCACGCCTCAATTGATGGGGTTTTAGAGCTATCTGGAGCGCCCGTTGAGGCTCATGACATTCGCGCAGGCGCCGGTTTAATTTTGGCAGCACTTGTGAGCGAAGGTGAAACTACTATTGATGAGGCTTTCCACGTAGACCGTGGCTATCCAAATTTTGCTGAGCAACTACAAAAACTTGGTGCGAAAGTTACTCGCGAATAATTAATTAACGGTTTACGGTTTCAGTCAAAATTGAAACTCGGTTATTAGCAACAGATAAGAAACCACCACTTACAGTGAACTCTGTGGTGGTCCCATCTGTTCCTTTACTACTTACTGCGCCGTCAACTAGAACTCCAAAGAGCGGTGCGTGATCGGTAAGAACACCGATGTCACCTTCGACCGTACGGGCCGAAACAGAAGTTGCTTGGCCCGACCAGACGCGCTCAGTTGGAGATACGAGTTCGACGTTTAGTGTCATGATCTTTTACTTCGCCAAGCTTGCGGCTAGTTCAGCTGCATTGCGCTCAACATCGGCAAGACCACCGCACATGAAGAATGCCTGTTCTGGAATGTGATCGTACTTTCCATCAGCAAGAGCTTCAAAAGCTTCGATTGTCTCTGAGAGTGGCACGAATGAACCATCGATTCCTGTAAACACCTTCGCAACGAAAGTGTTCTGTGACAAGAAACGCTGAATACGACGTGCACGACCTACAAGTACGCGATCGTCTTCAGATAATTCATCGATACCAAGGATTGCGATGATGTCCTGCAGATCCTTATAGCGCTGCAAGATTTGCTTGATGCGGTTTGCAACACGGAAGTGATGCTCACCGATATAGCGTGGATCCAAGATACGTGAAGTGGAGTCAAGTGGATCCACAGCTGGATAAATACCAAGCTCTGAAATCGGACGAGACAACACTGTTGTTGCATCTAAGTGGGCGAAAGTTGTGTGCGGTGCTGGGTCAGTAATATCGTCAGCAGGAACATAAATTGCCTGCATTGATGTAATTGAGTGACCACGAGTTGATGTGATGCGCTCTTGTAGTTGACCCATCTCATCGGCCAAAGTTGGCTGATAACCCACAGCAGATGGCATACGACCTAGAAGTGTTGATACTTCTGAACCTGCTTGAGTGAAACGGAAAATATTATCGATGAAAAGAAGTACGTCTTGCTTTTGAACATCGCGGAAATACTCAGCCATCGTTAGTGCTGACAAGGCAACACGTAGACGAGTTCCAGGTGGTTCATCCATTTGACCGAAAACTAAGGCTGTCTTATTAATAACGCCGGTCTCTGTCATTTCAAGGAACAGGTCGTTACCTTCACGAGTACGCTCACCAACACCAGCGAATACAGATACACCACCGAAGTTTTCAGCTACACGATAAATCATTTCTTGAATCAAAACTGTCTTGCCTACACCTGCACCACCGAATAGACCAATCTTTCCACCCTTTAC
>CAINRW010000004.1 GCA_903852815.1 uncultured Actinomycetes bacterium
ACCAAAGACAACTTACCCTTTGGATCAATTTCACCGATTTCAACTTGAATCTTGTCGCCAACCTTCATGACTTCTTCCAAGTTTTCAATGCGCTTTCCACCATGCATCTTACGAATCTGAGATACGTGAAGGAGGCCATCTTTACCTGGCATCAAGGAGATGAATGCACCAAATGCTGCAAGCTTTACAACGGTACCGAGGTAGCGCTCTCCAACTTCTGGCATCTGTGGGTTGGCAATTGCATTGATTTGAGCACGAGCGGCTTCAGCTGATGGACCATCAGTTGCTCCGATATAAATCGTGCCATCATCTTCAATTGAAATTTCCGCGCCAGTTTCATCTTGAATCTGGTTAATAATCTTTCCCTTAGGTCCAATTACTGCGCCAATCTGATCGACTGGAATCTTTACAGAGATAATTCGTGGAGCAAATGGGCTCATCTCATCTGGGCCATCAATTGCTTCATTCATTACATCAAGAATCGCTAGTCGAGCTTCTTTCGCTTGGTGCAATGCGCCGGCAAGAACTGACGCTGGAATTCCATCGAGCTTTGTATCTAACTGCAAAGCGGTCACGAAATCTTTTGTACCAGCAACTTTGAAGTCCATGTCGCCAAAAGCATCTTCAGCTCCGAGAATATCTGTCAAAGCAACGTATTCAACTTTGCCATCAACGGTGTCTGAAATAAGACCCATTGCAATACCTGCAACTGGTGCACGTAGTGGAACACCTGCGTTGTAAAGCGCAAGTGTTGATGCACAAACTGATCCCATTGATGTTGAACCATTTGAACCAAGGGCTTCAGATACCTGACGGATTGCGTAAGGAAATTCTTCGCGACTTGGAAGCACTGGAATCAAAGCACGCTCTGCAAGAGCACCATGACCGATTTCGCGGCGCTTAGGAGTGCCGACGCGGCCAGTTTCACCAGTTGAATATGGTGGGAAGTTGTAGTTATGCATGTAACGCTTGTGATTTTCTGGATTCAACGTATCTAGCTGTTGTTCCATCTTAAGCATGTTGAGTGTTGTGATTCCAAGAATCTGTGTCTCGCCACGTTCGAAAATCGCTGAACCGTGAACGCGAGGAATAACTTCAACTTCGGCAGAGAGTGCGCGAATATCGCGCAATCCACGTCCATCGATACGAATCTTGTCACGCAATACACGTTGACGAACAAGCTTTTTAGTAAGTGAACGGAACGCTGCAGGAACTTCTTTTTCACGGCCTTCAAAGATGGCAGAAACTGATTCCTTAACCGATGCGCTAATTTCATCAATCTTTGTCTCGCGCTCTTGCTTTCCAGCAATTGTTAGCGCTTTAGCAAGATCATCTTTTCCAGCTTTTTCAACTGCTGCAAAAACATCATCTTGGTAATCAAGAAAGACTGGGAAATCTGCAGTCGGCTTAGCTGCAACCTTTGCAAGTTCTGATTGTGCATCGCAGAGAATTTTAATGAATGGCTTTGATGCATCAAGACCTTGTGCAACTACTTCTTCAGTAGGTGTTGGTGCACCGCCCTTGATGAGTTCAATTGTGCGCTCAGTGGCTTCTGCTTCAACCATCATGATTGCAACATCGCCATCATCGCTGATGCGTCCGGCAACAACCATGTCAAAGACTGCATTTGCAACCTGTGAATGATTTGGGAATGCAACCCATTGACCATCAATCAAAGCAACGCGAACGCCACCGATTGGACCAGAGAATGGCAGACCAGCAAGTTGTGTTGACATTGATGCTGCGTTGATTGCGATCACGTCATACATGTGATCGGGATCTAACGCCATTACAGTTACAACGATTTGAACTTCATTGCGAAGTCCCTTAACAAATGATGGACGCAATGGTCGGTCGATTAAACGACAGGTAAGAATTGCATCTTCTGATGGTCGGCCTTCACGACGAAAGAACGATCCTGGAATACGACCAACTGCATACATCTTTTCTTCAACATCAACTGTTAAAGGAAAGAAATCAAATTGATCCTTGGGAGTTTTTGATGCAGTTGTAGCTGAGAAAATCATTGTTTGATCATCTAAGTAAACTGCTGCAGCTCCAGCTGCTTGGCGCGCTAAGCGACCTGTTTCAAAACGAATTTCTCGTTTTCCGAACTTTCCGTTATCAATTACTGCAACGGCTGATTGAACCTCTTGACCCTCCATGGGTCCTCCTTTATTTCTATGGACACGACTCACTCACAAGGAAGATTTGCCTTGAAGTGGTGTAGGTATTACTTAATTAGCGGCGAATACCGAGTTTTTCGATAATCACGCGGTAACGAT
>CAINRW010000005.1 GCA_903852815.1 uncultured Actinomycetes bacterium
CTTTTTGATTCAGAGGATTTTGTGGCTATGACTGCATGGAGAGCCGCTTCGTTGCTTGTGCCTGACGAACAAGTAAATTTGTTAGCGACAATATTACTAACTCAACTTGGTAGAGGAAACATTGACGTGCAATTAGGGTTGAGTAGATCTTTATGCGCACTCGGAACATTTATCATTGAAAGACTTGAAGAGGCTGCAAAGTCACCCAACAAAGAAATCAGTGTTCATGCCCAATTTACAGCCAAACTTTTTAGGCACCCAGAGTTAGAGAAGGATTACTCGTTGGAGTATGCGTTACGAATAGCCGCCCTCAAAGATACCCCCGCGCAGGACTAGACGCTGGTTAATTTACGAGCAGATTTTAGTATTGGTGATTCCAGAAAACGCCATGAAGTTGCTGCAATGAGAATTGAGCCACTTAGAACTAGGCAACTAATAAAAACCCACTGTAATGTGTCAGTAAGACCATAAAAAACGTAATTTAGAAGAAACTTCCGAGCAATTATTTCAATTATGACTAAATGCCATAGATAAACACTAAATGATAATTTCGCGATCCATCGAAATAAGCCATTGTCTAAAATTATATATAGATACTTGCTCATTGCCGCACAGACAAGTAATCCAGCCATAGAAAGTGAATAAAATGGTGCGACATAGGGTTGCTTCGTGAAACTATCTGGGTTTCCTGGTTGAAGCCGAGTAGCTACTAATACAACTGCAGCTATTGCAAAGATTCCAGCTGAAAAATCGAATATCCGAGATTTGTCGGTACCGCTGGCGCGAAAGGCGATAATGGCCAAAGCCGCTATTGAGCCGCATAAGAACTGGGTGAAAAAAGAATCTAAATTCCAATACGGAAGCCACTGTTTTGCTCCGCCAGTAAGTCCGTACTGCCAGCCTTTCGATTTTTCACTTGTCATAAAGTGGCTAATAATCCATGGATTCAGCAGTTGCAAAACGAAAATCCAGCCAAACATTCCAACGAAAGCTATGGATACTTTCTTAGTATTTTTAATAATTGCTAATAGAAAAAGTGGGAGGAGTAGATAGCACGATACTTCTAATCCAATAGACCACAAAGGTCCATTAAGTTCAGCAGGAAAGAATGAAGAGTAGTGATAACTGTTTATAAAGAAGAGTCCGGAGATTAATCTCCACCAATTTATTTTCTGATCAAAGAGCCACAGGGCTATGAGAGTACAAGTGATTAAGTTAAACCAATATGCCGGAACAATTCGTGCCGCACGGTTGATTGCATAGAAGCGAAGACTTGGAATTCGAGTGCCATTCACGAATGCGTTCCAAAATGGTAAAGAAAGTAAGCACCCTGAGAGCACGAAGAAAAGACTCACGCCCACCTCACCGCGCATTCCAAAGAAGTGAATATTCTGGATCCAATGTGGTGACTTCTCCGGGTTGAACCTTTGAGTTGTGTGATGCCAAATAACCAAGAGACAAGCAATGGCTCTTAGACCATCAGCTCCCGGTATAGGCAACGACTTGAACTTCATGGCGCAAAGTATTCACTAATAATTCTTAATACAGGTAAATTTCCGTATAAA
>CAINRW010000006.1 GCA_903852815.1 uncultured Actinomycetes bacterium
GAATCAGGTGCATCTGTGAGACCAACTGCAGTTGCATAATTGAGAAGTGCATCAAACCAAACGTAAACAACTTGGTCGGTATCCCAAGGTACTGGAATTCCCCAATCAAAAGTTGAGCGGGAAATTGAAAGATCAGAGACGCCACCTTCAAGAAATGAAACGACTTCGTTTCGTGCGCTTTCAGGTTGGCAAGCATCTGGATTGTTTCGATAGTGCTCTAGTAATGGCTCAACAAAAGCTGAAAGTTTGAAGAACCAGTTATTTTCATTTACAAGTTCGATGGGCTTGCTATGGATTGGACAACATTTCTTTCCATCAATTTCAATCAAGTCGCCCGGTAGTTTGAACTCTTCACACCCAACGCAATATGGACCTTCATATTTTCCTGCGTAGATATGTCCTGAATCTTTAAGGGATTGCAAAAATTTCTGCACCCGTTCGGTGTGACGTTTTTCAGTTGTTCGAATGAAATCATCGTTAGCGATATTGAGCGCTTCCCAATTTGGTTTCCATGCCTCTTGAACTAAACGATCTACCCATGCTTGCGGGGCGGTCGCATTTTGTTCTGCAGTACGCATGACTTTTTGACCATGTTCATCAGTTCCAGTTAGAAACCAGACTGCTTCACCTTTTTGGCGATGCCAACGAGTAAGAACATCTCCGGCCACAGTCGTGTAGGCGTGACCTATGTGTGGGGCGTCGTTGACGTAATAAATCGGCGTCGTTAAATAAAAGGATTTAGTCACTTGCTCATCTTATTCGCATCGACCACGGCGGCATAAACCAACCGCTTAGCAATTGAAAATTCAGTTGCTACTGAGGCAATTGCATTCTTTCGATCCATTCCAGCTTCTTCGAATTCACGCACACGTGCCACCATTTCTGCTGCGGTGAGTTCTGCTGAATCAGTAAGTGCTCCTTGAATTACAAGGGTAATTTCCCCCAAGACTTCATGCGTATCTGCCCACTGTGAGAGTTCGGATAATGTTCCGCGAATCGTCTCTTCATAATGTTTAGTCATTTCGCGGCAAATTGCACCTCGGCGGTTTTCCCCAAAAACGCTTTGTGCATCCGAGATTGAATCTGCGAGTCGATGTGGGGCTTCAAAGAAAACCATGGTTCGTTCTTCATGACGCAATTTCTCGAAAGTTGCAAGCCGCGCTCCAGCACTTCGTGATGGAAATCCTTCGAAAGTAAATCTGTCAGTTGGTAATCCAGATAGTGCAACTGCCATCGTTACTGCACTTGGCCCTGGAATTACCGAGACTTCAATATTTCTAGCAATTGCTTCGCGCATTAAGCGAAATCCTGGATCACTAATCGTTGGCATTCCGGCATCTGAAACCACGAGTACTAATGCACCTGTTGCCAAATGCTCGAGAAGTTCTTGGGTACGTGCATCTTCGTTGCCCTCAAAGAATGAAATTACCTTGCCCGTAAAAACCACATCGATATCTGAACACAAGCGATGAAATCTTCTGGAATCTTCAGCAGCGATTATCGAAGCATCGCGTATTGCCGATTTAAGGCGCGAGCTGACATCTGCAGGGTTACCTAGCGGGGTTGCTGCCAATATCAAAGCCATAAGGCAATCATCTCAGTAATCTTTTCCGATTTTTCCCATACGATTGCGCACATGATTGCCGCCATTGCACCGATTCTCATTGCGATTGCATCTCTTGCCCTTCGACTGATTAATTTGGCCACCCCTAAGGGCTTTGTTTTCGACGAGGTGTATTACGTTGACGGCGCCCGAGATTTCCTAAAATATGGTGTCGAAGTTACGGGCAATAAACCAGAGTTTATTGTTCACCCACCAGTCGGAAAATGGTTGATTGCCTCAGGCATTAAGTTATTTGGGGACAGCGAATTTGGTTGGCGAATTGCTAGTGCAATTATCGGGGTTCTATTGATTCTCCTATTCGCACGACTAGTTCATGTGCTTTTTTATTCGCCGCTTCTTACTGCCATCGGTGCATTACTAATGGCTTGCGATGGTTTAGCCCTTGTCCACTCTCGAACTGCCTTGCTTGATCTCTTCCTAACATTTTTTGTCGTACTGGCCATTTATCTGTGGCATCAAGAACATCATTGGTTAGCTGGAATAGCGCTCGGTTTAGCAATGGGCACCAAGTGGAGCGGTTTGTATTTCATTCTAGTAATCGCGTTAATCAGTGTGTACCGAATTTTCTTTCAACATCCCGGTAAAGAAATGCTTCGCCAATTCGCAGTTAAATTCTTGCAATATGGATTGCTGCCAATTGCTGTCTATGTATCAACGTGGACTGGTTGGTTTCTCAGTAATCGTGGTTGGGATCGCGATTGGTCACCAAACGTAATTTCTTCTTGGTTGCACTATCACTCCGAGATGTTGAACTTTCATACCGGATTAACTCAAAAGCATTCGTACCAAGCTAATCCTTGGAGCTGGATGATCATGGGCCGGCCTACTTCGTTTTTTTATGATGCACCTAAAACATGTGGGGCAAACAGTTGCTCGCAAGAAGTATTGGCGCTTGGTACCCCGTTATTGTGGTGGGCAGGAACAATTGCGTGCGCGGCAGTTATCGCTTTTTGGCTTCGTTCAGTTATCAATAAGACAACAAGTGCGGCATTAAATATTGTTGTCATTGGATTAGTTGCTGGATATTTACCGTGGTTCTTTTTTCAGCAAAGAAC
>CAINRW010000007.1 GCA_903852815.1 uncultured Actinomycetes bacterium
ACATCTATGCGGAAAACTCTCAACCAATGAAGGAGGGTTAATGAAAAATAATCAGGGTAGCCCAGGTCCCAATAAAAATGAATGGTCCAAAAGCTAAAGAGGTTTTCGAATTCGCACGTTTAGTTATAAGCAGAAACAGTGCGTATAAGGCTGCACCAAAAATCGAAATTATTGCCGCAGTAGAAATTCGAGTAGGTGTAAAAATTCCAAGAACTAGACCAGTTAGAAAGAATAATTTCACGTCCCCTGCCCCGAATCCTCCTCTGGCCACAAGATAGAGAATGAAAGCGCCAAAGAAACTGAGCACCGCGTTGCCTACTGGTTGCACAAAGAGAGAAAGTTGATGATCAATGATTGCGCTTATTAGCAACAAGGCCAGCGTCGAAAAAATCGCTGGATAAAGAATTCGATTAGGTAATCGTTTGCTTTTAATATCTTCGCGAAAGAGTGGAACAGAGACAAGCGCAAATGGCATCAAGGCAACTGTGATTAAAGAAAATTTGAACTTAGCTATGACAACTACGGGGAGCACTATATGTGCCAGAACTATTAGCAACTGCAACACTTACTTAACCTTGCGTAAATACGCGCAAGATCGAGATAACCGCTGGCCCCAAAATAATCATGATTACCGTCGGCAAGAAGCAGAGCATGATCGGCGCAAGAATCTTGATAGGTACTTTCTGTCCACGCTCACGTGCACGTTCACGACGGGCGGCGCGCATCTCACGAGACTGCTCAATCAAAACGTTTCCGACTGGGATACCAAAGCGATCCACCTGCAACATTGAGTTCACAAACTTCTGTACATGCTTTTCTTGGGTGCGCTCGGCCATAGCTGCAAGCGCATCAGTTCGGGATTGACCTAACTGCACTTCTGCAGTCACACGGGCAAACTCTTCTGCTACTGGGCCTTTCTGTGTTTCTGCAACTTTAGAAAGGGCTGCTGAAAATGCCAATCCTGCGCCAACGCACATCTGCAACATATCGATTGCATCTGGAAGTGTGTCAGCCAACATTTCTTTACGCTTTAATACTTTGTTCTGCAACAGGATATCGGGTAAAAAGAAGCCCATAAAAATTGCAACGATACTGAAAAGTAAACTTCCGTAACTCTTATCTTTAGCAATCAAATACAGATAACTGATAACGAAACTATTGAGACCAAAAATAATCTTACGGCGAATCAGGGACATGTAGTCATTGTTTTGCCAACTGCCGGCTTGATCCAGCAAATGTTCTAAACGATTGCGATAACGAATTCCCGTAACGCGCTGCAAGAATCGCTCTAGGTCTGGCAAGAAATATGCACCTGTGACGACCACCAAGAGAATCGGAACAAGTTGAATGTTTTTTAGAAGTAGCAAGAAGAAACCAGTGAAGAAACCTAAGATAGAAAAAGTTAATTTGCGCTGAACTAAATTGGAATATTTCTTGTTTTCCCAGTCACCTGAATTAACCAGCAGTTTCTCTAACTTATTTTTATATTTATCTTTTACAAGTTTGTCACCATATGAACCGACCACAATCTTGGCCATGCCAAACTGCTTTGAAATTCTCTTTGCGCTAGCTTTTCCAGAGAATTGATAGTTACGTACCAGTTCAAGGCGGCGCATCTTCATTCTAAGTTCAGTAAGGGCACTTAGTCCGACTCGGGAGATAAAGAGCAAAGTGATGGTTACTAATACCCCTGAAAAGATTGGTAAGAGTTCGAAAAGTTGATGTCTCATATTTTTATCTCAACAATCTTCTTCATCCACTTCCAACCGATGGTCAGGGAAATGCTAATCAGAACCAACATGAAAATTCCTGCCGGATCTGTCCAAAAAACTTTGACATATTCACGGCGAGTTAAGAATAAGAAAATGAAAATTCCAAGTGGAAGTCCCATCAAAACATAAACCGAAAGTTTTCCTTCTGCCGCCAGCGTCTTTACTTCGCGGCGAATTTCAGCGCGAGACCTTACAGTTTCATATGCCGTCGTTAAAATTGTTGCCATGCTTCCACCAACTACGCGCTGAATTGATAGCGCAGTGACTGCCCAACGCAAATCATCGCTATCCATACGTTCAGCCACGCCCATCAGCGCTTCATCCACTGGCGTTCCTACGCGAATCTCACTCATGCTTCGGCGAATCTCGCGGGCAACTTCATTCTTGGTCTCCCCTGCATATGCTTCGAGACCTTGAGGAAGGCTTAATCCTGAACGCAATGCGCTAGCCAAAATATTTAGAAGTTCGGGTAACTCCTCAGCAAATTGAATTTTGTGTTTACGGCGAATGCTCTTAATCACCGTTCTGAAACCAAGCGGCACAAAAACAGTAGCAAGAAGCATTCCCAAAAAGACTGAGAAAAAGATCAACGTGAAAGTAAAGGTCAAGAAAATCCAGGAAGCAATCAGAATCTGAACCACAGTTTCATATCGAAGTTCGCTGTGAATAAGTTCCAGATTATTTTTAATCGCATTTTCAATTCGACGTGGCACAAAGCTGTACGTCTTCATTGAATTCTTTAACCGATTACGTGCTTTTCTAGCTTGTCGATAAGAATATTTCTGTAACGTCTTTACCCGGGCTTGATGACGCTTTCTATTTGCTGCGCGCTCTTTCAAAGTGCTCAAAAGCATCAAAGCGAGAATTCCAACGATAGTTGCAACGATGACTTCAAAATAAACACTGCGCTTGAGTTGGATTGGCCCAAAGTCTACGGATTGAACTGGTGTCTCTGAAGGCGAAGGAGTTGGAGATGCCGTTGGTATTAACTGCTCCGTCAATATTTCTGAATACGTCGAAATTAGTTTTGAAATATCTTCAACGCCGTAATAATTTCCACCGCTTGATTCGGCGATGGAAGTTAATACTTTTCGCTGTACTGAAGTGACTTGAACGCCAATTGCTTCTACTGGAATTCCAACTGCGGCAACATCGCTGACGATTTGATCCAGACGTGTCAGACTTGTTGTATCGGCACCGTCGCTGAGCAAAACAATTTGGCTTGGTCGCTCAATTGAAATCTGTTTGATCGCCTCACCAATTGCGTCATACATAGATGTGTCGCCACCAGCAAAAAGAGAGTCGATATCAGTTAGTGCGATGGCATGGTCAGCAGTAGGTTCTAAGACAACAGTTACTTTTTGACTAAAAGAGATGATTCCAATTTTTTGTTCTGGCTGTAAGTTTTTGATTATCTGAGTTACTGCGCCTTTTACTGCTTCTAACTTGCCTTGATTCATCGATCCACTTGTATCGATAACGAAAATAATTGGTCCATCCCCGGGTGCTGCGTTTGCGGCTAAAGGTTGAAAGCTCAGAAAAGCTAGGACCAGACTAATTAAGAGTTTCTTCATGTAATTACCGCAGTAGCGCCGAAGTCGTAACACTTCCGCGACGGAAATTATTATTATTAAATGGAATACCAGTTGGAACCAGATCACCGACATGCTTGCTATTTACATCTTCATTGTGATTAAAAGTGAAAATATCCTGAACTTGAATTACGTTGCCTTCAAGCCCAACGATTTCGCTAATCTGCGTGACTCTTCTGGAACCATCACGCATACGGTTCTGCTGAACAATAATGTCTACCGCTTCAACAATTTGTTGACGAATGAATTCGATTGGCAGATCCATTCCAGCCATTAGCACCATCGTCTCAATACGAGTCAGCGCGTCACGCGCTGTATTTGCGTGAACCGTAGTTAAAGAACCTTCGTGGCCAGTATTCATCGCTTGCAACATGTCCATCGCAGCGGCGTCGCGAACCTCACCAACAATGATGCGATCCGGGCGCATACGAAGTGAGTTACGAACTAAATCTCTAATCGTTACTTGTCCAGCACCTTCGGTATTTACTGGGCGAGATTCCATGCGCACTACATGGGGCTGAGTCAGTTGTAGTTCGGCGGCATCTTCGATAGTAATTATTCGCTCGTTTTTGCCGATGAATGAGGATAAAACATTAAGCGTTGTGGTTTTACCTGAACCAGTACCGCCGCTGATGACGATATTAAATTTTCCAGCAACGGCGTTTTCAATAAACTTCATCGCTTCAATTGAAAAGGTTCCTGTTGCAATTAAATCTTTAACTGTGAATGGCTCTTGAGCAAATTTACGAATCGTCAGCGATGAACCATCGAGGGCAATAGGTGGAACCACTGCATTAACGCGACTTCCGTCAGCTAAACGCGCATCTACCATTGGGCTTGATTCATCGATACGTCGACCGACTTGACCCACGATTCGCTCGATGGTGCGGCGAAGATGATCTTCAGATGAAAACTTTAAATCGGTCGCAGTGATTGCGCCCTTGATTTCAACGAAAATTCGATCGAAGCGATTTACCATTACTTCAGTGATTTCAGGATTACGCAGCAAAGTTTGCAGCGGTCCAAGACCAAGAATCTCATCCACGATGTTTTGAACAAGTTCGGCACGGTCATAACTAGTTAAAGAGCGCTGGCTAGCTGAAATTACTGAAGCAATTGCCTCATAAACGTGTTGTTCCAGAATCTCTTCTTCAACTTGCCCCGAATACAACTGTTGGCCAAGGGATTGAATAAGAGTTTCAAGTACTTGACTCTTTAACGTGTCATCACTTGTCGCAGGCGGTTCAAAGCGTGGATTTAACTCTTCGCTTAACTTACTTAAATCCGGAAAAGAGCGAGCATTTTCTGAATCACCCTGTCCTAGACGTTCAGAAAGACTCACTTACTTTTTCTCCTAAAGATGCCGCGCTTCTTATCAACGATAGGTCTAAAGAAAGTATCGGTGCGAATCGCTAGATCAATAATTTCACGACTGACGGCATGGCGTGGTTTTTCAATGACTAATGGAACTCCACGATTTGTTGAAGCCGAGACATCATTGCTTGAAGGAATAAGTGTTGAGAAAGTTTCTCCCACCATCGCTTCAACTTCACGAGTCGTTAATCCTGATTTGATATCGCTTCGGTTCAAAACAAAATCTAGCTTTGTCTTATTGATATTCAAAGCCTCTAATGTGCTGACGACGAGCTTGAGGTTTTTAATCGCTGGCATATCTAAAGTAGTTAATAAATAACATTTATCGGCCTGATCAAAAACACGCAAAATGACATCGGTGAAAGCTGGTGAAGTATCAACCACGATGTAGTCATATGAATTCTTTAGCGAATCCAACAGCGTATCGATTAAGTCAGTTGAGATAAATTCGATATCCGTTGGATTTGTTGGTGCCAGCAAAATATCAAGATTCTTCTGCTGATTAACCATCAAAGATTTGATACCAAGTTCATCCAAGTTATTTTGCATGCTAATTGCATCGCTAATAGTTTTCTTAGGTTCGATCTGCAACGCAACTGCTACATCGCCAAACTGTAAATCAAAATCCAATAAAGCAACTTTGGAGTTTGTGTAGTTTGCAAGCGCATGTGCAAGGTTGACCGACAAAGTTGTCTTGCCGCAGCCACCTTTAGCTGAAAATACAATCAAGATTTTTCCACGTGAATTACTTGATCCAACTACTCGACTGGCCTCAAGTAGCTGCGCAGAAATAGCTAAAGAACGCTTGCTCGCTGCCACCAGAGATGCCGCGTCATCTGAACTGACGACTTCACGGATTCCAGAGCGCAACGCTTCGCTCATTGTTGTCACATCTAAGCGTGCACGAATGAGAATTACACCAAGACTTGGACGTACAACGCGGAAGTGTTCGGCAACTACTCGCGCGGTTTCCATCTTCACATTTGGACCAATGATGATTACTTGCTCATCAGGATTATCTTTTACTAAGTCATAGAGCTCATAGGTTGAAGTTGTCACAACTACCGCTTCACCTAAAGTGAATTGGTAGCGCTGTGACTCATCACTGGAGTCTGTAAGTATGAAAGTCATGATCTATATGCCTTTTCTTATCAACCTAATAGATTTTCATCGGTGACTGCGGCAGATGTTCCAAAGTCAACGCCAGCAGTTCTAAGACCAAAGTAGAGCGACAAAGTCTGCGCTGCATGAATTAACTGCTTAGCTTCATCAGGTGAAACTGCCACAGTAATAAGTGGTGAAGTGTTATTGCTTGTGCCGCCGTTAGTAGATGGCAAAACTTGAGAACCAATTGCCAAGACTTGTGTGCGCGCAATCAAAACATCGGTGAACTTATTCTTACCTTTTGAACCAGATACAAAGATTGTAATTTCCGATCCTGGCTGCAAGAAGCCCGCGACGTGAGCTGGATCTGACATGGTTACCGTGACGGCAAGTTGACCATCAGGAATAACTAGCGCGCCAGTATTGGCCGCAGTAACGCCAAAGTTATTTTCTAAAAGAATCTGTCCTGGCTGCAAAGTCTGCAGCGCAACAAGATTGGCATTTGCAGTATTGACCAAAGTGATTGCCTTTGATGGAACTGAAACAACTGGGAACTGCTTTTGCTCGATGTATCCCTGATTAATCGCTGAACCCAAAGCGGTACCAATCGGAATCTGCTTAAGCGTTATATAGATAGGAGTAGTTTTTTCAGAGGCACGAATTCGTGATTCAACGCCTGATGTATATGTGTAGATAGCTAGACCTGAGAGCACAGAGAGCAAAATGATTGCAATCATTTGAACGGTTGACTTCTTCATCTTCGAACGCGCCATTTGTCTCAGTTCTCGCTTTCAATCACGGTAATAGTTGTACAGCCATGGCTCCGATTGCAGGAATTCCCGCATCCAGAGATACATCGGCCCCCGGAACAACTGAACGCTCAAAGGTACCGTAAAGGCAGATTCGAGTCGCGTCACATGCCGAAGGCCAATTGGAATTTGTTTGGCAGGGATCACCAATTGGGCAATTTGGATTGCCGCCATCGATAAATTGGTTTTTCCACTTGCTTCCCAAGTATTTGAAACCGAAAAAGCTCGCAACTTTAAAACTGTAATTTCCCTGACAGTTATTGGAGTTTGATTGACAGGCCACACTTGTGACGACGGGCAGGAAAAGATTTGCATTAACTAGTTTTGAAAGCTGAGTTCGAAAAACCGATGCACCGCCGGAACACTGTCCCTGTACTTGGGCAATAGAAGATTCAATCTGCAATGTATCCCCCACGCGCACTTGTGTGGGTGCATCGATTCCAGGACAACCCAAACCGCTGAGCAAACTAAATCCTTTAGTTGGCGATACGTAATTAAAAACATTGCCATCTAAATCCGTAATCGAGCAACCACCAACAACAACTGGACTATTAGATGCAAAATCTTGAATAACTTTGCTGCCATTTATTTGCCAATCACAAATCGGCAACGCCATCGGCATAATCACCGGCGCACTTTCTGCATTTCCCCACGCAGCTTGCGCACAACCAACAACTTTTGTATCGGTATTAGAAGATCCAGTTAACGGTGCAAATAAGGCGGTTATCGCCGTTCCAGAACTTTGACGCGTACTAGTTTTGACGCGTACATAATTCTTATATTTAGCATCAACGCTGTGACATTCAAATTGCCCCGCAGTTAATGCCCCGCATGGATTGAGCGGATTAGTACCGCACACTTCCGAAACATCAGTCAGCGAATCTGGCGAATTAAGGTTTGCATATTTGCCGGCAAACTCTTGAACATAACTTGGATTGGTACACACGCCGCTGGCATATGCGGCATTAATATTGAGAATCGCACCCGTGCCGCTAAGTGCACATTCCTGTGTTGTTGCCAGCACTGAAGCATCTGCGGCATTTTGCACAACGCGCCGTTCGGCATAAATCGCTGACACATCGAAAACAATTGCAAAAAGTGAAATCACAACAACTGACATCAAAATTGCAAAGATTGCTACAACTGCGCCCTCTTCACCTTTTAAATCACGAATTCTCTTTAGCATCTCAATTCATGCATCTCATGGTTCCAGTTGATGAAATTGTAAAATTCGACAACGTAGATCCGCTACTTGAAACCAATGACAGCAGCCCCACTGGCAATAACCATTTAAAATTCGTAGATGCCGTCACCGAAGTGTTTTCACTTGATTGCGAACCAGAACATTGCGTCACGCTGACAGTCAAAGTTCCTGCACCATCTAGCTGAGAAACTTTTGCCGCATTCGGCGCTGCAGTTTGAACATAACTTGCAATAGTTGCCGTTGTTCCAGTTCCCGTTGAATCAAGTGAACTTAACCGTGCGCCTTCGCGAGATGCCGAGGTAACACTTACTTGCACAAAACCCATTCGCCCAAAATCGACGAGACCGATTATTAATAAAAGAAGCAGTGGCAAAATCAACGCAAATTCAATTGCCGTTGCACCACGTTCAGAAAATAAAACACTCCTTCGCTTCATGGATGATCCAGATGCGAAGGAGTGTTTATTCAACTTTTTAAATTAGATGCTGCAGTTAGGCGAAGTCCAGACGCCGCCCTTAAGTGCACAAGATGCTTGGTTGAACAAGTTCTTGATGCTTGTACCTAGAAGTGTGACAGCAACAATGATTGCCACAGCGATTAGACCAACGATTAGCGCGTACTCAACTGCAGTTGCGCCTTTCTCTTCACGAGAAAAACTTGCCAACTTAGTTTGAACGCGAGATAGGGCAAAGCTGCCAGCTACCATTCCTTTAACGATTAGACCAGTCATGGAATTCCTTTTCTAGAGGGGAAGTGTTAACGGGCAAATAATATCAAGGGGGTTCAGTAAAGCGAAGGATTTAGCGCTTAAGGATTTACGCGCTGCATGTACTGCTGGCCGCGTCCCATGTTTCACCGCGAACCGCGCACGTCACCTGGAAGAAGGCGTTTTTCATGGTTGTGCCAAACAAAGCAACGGCCAGGATGATTGCCACGGCGATTAGGCCAACCAGCAATACATATTCCACTGAGGTCGCGCCTTGCTCTTTTCGAGTAAAGCTGGCCCACTTGCTGTGAATCTGCGATAGCCCAGAACTGAGCACAACGATTGCCTTAACGATTAGACCAGTCATGAAAGCCCTCATTTCTACGCAGGTGCGAATACCCAAAGATTAGCAACGGCCAACCTCAAAGCCGGGCATCAACGCCCCGCCAATTAGTTACAAGCTGAATACCCTTAGTTAAAGGTAAATACCTTTGCCAACGAAGCGATCACGTTATAGATTCCACTAGCCGCCTTAGATGCAGTGACCGTGCAGGTAACTGGCGTTCCAGGGGTCACGGATGTTGCAACCGTTAACTTTGCCGCAGCAATCTTGCAAACCGTTCCCGTAACCGTATATGTCACAGCCCCCGTTCCAGATCCACCCGTTGTCGTCAAAGTAATTCCCGCAGTTCCCTTTGCCCCAGTCAATGTTGCATTAGAGATGAGCAAGGCAGCTTGGCTGGCTTTAACAAAAGTAAATGTCTGTGTCGCAGAGGTTGCCGCGGCATAGATTCCATTGGCCGCTTTTTTCGCCGTAACAACACAGGTGGCAGATGTCGTTGCATTCAAGTTGGCAGTTGCAATCGTGCAACCAGTTCCAGTGACTGTGTATGTCAGCGCCCCTGCCCCAGATCCGCCCGTTGAAGTCAGCGCAATAGCAGTTCCTGCAGTTCCAGTAAGAGTGGCATTAGAGATAACAAGTGGAGTTTGCGTTGCTAAGGCAAATACAAATGATTTAGTCGCAGAAGTTGCCGCGGCATAGATTCCACTTGCTGCCATCTTTGCTGTGACAACACAGGTTGCAGCAGCAGTTGCATTTAACGAAGTTGTTGCAATCGAACAACCCGTTCCAGTTGTTGTGAAAGTCAGCGCTCCACTTCCTGAACCACCAGTTGCACTCAAGGTAATAGGCGTTCCAGCAGTTGAACTCACAACAGTGTTGGCAATAACCAACGTAGTTTGCGCAGCTGCCGTGAAAGTAAATGTTGCAGAGGCAGATGAGGTCGCAGAGTAGGTATTGTCGCCAGCCTTAGTTGCAATCACCGCACAAGTTCCAGTGGCGCTGCTTCGATTGATAGTCATGCCAACAACGCTGCAGCCAGCAGTTGCAGATGCGATTGTGATCGCACCGGTTCCGCTTCCACCTGCAGTTGTAACAGTGATCGCAGTTCCAGCAGGAGCGATCTTTGCCGCAGTTGCATTAGAAATTGTCAGCGCGGCCTGTGCCACGGTAGTGAAAGTAAAGACAACGGCTGCACTTGCCTTGGATGCATAGTTGCCACTTGCAGCTCGCGTTGCAATGACCGAGCAAGTTCCTGCACCGCCCGTCTTACTTAAGATATTAAATGATGCTCCGCCGATTACGCAGCCTGTGCCAGTAACGGCAAAGGAGTAGACACCGCTTCCAGTTCCACCCGTTGCAGTCAATGTGAAGGTTGCAGTCGATGCGCCAGATTTTGTCGCATTGCTGACTGTCACCGTTGCCTGATTAAGTCCGACAAAAGTAAAT
>CAINRW010000008.1 GCA_903852815.1 uncultured Actinomycetes bacterium
CGAACCCGGTCGTCCGCTCTCTACCTTTCGCCGTTCACGTAAAAATGAACGGCGTTAGTTTTGGTCGGATGGCCGAGAGGCGAGGCAAGGGACTGCAAATCCCTCTACACGGGTTCAAATCCCGTTCCGACCTCCATTTTCTAAGAAACGATGAAAGAAGCAGCAATGGACGAGAACGTAAGACCTTGGGGTCATTATGAAATCTTGTCCGATGCCTCTGATCACAAAGTAAAAACTATCTACGTAAATCCCGCTTCGAGACTTTCATATCAACGACACAAATGCCGTGCAGAGCACTGGTTTATTGTCTCTGGAAAAGCCAAAGTTACTCATAACGGTATTGAAAAAGTTCTTGAAGCAGGCTCGTCAATCGATATCGCAATTGGTGACTTGCATCGAATTGAAAATATCGGAACTACTGAACTTGTTTTCATAGAAGTCCAAACAGGCACGTACTTTGGTGAAGATGACATCGAGCGAATCGAGGATGACTACTCACGCTAAATTCGCTTCAAATTCGTGAGGTATGCTTTACACAGATTTACGCAAGGATCGTTGGCTCAGCGGTAGAGCACCACATTGACATTGTGGGGGTCACTGGTTCGATCCCAGTACGGTCCACTAGCTTCAGGTATAAAGTTATTTGACTACAGTCATTCTTAAATTGCGAATTCGTATTTTGCCATTTGTTAGCTTGCGAAATTAGAATTGGTCATGGCGTCGTTCGTGGACATTAGGATTCGAGATGCGAGTAGAGTGATTTCTCCTCTGTTGAGAAATTTTAAAACGCAAATCTCTGAAAACATCAGATGTAATCTTGACATTTTCTAAAAGTGCTTCAAGGATTTCGATATTTTCGTATCGGATCAAAGCAAATACTGTCGATTGATTTATGCTTGGGTTTCTTGCAACCGCTTCGCGCACTGAACTCTCCGATTGCTGTGCCAACATACTCAGGACTTCAACAGGTGTTTGAGGATTGACTGCAACAGCTGCACGCACTGAACTCTCCGATTGCTGTGCCAACATACTCAGGACTTCAACAGGTGTTTGAGGATTGACTGCAACAGCTTCGCGCACTGAACTCTCCGATTGCTGTGCCAACATACTCAGAACTTCAACAGGTGTTTGAGAATCATTTGCCAAGAATAGTTTCACACGAAGTCCCGCTTTGAAATTTCCCTTTTTCAGTAATTCAAGGTGCGATTCGAGAGAAAATGCTGGGTTATCTAAAGCGAACCCGGCCACGACATCGTCATTATCCCCGACCAATACATTTAGAACCTCAATTGGAGTAGATGCATTTCTGGCTACTCGCCATCTCAGGTTTGCGACAGGATCCCCTGCTAATTCATTGAGTATAAAACCTGGGGTAGATGTGTCCTCGGCTGCGGCATAAGAAGCGAATTTAATGTCCCAAAATTGATCTTCATCTACGTTTTGGATTATTTGAGATTTCTCATATCCTGCGGCAATGCAGCGGGAAATTGCGTGCTGCCGCTCGAGCGAAATTTTCACAACTGTCCGCCACTCATCTGGGAATTATAAGTACACGAGCAGCCTAAATCCATCTTCTCTAAACTCTTTTTCTGAACTACAGCAAAACCCCGGCCTCTGCGATCGCTGCAGGGGTCGAACCTTTTGACCATTTCAAATGCCACTTTGTCACAGCTCAATAGCACAATAAGCACATGACCAGCCGGCACAGCGAGAGCCAAGCAATCCAGATCATGATCAGCTGGGGGCTAGAACCGCTAGAGCCATACAAATCAAATAGCGCCCCATGGAAATGCAAGTGCTTAAAGTGCGGATCAATTTCGACCCCCTCACTCAAAAGCGTTGAGAATCGATCACCCGAAAATAAATTCTGCAGATTCTGTAAAGCAAACGCACCATTGAATCCAGAGATCGCAAAAAAATTTATGATCGATAACGGCGTCAAACCGTTGGTTCCCTATCCAGGTTCTGCAGCCAAATGGAAATCCGAATGCCTGCAATGCGGAAAAGAAGTTTCGCCCAGCTACGGATCAATAAAACGAGGACAAGGCGGTTGCATCTACTGCGCTGGAATGGTTGTAGATCCAGATGAAGCTGCAGCATTCTTTCAAGCAAACGATCTCAAGCCCCTTGAAAGTTATCCCGGTGCAGGAAACCCGTGGAGAGCGATACACGCCATCTGCGGCAAGGTAGTAACACAGACATACAGCAATATCAGATCCGGCCATACAGGTTGCAAATACTGCGTTGGAAATATTCTTGATGAGGAAAAGGCCCGAGCATATTTTATTGCTCGCGATCTGCTTCCACTTGAACCATATAAAAATGCGCTAAGTGAATGGAAAAGCCTGCACACGGTTTGCGGAAAAGTTGTAACACCGCGATATAACAACGTGCAGCAAGGTAGTTCCGGTTGCATGTACTGCGCAGGCAACGCACCGATCGAAGCAAGCGATGCTGAACGCTTGTATCTTTCAAAAGATCTCATTCCCCAGGAACCATTTAAGAACTCTTCATCACCGTGGAAATCCATCCACATACCCTGCGGCACACACGTGCAACCTCGATACAGCGAAATACGCGTTGGCAAACTCGGATGCCCGGTTTGCTCAAGAACCGTTGTAGATCCAACAAAGGCTGAAGCTCTTGCAAGGGAAAGGGGCTTTGATGTATTAGAAAATTACACAAATAGTTCAACACCGTGGCGACTTCGACATCTAAAGTGCGGTCGAATCGTGACTCCGAACTACAACTCACTACAACGCGGTCAAGGCGGTTGCGTCTATTGCGCCGGCAACAAAATTGATGTCGATGAAGCGGTACAGCTAATGCACTCCAGAGCATTGATTCCCCTAGTACCGTTCCCTGGATCCAAGACACCATGGAAAAGCCAACATGCACGTTGCGGCCGCGAGATCACACCTCGATACGGCGAAATTCTCCGAGGCGGCAGCGGCTGCATCTATTGCGCCAAGATCTCCGTCGACCCGTTAGAGGCCGAAAGAGTATTCATCGATGCCGGATTCGAACCGCTCGAGCCATATCCAGGCTCCGATCGAGGATGGAGAAGCCGCCACGCCGTTTGCGGCCGTGAGATCACTCCGAGATACAACTACGTTCGCAGGCTCGGCACCGGATGCCCCTACTGCTCACAGAGAAAAGTGGATCCGCAGGAAGCAATCCATTTCGTAAAAGCCAGAGGATTTGAGCCGCTTGCCGATTTCCCTGGAACGAACTCAGCATGGCCGATGATGCACACCGAGTGCGGCAAAGAGATCGCACCGCGATTCGCTGCACTTAAAAACGGCGGCGGGTGCAAATACTGCTCGGAAAGTGCATTTGATTTCGAAGCACCGGCAACTCTCTACCTGATCACCAACCAACAGCTCTGCGCCCACAAGATAGGAATTGGCCACACCGATAAGAGCCGCATCAAACAACACATTTCTCACGGATGGGAAGTATTTAAAACAATTGACTTTCCAATCGGTGACGATGCATTTCGAGTTGAGCAGGAAGTTCTAACCTGGCTCTACGACGAATTTGGACTCACTGCATATCTCACAAATGAGGATATGCCACAAGGCGGCTATACAGAAACAGTTGATGCTTCAGAAATAGATCTACCAACAATTTGGAAAAAAGTTGAAACTCTGACGAACTAGAAATGCACACAATCCACACGGAGAAAATAGGCAAATAAAACCCGTTGACATTGGGGGGCCACTGGTTCGATCCCAGTACGGTCCACTTCAAGAAAATACAGAGTGCTATCCCTTGGCTTACTCACCAGTTCGATTTTTCTGGCGTTTACTGTTTGGTTATGGAAACGAACTCCAGCTTGAAATACCCAACGATTATTCAAGGTGGCATGGGTATAGCCGTTTCATCTGCACATTTAGCCAGAGAAGTTGCAATGCACGGTCAACTCGGAGTGGTTTCAGGCACTGCAATTGATTCTGTTGTTGCACGTCGATTACAAGATGGCGATTCAACTGGCGATATCAGGCGCGCATTGTCCTATTTTCCAGACCAGGATGCAGTCGCAGAAATTCTGA
>CAINRW010000009.1 GCA_903852815.1 uncultured Actinomycetes bacterium
TAGGTCGCCGGTTCGATCCCGGCCCAAGCCACAGTAGTCCTTAGAAGTCATATTGATAAGTATTTTCTATTTTGCTCAATGCCTAAAAGGAATTTGCTAGGAAGTCAATTTCCCCAACATAACTGGCTAATGCCAAATCTAGACTTAAATTCATTTTGGAATTTTTGCTTATCTTGCAAATGCGACGAATCAATAGAAAACAATATGGAAAATCAACAAAATCAATACTCTATAACCCCATCAATTTTGCTTGACGATCGAAGTCGGGGATAGCAGTTCGTACTTCCTCAAAATTACCAATTGCCAGAATTTTCCCTGCACTCATGTATACAACAATGTCAGCATTTCTTACTGTGGATAATCGGTGTGCAATCATTACAACTGTTGTGGATCCTCGCAAAGCTTGGATAGATTGAGAAATACTTGCTTCTGTTTCACTATCAAGCGAGCTTGTCGCTTCATCAAGAACCAGCAAGTGAGGGCGAGTAAACATTGCGCGAGCGATACCCAATCTTTGTCGCTGTCCGCCACTGATCTTGGCACCTCGTTCACCCACTTGGGTATCAATGCCTTGTGGAAGGCTTGCGACGAAACCATCTAAGTGAGCAACTCTCAATGCGCTCATCACTAATTCATCAGTTGCTTCTTCAGATGGATACCCAAGAGCAACATTTTCACGAATAGTTCCAGCTGCAATCAACACATCTTGCGGAACATAGGACACCGCACCCGGCCATTTGGCTACGGCTAATAATGGGGGTAATCCAGAAATAAAAACACTTCCCTCATCGGGATTTAACACACCCAATAAAACATCAATTATTGTGGTTTTTCCTGCACCAGAAGGACCAACAAATGCCACTGATGCTCCCGCAGGAATGTCTAAAGTTACATCTGATATGGCTTTAGCGAGTTTGTTTGGGTAGGTGAGACTTGTACTTTTAATACTGATCTCTGAGAGAAATCCCTCGTGAGTTGTATCTACCTTGTCATCATTATTCACAACAGTTGGTGCATCTCCAAGAGAATCTATAAGATCCAGAGTTGGCTTAGCTTGTCCAAGTGACCCTCGAATCAAGATTGCACCTTGTTGTATACGTAATACCGCGGGTGCAATACGTGTTCCAGCGGCCATAAATATTGCAATCGTAGCAACAGCTTGCGAAGCATCCTGAATAAGGAATTGAATTATTCCAATCAGCAATGCTCCTAAAACTATTGTCGTCTCGATTATGTACTTACTGATATAGGGCTGAAAATTTATCTCCGCAGTGTTATCTGCCAAATCAAATCGTAGTTTACCAATTTCACGGGAGTAATAATCTCTGCGATTACGTACCGTTGATTCTCGATAAGATCCAAAAACCTCAACAATTTTTTCACTACTTTTAATATTTAGCTCTGAATTTCTCAAACCGAGTGACCCTGCGCGTACATGCATGAATCGATATAAAACAAATCCAATTAAGGAAAAGATTGAGAAAGTACCTAGTGCGGTAATTGGATCAACTATAAATAGTCCAACTGCCATAATGAGCAGAAGAAAAAAATCAGA
>CAINRW010000010.1 GCA_903852815.1 uncultured Actinomycetes bacterium
CAAGATCCATGTCCTGTGAGTTATATTTCAAATCACGAGCAACTTTGGTCTGTTTTGCTTTGGCTCGGCCGCGACCCATAGTGCGAGCTCCTTCACTGTTGCGTATTCGTCAGAGGCGTAGATTAGCGTGTCCTGTACTCACCAACCAAAGTTGAGCGTGAATCCGAGGGCTTTCTCACCTCTATAACGCCTGCGACCCAGGCTTTCATTCCCCGGGCGGCCAGGGACCGTATGGCCAAATCAGCTGAATCGGCTGAGGTGATGGCGCTCATGCCGATGCCACAGTTCCATGTGCGTTCCATGTCGGCTTGTGGCACCGAGCCAACGGATGACAAAAATTGCATTTCGACTGGAAGTGACCAGGTTGAGCGATCGTAAGTCGCAGTGAGATTTTCTGGAATTACTCGCGCCGTATTTTCTGCAATTCCTCCACCGGTGATGTGAGAAAAAGCGCGAAGTTTTCCTTGCATTGATTTTATCAATGCCAAACAATCGAGCGCATAAATTTCGGTCGGTGTCAGAAATACTTCACCCGAAGTTTTCCCATATTCGCTGACATGTGCATCAAGTGACAAATTTGCACTCTTAATAATATGACGAACTAAAGAAAAACCATTGGCATGAAAGCCGCTTGATGGCATTGCGATAATTACATCGCCCGCTTGAATAAGGTGGGCACCTAGCTGTAAATCTGCATCTACAACTCCAGTTGCCGCACCTGCAACATCAAATTCATCATCATCAAGTAAGCCTGGATGTTCTGCAGTTTCTCCACCGATTAATGCGGTTCCGGCTTTCTCACAACCGCGCGCTATTCCAGAAACTATTTCTGCGATTCTCTCTGGGATAACTTTTCCAACAGCAATGTAATCCGTCATAAATAATGGCTCTGCGCCACAAACAACTAAGTCATCTACAACCATTGCGACAAGATCTTCTCCGATAGTGTCGTACTTTCCAATTGCACGTGCAATCTCGGTTTTAGTTCCAACACCATCTGTCGATGTAGCAAGTAGTGGGCGTTTCATATTTTTTAATGCGCTTGCATCAAATAATCCAGCAAAACCTCCGATGCCGCCCATAACTTCAGGTCGGGATGCTTTTGCAATGGATGCCTTCATTAATTCGACTGCACGATCACCTGCATCAATATCTACGCCAGCATCTTTATATGTACTCATTTATTGACCCTAAACTTCTGTGATTTCTAAACGCATTTTTCCTTCAGACATGTCTGCGGGGATGCGGATGGGATATTGACCAGTAAAACAAGCGGTACACAGTCGATTTTCATCGATTTGTGTTGATGAAATTAAACCTTCAAGTGATACGTACCCTAAAGAATCGGCACCTATCGAGCGGCGAATTTCTTCGATTTCTAATCCACTGGCGACAAGTTCAGCTCGAGTTGCAAAATCAATTCCGTAGAAACATGGCCATTTGACTGGAGGCGATGAAATGCGCACATGAATTTCGCGTGCACCTGCCTCGCGTAGCATTCTGACAATTGCGCGTTGAGTATTTCCGCGAACAATTGAATCATCCACGACAACAATCCGTTTGCCTTCGATAATCTCACGCAAAGGATTTAGCTTTAATCTAATTCCCAGTTGTCTAATTGTTTGTGATGGTTGAATAAATGTTCGCCCCACATATGAATTCTTGACAAGCCCCATTCCAAATGGGATTCCTGAACCTTTAGCAAAACCAATTGCTGCAGGTGTTCCAGATTCAGGTACAGGTATAACTAAATCTGCATCGACTGGAGATTCTTTGGCAAGCTGTACCCCAATTGCAACCCGCGTTGCATGAATTCCACGGCCAGCAATTGTTGTATCTGGGCGAGCAAGATAGACATATTCAAAAAGACATCCTTTGGGTTCTGCTTGTGCCCATCTAACCGAACGAACACCATTTTTATCAATGGCAAGAAATTCTCCGGGTTCAACTTCGCGAACAAAAGCGGCACCAACTATGTCAAGGGCTGCGCTCTCAGATGCAACTACCCAACCATTTTCAAGTTTTCCCAGAACTAGTGGGCGA
>CAINRW010000011.1 GCA_903852815.1 uncultured Actinomycetes bacterium
GCCATCTCACAGCTCAACCGCTCTCCTGAACAGCGCTCAGATAAGAAGCCAATGCTCTCTGATCTTCGTGAATCCGGTTCTATCGAACAAGATGCTGACGTAGTTATCTTGCTTCACCGCGATGATATGTATGACCAGCAAAACCGAACAGGTGAAGCAGATTTAATTGTTGCTAAGCACCGTAACGGACCAACACGAACAATTACAGTTTCAGCACAGCTTCACTATGCACGCTTCTATGACATGCCACAAAACCCAGGTGGCGGACAAGACTGGACACAACAGCGCGAAGCTGGTGCTACTGAGGATAATTCCTTCGGCGCTTAATTAATGCGCAGCTGAACGGGCCTTATCGGCCAAGATAATTCCAATTATCACTGTTACTCCACCAACTAATTGAATGAAGTTCCAAGTTTCTGATAACCAAATCCAAGCAAAGACACCAGCTAATACTGGCTCTGCCATTCCCATCACACTACTTGTGGAAGCAGAGAGTAATTTCAAACCTTTAAGAATGAGCATGTAAGGAACAATCGTTCCCATAATTATTACCCAGGCGATTAAAACCCAGCCCGGTAAATCGTAGGCAGCAAAGCGACCTTGCAGATTCATTGATTGTGTGAAGATCTCTGTGGGATATGACCACAGCGGCATTGCAATTGCTAAACCAAGGGATGCAAAACCGAAACCGTAGACCATCAATGATTCAACATCGCGCGTTGCTGTGAGTTTTTCACCGAGTAAGAAAAAGCCAGCTAAAACAATTCCACATAAAAGCGCTGTGCTAACACCAATAGGATCTAAGGTTTGGCCTTTCCACACCTGGGCAATAAGAACAAGACCGCCAAATGCTAAGAAGATCGCAATCCACATCAATGGTGGAACAACTTTGTGCTTAACAAAGCGCAGCCACAACACAATCCAGATTGGGGCTGTGAACTCAAGGATTAAGGCCACAGAGACGTTAAGACGCTGGATAGCCACGAAATACAGGGTCTGAACGAGTAGAAAACCAATGATTCCGTATGCAAAGAGCCAAGGAAGCTCTTGCCTTTTAGCTTTCAACTTTTCGCGGTAGCGAATAAACATAAAAATGCCAAGAAAGATAAAAGCTCCGCCGCAGCGCACCTGCGTTAAACGCATAGATGAAAGGCCAGAAGTTAGAACTAACTTGGCAATAACTCCATTAAAGGAGAAAGCGATAGCGCCGAGTAAGGTGAGGATTTCTCCTTTATAGCGCGTGAACATCTAGCAAGGATAGCGGTTTAAAAGGCGCTTTCAGGTAGTTCCATAATGGAGCCATCAGTTGCTTCAACAATGGCACGATCTGCGCTGATATGAGGCAAATAGTTCTTGATAAAGAACTGCGCAGCAGCGATTTTGCCTGTGTAGAAATCTTTATCTTTGCCAGTTGCAGTTGGCAGTTTTTCAACTGCAATATCTGCTTGGCGCAGAAGTAGCCATGAAGTGATGATGTCTCCCACTGCCATCAGGCAGCGAGATGTGTTTAAACCAACTTGATAGATCTTGACTGCATCAGTTTGTGATTCCATTGCATGGCCAACCAACACAGCAATAATGGCATTGAGATCATCAAGTGCCTTGAGAAGTGCGGTTTTCTCTTCAGCGTTAGAACCACCGGTTTTGGCAAATGTTGCAATCTCTTTGCCAAGCAAACCAATTGCTCGTCCACCATCTTTAACGATTTTACGGAAGAAGAAATCAAGACCTTGAATAGCAGTTGTGCCCTCATACAAGGTGTCAATCTTGGCATCACGAACATATTGTTCAATGGGCCAGTCACGAGTAAATCCAGCGCCACCAAATGTTTGTAGTGATTCAGTACCAAGTAGAGTCCATGACTTCTCTGATCCGTAACCTTTTACTACTGGCAGTAACAAATCATTGAGTGCAATCAAGTCCGCAGAGCGATCTTTATCGCCAGCCTTTGCAGCTAACTCAATCTCATCTTGGATTGAGGCTGTGTAAAGAACAAGAGCTCTCATGCCTTCTGAATAGGACTTTTGAACCATTAATGAACGGCGCACATCTGGGTGCTTAATGATGGTCACACGAGGTGAAGCCTTGTCATTCATTACCTTCATATCCCCGCCCTGCACACGCTCTTTGGCATATGAGAGAGCTTGTTGATATCCGGCAGAAAGTGTTGCAATAGCTTTAGTTCCAACCATCATGCGAGCAAACTCAATAACTTTAAACATCTGTGCAATGCCTTCATGTACTTCACCTAAGAGATATCCAACTGCAGGCTCGTGCTCACCTAATTGAACTTCACAGGTGGCAGAGATGTTCAAGCCCATTTTATCTTCTAGGGATGTAACAAAGACTCCGTTGCGCTTTCCAAGCTCTCCTGTTTCAAAATCAAACATAAACTTAGGAATTAAAAATAGTGAAAGACCTTTAGTTCCAGGTCCGCCACCTTCACGGCGAGCAAGAACAAAGTGCATGACATTGTCATAGAAATCAGCATCCCCTGATGTGATGTATCGCTTTGATCCGGTGATGTGCCATGTTCCATCAGGTTGTGCCACAGCTTTAGTGCGACCAGCACCAACATCTGAACCAGCATCTGGTTCGGTCAGCTGCATCGTTGCACCCCAGTGCTTTTCAACCATGTGCTTTGCAATCTTCTTTTGTTCTGGTGTTCCAAGAACGTACGCAACTTGAGCAAATGAATAACCTGAGGCATAGAGGTGCACGCCAGGATTTGAACCTAAAACCATTTCAGCAATTGCCCAGCGCACTGAAGGAGGAATCTTCATTCCGCCCAGCTCAACAGGTGCATCTAAGCGCCACCACTCACCATCAACGTAAGCTTTGTAGGATTTAATAAAAGATGCTGGCAGATTTACATTTCCAGTTTCTTTATTAAGTACTGCGCCAATTCGATCCCCTTCAACAAAAGATGCTGCAAGATCGTTCTCACACAAGCGCTTCATCTCTTCTAACATCCCCATTGCGGTGTCACGATCAAGATCTGCGTACAGCGATGTACCCATAACTTTCTCGCGCCCCAGAAGGTCAAAGAGGCAGAATTCAATATCTCGCAGGTTGGCGCTGTAATGGCTCATGGGCAAATAATGCTACCCGCCAGTAACTTATGCAAGCGTGGCACAGAAGGTTCATCGACCCTTTACCCACTCGATATCTGCCGTACAACCAGGGGCTGAAGCATAAGAGGGTGAAAATGATCATTGTCGGCGGTGGCGTCATAGGCACGGCTCATGCATATCAAGCACTCAAAAATGGGCATGAAGTAGTTCATATTGAAAGAGATGCTGAAGCCCGCAGTGCATCAGTTAGAAATTTTGGCCTGATCTGGGTTAGTGGCCGTCGTAGCGGCATTGAATTCCAAGCATCTTTGCGAGCACGAGAACTATGGGAAGAGATTCATCACCAAGTTCCGGCAATGTCTTTTCGTCCAAATGGGTCTTTGACCCTGGCAACAAATCAAGCTGAAGTTACCGTGATGGAAGAATGCCTGCGCAAAGAAGATGCAAACCAACGTAATTGGCAGATATTAGACAAAACAGAGACAATGAAAATTAATCCAGTCCTAAAAGGTAATTATCTAGCTTCCCTTTGGTGTCCCCTTGATGCAACTGTTGAACCAGGCACGGTCTTAAGAGATCTCCGCGAACACTTATTAAAAAATAATAAATATACCTGGCGCAATAATGTAGAGGTAATCGAGATAAACAGTAATTCAAGCGGAGTTCAAGCGATTGCTCGAAGCGGAGAAGTTTTTGAAGCAGATTTTTTGATCCACTGTCCAGGAGCCGACCATTCATCGATTTTCAAAGATAAATTCGATACTGCACCGATTCGCAAAGTGAGACTACAAATGATGAGTACAGCAGCTCTATCAGAAAAACTCACAACCTCTATTGCCGATGGTGACTCAATGCGTTACTACCCAGCCTATGAAGTAAGTTCTCTATCTGATCTTCCACCCCAAACACCCATTGCTTCGAAAAATCACATGCAACTGTTATTAGTGCAACGCTCTGATGGAACATTAACTCTCGGAGATACTCATGAATATGACGAACCATTTGAATTCAAATTAGATGAGGCCCCCTATCAATATCTTCATGATGTAGCCAGTGACTTATTTGGTAGCAAACTCCCACCTATCACCAAACGTTGGGATGGCGTGTACAGCCAAAGAACTGACGGGGCTATTTGTGATCGACAGTACATGGCTCTCAACATTGTTTCGGTTACAGGTCCAGGCGGTCGCGGAAACACCTTAGCTCCAGCAATTGCAGAAGAAACTCTGAAAGGGTTATAAATGAGCGTAGAAATGGTTGCTTTCGATGTTGCAGGCACAAC
>CAINRW010000012.1 GCA_903852815.1 uncultured Actinomycetes bacterium
CCACGATCTTTGCGTCACTGAAACCAGATGATTTTATGATTGTGGAAGTAGGAATAGTTGCCACTACATCCAATGATCCAATAGTGGTTGGTACGGATTTACTAACATCAGTTGCAGCAATTTCTAATGAAACATTTTCATTTATTCCCTTTATAAAGTATTCCTCAATTTTTATATTCACTGACTTAATAGTGTTTGCCGTAAGTGCTCCAGGCAAATTAGTGATTGGGAAAGCTGCACTCACTCCTTTTGCTCTTGGCATACTTTGCTCGACGCTTGCGACAATCTTGGAAGCTGCGTATTTTTCAACACCAATTACAGAGGCAGATAAAGAAATAACTCTCGCAACTGTCAGCAGCACTTTGATTTTCATCGGGCGAACTTATCAGAATAAAGGAAGAAACTTGACTGAGGCTTTGACTAGAGACCGTTCTTCTGACGAAATACATGGACTAGTGCATTTGCATGGCCATGACCCATTTCAAAATTCTCTTTAAGGTGGGCAACTTGCTCCATGTGTGCAAGTTTGGACACTTTCTTCAGTTCCTTCATCCAATGTTCTATTGGCTTTCCATACTTCTTCTCGATTGAAGGAAAATACGATGCCGGACCCGTAACTTTATTCTCAACCATCGCGCAATCGTAATTAATTCGGTACGGGAAATAAAGAAGGAGCGCGATAAGCCGGAAGGCGCAAGCGGTATTCTCAGGCGGTGGAAATTGTGATCACGACTGAAAAGTCGCTGACTGACGAATTGGCTGAAGTGCTTCAAGCGCACTGGCTTTTTTGCACTTCCACCACTCCTATGGAATATGTGTATGCCCTTGATGCATCAAAGTTATTCACTCTAGACATCACGGTGTTTGGTGTTCGCGTGAGCTCTATTACTCACTTGGATATACAAACTCCGAAACTTTTGGAGATTATGTTTTAAGTGAGGACAACATGTGCATGACTAAATTGATTTAAAAAGAAGAACTAATCTAGAAACCAGGCCAGAGTTTGTCGATTGACAGATGAAATTCACGTTGTACTGAGTAAAGAGGAGCAAAAGTCTTTTACTAATAATGCCTTTTGATGGCAAGAAATAATTGATGAAGAGGCGCCCTATAAGCCGGAGCGAAGAATCTTCTCCACCGGGCGTCCCTTGGCAAGTTCATCCACCAATTTATCCATATAGCGAATCTTTTTCATAAGTGGATCTTCTATTTCTGCAATCTTTACGCCGCAAATAGAGCCAGTAATTAGCTTTGCATTTGGATGAATCTTTGCCGACTTAAAGAAATCCCTAAAGGTGGTTTGCTTTTTTAGGTGACTCTTTAAAGTCTTTGTGTCAAAGCCAGTAAGCCATGTAATCACTTTGATGAGTTCGGCTTCGGTGCGATCTTTACGCTCTACCTTATTCACATAATGTACGTAAACTTCAGCTACAGGCATCTCATAAATCTTGTGCACTCCAAAAGTATAAGTGAAAAAGAAGAGTCTCCCTATAAGCCATAAAATTGGAAAAGGCCTCGATTTCTCGAGGCCCTCTCATGCATATCTGATGCAGCTCTTTTGATCATTACCAATAGATCGAGCCGAAACAGTTAAGACTGTGGTGGAGGCGACGGGATTCGAACCCGCTCCGCTTGTTTGGTAAACGACCAGGCTGCCAATTACAACACGCCCCCAACACGGGAGCGAAGTTACGGCCTTCCTAACTTTGGAAATTATTGAGCGATGGCATCTGTGGACAAAAATTAATCTTGAAAGCAAAAGGGACCTGGATGTTAACCAAGTCCCTTTTGCTACCAAACAAGCGTTGCTGAATTATGGCACATTAATGAAGTTACTCGCAGTAACAAAATGTAAAGAAGAGTCGCCCTATAAGCCGGAAAGGCTTTTTGTTTTCTACCTAGCCCTGAAGAAAATCGACCCCACAAGCAGAGGCGATAACAAG
>CAINRW010000013.1 GCA_903852815.1 uncultured Actinomycetes bacterium
GTAGACATCAACAACGTTGCAATGATCTACAACACCAAGCTTGTTTCAAGTGCACCAGAAACTTTTGGTGACATGGTTAATTACTACACAGCTAACAAAGCATCTAAGGGCTTGAAGGCTGGTCTATGTATCGCAGGCGGCGGAATGTCATGGGGAGCTCACTCAGTATTCTCAGCACTCGGCGCAGATGCATACCAATTCAACTCACGCGGTGGAATCGTTTACGGACGTACATTCAGCGCAACAACATTTGGTAAGAATGTTCGCAAGTACCTACTTGATGGAAAGAAGAGCAATGGCTTCTTCCCAGCAACAGATACAGGTTGCAAGGACAACTTCCTAGCAGGCAAAGTTCCATTCGCAGTTATTGGTAACTGGGAGTGGAAAGATTATGTAGCTAAGGGCTTCACAATGAACCTAATGCCAGTTCCTGGTGTTACAGCTGGTACTTACGGACACATGTTCGGAAGCGTTAGCGGTGCACTTCTAACTACATTTGCTGCAAAGCATGGAACAGAAGCTGGCGCTAAGTCAGTTCTAACTAACTTCTTTGCATCAACTGCTGGCCAGGTTCAATACCAGGCAGAAGAAAAGCGTCCACCTGCTGAAAAGGGTGCACAAGCTGACTCATCTGTTTCAGCTGCACAACGCGGATTCGGATCTGCTGCAAGCCTTTCAGGTATTCCACAGATTGGTGCATTCCTTAATAACAATAAGGGTGGCGCTAACTACTGGGATTCAGCTCCTGCATACTGGACTGCAGTTCTTGTAAACGGCAAAGATGCAGTAACTGAGGCATCAAAGCTTGCTGCTATCTGGCGTGCAAACGTAGAAGCAGGTAAGGGCGACCTCTAATTAATTCGATAAATTCGATTAATTAAATGAAGTCGAGTGATGCGGGCGATATATTCGCCCGCATCACTCATTTCAAGAAGAAGTTTTCAGCAATATATTTGAGCAAACACAGTCGAGACGGGAAATAACCACAATGACTTTTTTAATTAGAGGCAAAATCGCTCTCGTTCTTAAAGTCATAATTATCACGCTTATTTCTTCAGTGCTCCTGATGCTCACCCAAAGTGCAATTGCTCAACATCAATATGTGATCGGAGCGTTCTTAGCTCTCACTGTTCTACTCATTACCTTGACTTACTTAACGAAAATCTCTATTCCACTCAAGTTTTTTATTCCAGGTATTTTACTTTTGACAGCTTTTGTTATTGGACCAATCCTCTACACGGTGACTATGTCTGGTTTCAACTACAAAACTGGAAATATCATTTCTAAACAAGAAGCAATTACACAAGTAAAAGCCCGCGCAGTTGAAGCGACACCAGAGGGCATCTCTTTCGATATCAAATTAGGAAAGTCTGACGGTAAAGATGCGATTCTTGTTTC
Organism: uncultured Actinomycetes bacterium; assembly: GCA_903852815.1. Lineage (GTDB taxonomy): Bacteria > Actinomycetota > Actinomycetes > Nanopelagicales > Nanopelagicaceae > Planktophila. Next base: position 1,399 of record CAINRW010000013.1, read on the forward strand.
AGATATTCCAAATCTAAAATATTTTATTTCTACAGAAGATTCACGTACTCCAGTTAATGCAAGTGATGTCACCTTAAATGAATTTGGTGTGGCGGTAAGTGCGCCAAATTTCACAGCTCTCACTGATGCCGAACTAGCGAATGCTGATACTTCATATTCGAATTTCCACTTTAAATATGATGAAACCGGATTCATCTCTCTTGAAGGTTTCGATGCAGGTGTTGTTTCACAACAAGTTTTGGATTATTCAGAGAGTAAAGATCAATTTACAAATGTACTAACTGGCGCAATTTATACCGACAATGGCCGCGGAAATTATGCATTAGCTGATGATAAAACCGCGATTCTTGAACCAGGTTGGCGCGCACCAATTTGGTTTGAAAACTACACAAAGATATTAACCGATCCACGAGTTCGTGCTCCGCTCGTCCGTGTATTCATTTGGACCGTGGTTTTTGCCTTAGCAACAGTTCTCACAACTTTTGCTTTAGGACTTCTATTAGCTCTTGCACTAAATAAGCCAATTCATGGACGACGTATCTATCGTTCAATTTTGGTACTTCCATATGCCATGCCAAGTGTTATGAGTATCTTGATTTGGGGAGGTATGTTCAACACCGAATTTGGTGCGATAAACACATTATTTGGTACGCACGTCGCCTGGTTCTCCGACCCTAACTTTGCTCGCGTGGCAGTTATTCTGGTCAACTTATGGTTGGGATTCCCATACTTTTATTTAATTTCTAGTGGTTCTTTGCAAGCTATTCCAAGTGAATTACTTGAAGCTGCTGCAATTGATGGAGCAAATCCACGACAGATTTTTAGAAAGATTACTCTGCCTTTGCTCTTGCAGATTCTCTCGCCGTTATTGATTGCATCCTTTGCCTTTAACTTTAATAACTTCAACTTAATTTATTTGCTCACAGGTGGTGGTCCCCGAAATGAACTGGACGGACAAATTGCCGGAGCCACAGATATTTTGATTAGTTACACCTATAAAATTGCATTTGGCGCAGGTACTCAGGATCTTGGTTTAGCAAGTGCAATTTCTCTAATTATCTTCGTACTCGTTGCATCTATTTCTCTGTATGGGCTTCGAAAGTCCAAAGTATTGGAGACTTTCGCATGAAAAAATGGTTAATGCATGACTCATGGCGTCACATCATTGCTGTAGCTATCTGTCTATTCTCACTTTTCCCTTTGTATCTGGTGGTCATTTCATCTTTCGCCTCGTCGGGCAGTTTGCAGTTAACTTCCTTTATCCCCAAGGAAATTTCATTTAAAAATTATCACTTGCTCTTTAACAACCCAGCCATTCCATACTTAACCTGGGTTAAGAACTCATTGATAATCGCTGGAGCAGTTTCAGTTCTCTCAGTGATGATTGGTTCTGCATCAGCTTTTGCTTTCAGCCGCCTTGCATTTAGGGGCCGCAAAACTGGAATTCAATTGTTGTTATTGGTTCAGATGTTTCCAGCAATCCTGGCCATTTCTGCCGTTTATGTAATTATGGAGCGGGTTTATAGTTTCGCCCCTGCGATCGGTTTGGGCACAAAGCCTGGTTTGCTACTGGTCTACTTAGGCGGTGCCATGGGTGTCAATATCTGGCTGCTCAAAGGTTTTGTTGACTCAATTCCTGCCGAACTCGACGAAGCGGCAAAAATCGATGGCGCATCTGAAGTTCAAACTTTCTGGTTAATTTTCGTACCGCTTGCTGCTCCTGTACTAGCGGTAGTTTCTTTGTTGAGCTTTATTGGAACTTTCAACGAGTTTATTTTGGCCAGACTCTTCTTAGTGGATATGAACAACCGAACCGTTGCAGTTGGTTTACAGCAATTTATCGGCGGCCAATACTCACAAAATTGGGGACCATTTGCTGCCGGATCAATTTTGGCATCTATTCCAATCGTGATCATCTTCTTGTCACTGCAGAAATACATCGTTAGTGGATTAACCGCAGGTTCGGTTAAGGGATAATTTTGAAGAAAAAGGTTGTACTGCTTTTTTCAACTCTGATTTTTCTTTTCTCTGCTACCGCCTCTTCAGCAACACCTGAAACCGATTCTCTAAAAGTTGGTCTTGCTAAAGACATTATCTATTTTGTTTTTCCTGATCGTTATCTTGATGCCGATACCTCAAATGATCAGTTGCCAGGCTCGAACGCACGTGATACCGCTTTCTTTCACGGCGGTGACTTAAAAGGTTTGACCGGAACCTGCAGCGATGGTGACAAAGGATTAGCAAGAATCAAGAAATTAGGATTTACGGCAGTTTGGGTAACGCCGTTAGTTGTGCAGCAAGATGCCAAGGCAACCGGTGCGGGCTATCACGGATATTGGGGAGTTGATTTCCTCAACGTAGATCCGCATCTGGGCACGAAAGCAGATTTAATTGCATTTGCTGAGTGTGCAAAGAAATTAAATTTAAAATTGATTCTTGATATCGTCACCAATCACACCGGTGATGTCATTACTTACGACGGTGAAACTGCTTATATTCCCAGTTCATCAGCAAATGCCAAGAATCCAGCATGGTTAAATGATCTAACCAATTATCACAACGTTGGGCCAATGACTAACTGTTGGGGCGATGGACCTTGCATGCAAATTGGCGATTTTTATGGGCTCGATGATGTAGCTACTGAAAAGCCTGTCGTCTATAACGGTTGGGCAGATGTTTATAGTCAGTGGATTAAAGATTATGGCTTCTCTGGTTTTCGCGTTGATACCGCTAGACACGTAGATGATAATTTCTTTAAGAATTGGTCTCCGCAAATAGATGCTGCAGCAAAATCTGTCGGTATTAATGACTTTACAATTTTCGGTGAAGTTTACGACGTTAATCCAGTGAATGTAATGAGTTACGTGCGCCGAAATAAGATTCAAACTGTTCTTGACTTCCCATTCCAAGCCAATGCAACTGAATACGCATCAGGTTATTCAGATGCTGCAGTGATGGAAAATCTATTTGCTTATGATGATCTGTATACAAGTGCTACTTCTGATGCAAGTAATTTAGTCACATTCCTAGGTAACCACGATATGGGCCGGGCAGGAATGATTATCGAGTCCAAAAGAATTAACAATGCTAAAGAACTGCTACCTCGAACTCTTCTGGCACATGCAATGTTGTATTTAACTCGCGGAATTCCAACTGTTTACTATGGTGATGAAGTGGGAATGACTGGCTCTGGCAACGGAACCGACCAACTTGCGCGTCAAGATATGTTTCCTACAAGAGTTTCTATTTGGAAGACCGAAAAGAGAATCGGAGGCAATCCGATCGGTTCCGGTGATTCTTTTAGCGTTACCGATACGCACCCAATTGCACAGTACTTAAAAGCTCTAGCTAAATTGCGCGGAGAGAACCCCGGATTAGCTAATTCAGTCATGCGGATACGTTCAGCCAAAGGTTCAACTTTTGTTATTTCAAAAAAGGATAATGTCGAAGGCAAGGAATATGTGATTGCTTTCAATAACTCGGCAAAACCTTCAAAAATAACTGTTGATACGGCGACTTCACAAGGTGGCTGGAAGGTTTTGTTAGGCAAAGCATCACCTGTGGCAAGAAAAGAGAAAGTAAGTTTTATTGTCCCTGCACTATCTACAGTTGTTATTAAAGCCAATAAGCAAATTGATAAAACTGCCGTGAAGGTTGGAAAAATAACTTCAACGATGGATTTCTTATCTGGATTCTTTGAGACAAAAGCTGCAATTACATCCAATGATCTTCTATCAGTTTCATTCTTTGCTCGAACTGGAACCGATGCAGCATGGATTCCAATAGGTACCGATACGGGTGCTCCCTACAGCGTATTTATTGACCCACTTGATTTCCCAGATCAAAATCTAGAGATAAAGGCCGAAGCAAAGAATTCCAAGGGAAATGTCTTTGAATTGCCGCATACAAGCGTTGCTATTCCAGCGCCTTAATTGCTGAGCCAGAACCTCATCGGTTGATCTAAATATTTAGCCCACGAGCGCTCATTATGTCCACTGCGCTCGAATAATTTACTGACAAAGTTATTGTGCGTGTAGCCACGTTCATGCATGCGCTGATCGGCCAATTTCTGAAAAGGTTCGTAAGCACTATCTAAGCCTTTAGTTCCATGGCTCATCCATATTTTATGTGTACCCGGATCTGGCAATGAGTTAATTGTAATTTCTACTAAAGGATTTCCACCAAAAGGCCAGTGCGTAGATAAAGCAAGTGCGGTTGTAAATCTGGCTGGAAATTGCGCAACTGCATAAAGAGCTGCCAAGGCACCCATTGAGGAGCCAATCATTGCGGTATTGGTTGCAGCGATGTCGGGTGCTATCTCTTGGACATAATCAGTAAAAATTGATTCCAAATATTTGTCTGCATGTAAAGCATCTGCATCAAATGCATGCTCATATTCTTTGGGAACTGAAATTCCCCCACGGAAATACTTCTCTGGAACTAAATCCTTACCGCGTCCCCATGGATCGGCTTTGGTACTGCTGTGCCAGACACCAATGATTGCTGGAGGATTAATACCTAATTCTCGACTTACGTGAATTGCGGATTGAGCCATTTTCCAGGTTTGGCCACGGTGGGTAGAAGTGCGCCCATCAAATATATTCTGCCCATCATGAGCAATTATTAAATGTGTTGCAGGCTCTTTTGGGAGCCAATAATCAACAATGCGTCCTTGAAAATCGACGCGTTTAACTTCACCCGGAACTCCGCGGATTTGGAAGCGCTTAATCTCTTTCATACTGGTTAAATCTACCCATGTCTGCGCCAAAGAGAAGCATTATGTGGTTTCGCCGAGATCTTCGCCTTGGTGATAATCCAGCTTTGCTCGCTGCGATTGATGCTGGTGACGAAATTGTTCCGGTATTTATTTTGGATCCCAAACTAATTTCTGCCACCGGAAGTAAACGTTTAGCGTATTTAGCTCAATCACTTCATGCTCTCGATGAATCACTTGATAGTTCGCTGCATGTAATGGTGGGTGATCAAGTCGACGTATTGAAAGAGTTAATGTCTCGTTACGCCGCGACTTCGGTACATATTTCAGCCGAGTACGAACCGTACGGAGCTGCGCGCGATGCACGAGTAGAAGCTGCAGGAATTCCACTCGTTCGCACCGGAAGTCCATATGCCGTCGCACCAGGTCGAGTATTAAAACCAAGCGATGCAACTCCTTACAAGGTGTACACACCTTTTTATAGAGCATGGTGTTTACACGGTTGGCGAAAACCAGCCGATACTCCAACGAAAATTAAGTTGGTCACCCCATCACCAACCGATCGAAATTTTCCAGAATGGAAAATGCCAGCTGACGCAATCGTTACTGCAGCGGGTGAAAAAGCTGCACTAGAACGTTGGAAGACATTTCAGAAATCAGCATTGCAAAACTACGATGTAGCGCGCAATATGGCAGGAATCGATGGGACAAGTAAATTAAGCGCCCATCTCAAGTGGGGCGAAATACATCCACGGACACTTCTAGTAAATTTAGGTGACAGCAAAGCGCATGACACATTTAGAAAAGAAATAGCCTGGCGTGAATTTTACGCAGATGTACTTTTCAATAATCCGCACACTGAAAAAGATTATTACTCTGCCAAGTTTTCAGAAATGCGTTACGACAAGCCCGATTCTAAATTTGATGCGTGGAAGCAGGGACTGACCGGCTACCCCTTTGTCGATGCTGCAATGCGACAGCTGGTACGTGAAGGCTGGATGCATAACCGCACGCGAATGGTTGTTGCTTCATTCTTAGTTAAAGATCTGCACCTTGAATGGCAACTGGGTGCTGATTATTTTCAAGAGCATCTTGTTGATTTTGATGTCGCTTCAAATGCACATGGTTGGCAATGGACGGCTGGAAGCGGGACAGATGCTTCACCTTATTACCGCGTTTTTAATCCAATCGAACAAGGCAAACGCTTTGATGAAAATGGCGATTACATTCGTAAATATGTTCCAGAACTTGCTCACCTGTCTGCAGCAGAAATTCATGAACCGTGGCTCTTTCTTGATGGCTATAGCCATGGGTATCCGCAAAGAATTGTGGATCACGCGACAGAGCGCTTGGAATCACTTGCACGTTTACAAGAGATTAAAGCTGACAAACCCCTAGACCCTCGCGTTTAGCACGATACATCGCATCATCGGCTCTTCTCAATAAATTTGAATCACCATTGCTTGTTGCAATACCGATACTTACTCCAATTTGGATGTTTTGATTATCTATTTTGAATGGATAACTCAAAGTCGCTCGTAAGGCCAACGCCGTTTCCATTGCAGATTCGTGGCTTCCTGAAATTATTACGCCAAACTCATCACCACCAAGGCGAGCTAAAAAAGCGTTAAACGGGAGCGCCCGTGAAAAACGAAGAGAGGCTTGCTGCAAGACCTTGTCTCCAACACCATGGCCGTACATGTCATTTACTGGCTTGAAGCCATCTAAATCCAAAAGCAAAAGCGCTCCCTCTTTATTAATGAACTCCTCTATTTCCGAGATCAATCTTCGTCGATTAGGCAGACCGGTTAGTTCATCAGTGCGCGCAAGGACGCGCTCGTGACCGATATGGCGCGCCTGTCGCAGGGCTATGGTCATTCGAATAAAAGCTAACGCCAAAGTTATTAGCGCTGGGATTAAAGTGAAAGAGGGGAAGTAGCCAGGTCGAATAGCGATTAACGCTAACAAGGTGGCGCTTAAGAAAACCGAGAGGGCCACAAAGATTGGATTAATGATCTCTGCGCTCTGGGTGTCGGTCCCACGGTGCCAAAGACTTTCAGCGATGAGAATTAATCCAACCAGCCAACCATTATCAAGAAGAGATCCGAAAATATATGAGCCATTAATGTGTTGTCCTAAATATAGAAAATCCGTAAGTGTGAATATAAGAACACCAACGAAAAGCAGAACGCTTCGGCGTGAATGACCAGTGGCCAGAAGTGTGGCTAAAGTTAAAGAGATAAGCACCAGATCCGAAAGCGGAAATGCGATTGCGAAAAAACTCTCAGAGAGATTGCCAGCAAAGTGTGGCAAAACGGGTTTAAGTGCAAAGTTTGTTCCTAAGACACTCAAACTTAAACCGACGATAGATGCATCAAATACCTCTAAGACCGAGAATTTTCTGCCAGGGCTAATAATTCGTGGGAGTGCAATAAATGCACATGGATAAAAGAGAAGGTATGAAAAGTTTGAGATTAGCTGATGTGTTGAATTTGAACTAAGAAAACTTGCAATTATTGAACCAAGTGACCAAAAAGAGAAAGCCAAAATTAAAAGTGGTTTAGAAAAATGATCATTTAAGGTGTGTGCAAAAAATATAACTGAGATTGAAATGAGAGGAATTGAATTGTAAATAAAACCTTCATTCCAACTGCCAGAAAGTGAGGGAAAGTACTGGAGCGCAATATGGATTATCAGAAAAGCTGGTCCGAGGAGCCGTAAAACTTTAACGCTCATTTACTCAATCTAAGTTACGCCAAACTTGTTTATAAATAGGGAAAGCCCCCGCTATTTCTAACGGGGGCTTTTTTAATTACCTATGTGGGTTAGAAGCCCTTAGTACAAATCAGAGCTGCGTTGGCTTTGGTATTAGCAACATCTGCCTTTAACTGTGCTGGCTGATTGATTGCTGCAGTCTTTGCTGCCTCTAATTTACGAATATCTAAAGTAATTTTATTAAATTGACTTGTATATGTTCGAACTGCTGACTGCCATGCGCGTACTGCTGAGCCAAGGGCTGTCTTATCTCCAGGAGTTACAGCTGCAGCAAGTTTTGCTTGAGCGCCGGCAAGACGTGCCGTTGTGGTATCAATCTTTGCCTGAATTTCCGCTTTATGGGCAGTCTCATTTGCGATTCCTAATTCAATTGCAGGAATCTGTGCTGAAAGGCTTTCAGTCAATGTGACTGCTGTTTTCTGTGCCTTGGTGTAAGCAGCTGCTGAATTGAGGCAATCTAGAGACAGCCAAGTAAGTTTCTTGCTTGTGCTCAATGGATTCTTAGCGCACTTGTATTTGCTGCCACTTACTGTTGTTAGCGCGTTGACTTTCTTACACGCGACGCCATTTGAGATCTTGGTGGCCGCATTTGCCGGCGCTGAAACCAAAACTCCTGTGAGCAGGACAAGTGAAACTGTTAAAGAAGCGAATTTACGCATCATTGAAACCTCCATTGGATACAGGGTAATCGTAGTGACTCAAAACTGAAAATTTACTGAAAAACCGCCAACTGACTCGAGGAAATGCCTGAGAAAATCGAGTTACTTGCGCTGCTTAACACGCACTCTCATACCGATTTTTCGGACCCATGAACGAGGGGCGTTTCGCATTATGAAAGTAAGTATTTTGTATTGCGCGCCAGGAACGCTGACCGCCTTTCCAGCAACCGCCTCTTTCCATGCGGTAGCAACTAGTTTGTCGGCATTGAGCCACATGAAAGCCGGCAGAGCGCTCATAGACATGCGCCCTCGTTGATGGAACTCAGTACGCGTAAAACCTGGGCACAACGCGCAGATTTTTACATTGGTCTGGGAAAGTTCGGTGTGTAAAGACTCGGATAAGACCGTGAGATATGACTTAGATGCGCTGTATGTACCTCCAGCAATCCAACCTGCAACGGATGAAACATTGATGATTACACCTTTATTTCGAGCTTTCATTGCAGGTAAAGCAACATGCATTAATCGCATCGGAGTTCGGACTAGAACATCAAGTAACTGTTGCTCGGAATCTAGAGGGCTGGCAGTGAAAGCTTTATTAATTCCAAAGCCTGCATTATTAATCAGTACATCGATCTGGTTATTGCTAATATAATTTTCGATTGATAAACAATCAGCATCGGTAGCAAGGTCGGCTTGAAGTACGACGGTTGAAATTTGATAAGAAGATTCAAGAGCAAGGGCTCGTTCTTTCAATCGCGGCAAATCACGGGCAACTAAAACAATGTTGTAACCATTTTCGGCAAGTAAGCGCGTAAAGCTTTCACCGATTCCAGCAGTTGCACCAGTAACTAATGCCCATGACTCCATGTGTAACTCCTAATTAGTTTTTGAGTTCGCCAACTGCTCCGACTGGAACAACTGGTGCATGCGGTGCAACTGGCTTTATGCGCTTATATGGTTGACCTTGCTCAGGTCGAAGATCGCTTTCACCTTTGTTAGGCCAGAAAGATAAAGCACGCTCTGCTTGCGCCGTAATTGTCAGCGAAGGATTAACCCCAAGATTTGCAGTAACTGTTGAGCCATCAACTATGTGCAGAGTCGGATAGTTCCAGACTCGGTGATATGGATCGACAACGCCTTCTGCCGCATTTGCGCCAATAACGCAGCCACCAACAAAGTGTGCAGTAAAAGGAGCGTCAATTAAATCTCCTATGTGGCCTCCAGCAATTCCTCCATGCTTTGCAGCAATTCGTTTTACCGTTTCATTTGCTGCCGGAATATATGTTGCATTTGGATGCTGTGGATCATTGGTGGATGTGAGATGCCAACCAAATACCGATTTCTTTCCACGTACGCTGACTGAAGAATCAACATCCTGCATCGTCAAGGCGATAACTGTGCGCTCGCTCCACTGACGTACATTGAGAATTTTTAGCAAAAGTGAAGGACTGGAAACAAATTGTTTCCACCACTGTTTGCGTCGCTCTGTTGAAGAATAACCATCGGTCATTAGCGTTTGCATTAAGCCCATTAAGTTCGAACCTTTGCCATAACGGACCGGTTCAATGTGAGTGTGCTCATCAGGAAAGAATGACGAAGTGATTGCACTTCCTTCGCTGTAATCAATTTCGGTATTTGGCATCATGGCACCAGTCAAAGCTTCGCTATTTGTGCGCGACAAGTCACCAAGTCGATCCGATAATTGTGGCAATACTTGATCATCTTTCATCTTGTGCAAAAGTTTTTGCGTATTGAAAGTACCGGCGGCAACAATTAACTCTTTGGCATAAAAGACCGTGCCTTTTTCTCCCAGAAAATCATCGGTTTTCTTAGTTGAAATTTTCCATTCGCCAGAATCTAATTTTTCAATTTTTGTTGCAGTCGTCATTGGAAAAACTTGCGCCCCAGCTTTTTCTGCAAGACCCAAATAGTTTTTGGGCAAAGTATTTTTCGCGTTGAAACGGCATCCAGTCATGCAGGCACCGCACTGCTTGCAACCATTTCGATCTGGCCCGACACCTCCAAAGAAAGGGTCTTTAGCGGCTACGCCTTTACCTTCACCAAAATAGATACCAAGCGGGGCCATTTTGAAAGTGTGCCCAACGCCCATTTCTTCTGCCACATCTTTCATGGCTTGATCGCTATTTGAAAAGTATGGATTCTCAGTTACACCTAGCATGCGACGCGCTTGGTCATACCAAGGCTCTAACTCTTCTTTCCAATTTGTGATGCTTGCCCATTGTTTGTCATTGAAATATTTATCACCAGGTTGGTACAAGGTGTTTGCGTAAACCAATGACCCACCACCAACACCTGCACCGGCAAGAACTAAGACATCTGGCAAAACATGAATTCGCTGAATTCCATAAAGCCCTAATGCGGGAGCGAATAAAAACTTACTTATTCTCCACGATGTCTTAGGAAAATCTTTATCACGAAATCGCTTGCCTGCTTCAAGAACGGCAACGCTATAACCCTTTTCACGAAGACGAAGTGCCGATACGGATCCTCCAAAACCAGATCCAATAACGACTACATCAAATTTTTTCTTCACGGATTTTCCACGTCGTTCCATATGATTCAAGTGAATCCAAGAAAGGTTTCGCATCAAACCATTCAGGCCCTGCTACACCTTCAGGTTTCCAGATACCATTATGAATTAACTCCATTGCAACAACTGGATTTAACGCAGTTTGCCAAACTACAGCTTGATCGCCATATTCGGCCATCGACCATTCGTTATCAACGACGTTATACATATAGCAGGCATATGGCTTGCCATCTTTATCTAAGCCTTTAACTAACGCCCCTGCACATGTCTTACCTTTCATGCGCGAACCAAGTGTTGCAGGATCAGGCAGCGCTGCTGCAAGTAAATCACGCGGTGAGACAGATATTCCCTGAACATCGACATGATCTTTGCGATCCATTCCCAACATATGAATAGTTTTTAACGTTGTTATGAACTGTGCACCTAGCCCGTATTTAAAGTTAACTTTCTTGGCATCCACTTTCTGTGGAATCAAAATAACTTCTTCGTGTTCAACATTTACGCACTCAACTGGGCCGATACCTTCAGGAAAATCAAAGGTTTCGATTTCGCTAAATGGTTCAGTCGTATACCAACCACGACCATCTTCCCAAACAATTGGGGGATTCAAGCACTCTTCAATTGTTGTCCAGATAGAAAACGATGGGGCAAATTCATAACCTTCGACCGTTAAATTTGAACCATCCATAATCGTGATTGAGTCAATGACTGAGAAAAGATAATCGGCGGCATAACGCGCAAAGACATCGCTCATTCCAGGTTCGATACCCATACCAACGAGTGCATAAATATCGCGCTCTTTCCAGTTCCAATCACGTGCAAACTGTTCATCGCCCAATTTCACTCCAGTTTCAGAGTTTGGATAATGTGGATGTGGGCGCGATAAAGACATTGCCATATCGATGTAGTTTGTATTTTCTATTTCACAGGACAAGAAAATTGGCATTACAAAACGTGGATCAACTGCGTTGATGACAACATCAGGTTTTACTTTGCGAATCAATGCGCGGATATCTTCCAGTTCGGCGGCGTTAACTTCGGCAGCTGAAAACCTAGAATCTTTGACTCGAGCAACGGCCTGTTCGGCGCGAGAAAGCTCGCGATCTGCGATGACCATGGATTTAATAAATGATTTGCGAGATGCAATGTTGACAATAGCTCTGCCAACTCCGCCCGCGCCTATTACTAGCGCCTTCATTGCTGGCCCCTCATGAGGAAATAACATCCTTTTCTATTGTTTTTGCCAGTTTAGACCCGCCACTAATTCATGACAAGATTGGCCCCGTTACACGCAAGTCCCCGTAGCTCAGTGGATAGAGCAACCGCCTCCTAAGCGGTAGGTCGCAGGTTCAACTCCCGCCGGGGACAC
>CAINRW010000014.1 GCA_903852815.1 uncultured Actinomycetes bacterium
AAACAACCTCCGCGCCAACTTTTTACTGCCAAAGGCGCCCCTGCACCTCAACCTAATATTGTCCGCTTCCGAATGGGGCGACATGACGGTGTCGATCTCTCGCTTCAAGCAAAATCTCCGGGATCTGATTTGGTAACAAACACAGTGGATTTAACTGTTGAGTTTGCTGCAGCCCTAGGAGAGCGCAAAGAGGCGTATGAGCGATTGCTAGATGCTGCAATTTTGGGAGACCATTTCAGATTCACTCGTATCGATTCAGTTCTTCAATCGTGGCAACTACTTGATGATGTTTTACAAAACCCAGTGAGATTGCATCCATACTTTGATGATGGCTGGGGACCTGATGAGGCCCAAGAGATGGTGCCAGGCGGTTGGACTACGGTTGGTAAATCAGCCGATAAAACTCCTGGAAATTAATCTCTAGATTGCCCGCTTTTGTGTTTGTAGCGGCCCATAAAATCAGATTTCATATCGGCGAAATTACCGTCGAGTAGTGCTTGGCGCATTTGATCGACAAGACGAACAATAAATCTTTCGTTATGAATTGTTGCCAACGTTGCCGCAATAATTTCTTTTCCACGGAATACATGGTGCATATAAGCCCGTGTGTAGTGCGTACACGTGTAACAGTCACATTCATCGTCAATGGCCGTGAAATCACGCTTAAAACGGCTATTAGATAGGTTAAAGCGACCTTCCATTGTGTACACGGCACTTGTTCGTGCAATTCGAGATGCTAAAACACAATCGAAGGTATCAATTCCATTTTCTACGCCAACAAATAGATCTTCCGGGGCGCCAATTCCTAATAAATGCTTAGGTTTATTTTCTGGCAGAGTTTGATTGACCCACGAGACAATCGTGCCGAGAGATTCTTTATCGAGAGCGCCACCAATTCCAAAGCCATCAAAACTTATGCCGGAAGATTCAAGGGTTCCTAAATCGCCGGCAGCTTTTCTGCGCAGGTCTTCATACTGGGCACCTTGAATGACCCCAAAAAGAGCTTGGTAAGGCTTATTAATTCTTTCATCGGTCAGGCGCTTGTGTTCATCTAGACATCTAATCGCCCAGGCTAACGTGCGATCCATAGCTAATTCTTGATAGGGACGAGTGTTATGAAGCGTCGTGCACTCATCAAAGGCAAACATGATGTCAGCGCCGATTTGATGTTGCACTCGCATAGAAATCTCTGGAGTAAAGCGATGCATGGAACCATCCAGATGAGATTTAAAAGTCACGCCTTCATCATCTACATGGGCAAGGCGTTCTTTGTTTCCTGCAATCACATCATCTCGCCGAAAAGTTTGGGCATCCATGGCCAATACTTTCTTAAAACCGACACCGAGTGAGAGAACTTGAAAACCACCAGAGTCAGTAAAAGTGGGTCCAGGCCAGTTCATAAATTGGCCAAGGCCACCAGCTTCATCGAGAATATCTGAACCAGGTTGCAGATAGAGGTGATAAGCATTTGAAAGTAGCGCTTGTGCTCCAAGATCTGCCATGGTTTCAGGCAGAACTGATTTAACTGTGGCTTTAGTGCCAACAGGAATGAAGGCAGGTGTTTGAATTTCTCCGTGCGGAGTAGAAATTGTTCCTACGCGCGCCAGAGAGTTCGCTTCACTTTTCTTAATTTCAAAAGAAAAACTCATTGCATCACCAAATCGTTACTCGTGAAACTTCATCTAGCCACATTGCATCATCTGGTGTGACGCCAAAAGTTTCGTGAAAGGGGGTGAAGTTTTTTAGGATTTGATTGCAGCGAAACTCTGCAGGTGAATGAGGATCGGTTGCAATTCGGCGCCGCATTTCTTCGGGGCGAACTGTTCCTCGCCACGTGCAAGCCCATGAATAAAAAAAACGTTCATCCCCGCTCATACCATCAATAACTGGCGCAGGTTGGCCAGCGAGAGAAATCTTGTAAGCCTTGTAGGCAATCATGAGACCGCCGAGATCGCCGATATTTTCACCAATAGTGAGCGCCCCATTCACGTGAACATCAGGTGCTTCCGCCGGTGACAAAACATTAAATTGAGCAATAAGTGCCTTCGTTCTATTTTCAAAAGCTTCTCGGTCGTTATCGCTCCACCAGTTATTGAGCGACCCATCGCCATCATATTTTGAACCCTGATCATCAAATCCATGTCCGATTTCATGTCCAATGATTCCGCCGATTGATCCGTAATTCACAGCATCATCATGCATTAGGCCAAAGAACGGCGGTTGCAAAATTCCGGCAGGAAAAATAATTTCATTCATGATGGGGTTATAAAAAGCATTAACTGTCTGTGGCGTAATGCCCCATTCATCTCGATCTACAGGCTTGCCGATTTTGGAGATTTCGAAGTCCCGCTGGAATTTAATAACTCTTCCGACGTTTCCATATAAATCATCGGGAGTAGTTTCAAGGGCGCTGTAGTCACGCCACTTGTCTGGATAACCAATTTTGGAGCGAAATTTGCTCAGTTTTTCGAGCGCTTTGACTTTCGTTTCAGGACTCATCCATTCGAGCTCGCTAATACTTACACGATAAGCCTGGATTAAATTCTCAACCAACTTTTCCATTCGAGCCTTAGCTGCTGGCGGAAAGTATTGCTCAACGTAGACTTTGCCGACAGCCTCACCAAGTGAGCCTTCAATTAAACCAACCGCGCGCTTCCAACGCTGCCGAAGGTCGGGTGTACCAGATATCGCGGTGCCATAAAAAGCAAAGTTTTCATTGACTAAATCTTCGGAAAGATATGGCGCGCCGCCGCTAATGAGATGCCATTTGAGCCACGTTCTCCAAAGGCTTGCATCGAAGTTTTCCAAAATTGAATTAAGTCCTTGGAAAAACGATGGTTGCCGAACTATTACGGTCTCTAAAACTTGTGAAGGAATTTGGCCGATAGTTAAGTACTGTTCCCAATCAAGGGCAGCCATGAGAGATTTAACTTCGCTGCGCTTTAATTTGTTGTACGTCAGATTGGCATCGCGGTTCTTCACTTTATCCCAGTGGTGTGCAGCAATGGCGGTTTCAAGGGCCAGAAGATCTTTGGCGCACTCAGCCCCATTATTAACTCCAGCCAAAGTAAACATTTTTTCAACATGGGCTAGAAAGGCCGTTCGGATATCTGAATGCTTTTCATCTCGGTAGTAAGCCTCATCCGGTAAAGAAATCCCACCTTGCTGCACGTACATAATGTTGGTGGAGGCATCTTTCATATCGGCATAGATAAAACTTCCAAATATTCCTTGGAGACCATGGGCTTCAAGATCTGCAAGTACTTCGGTGAATTGAGCCAGATTCTCAATCGAATCAACTCGTGTTAAATCATCGGCAATGGGAGAAATACCCTTAGCTTCAACTGCGTCAGCATCCATGAACGAGGCGTAGATATCTCTGAGTTTCTTAGCCTCATCGGAGCCCGTTGCGCCTTCAACAATTTCGCGTACTCGTTGCTCGGATTGGATTCGTAACTGAACAAAGGCGCCATCACTTGAACGATCTGAAGGAATCTCAACATTTCGTAACCATGAACCATTGAAGTGACGATAAAAGTCATCTTGAGGGCGCACGGCTAAATCCGCGCCATCAAAATGTAGCCCTGCAACTTCTATACTCACAAAATCCCCTTTAGAAAGTAGTTGAACGTTCAACCGTTAGCGTAGACTGATATGCATGTCAGGCCAAAACGCTACCGCACCTCGTTGGCTCAATGCCGCCGAAATGAAAGCTTGGCGTCGCTACATAATTGCTAGTCGACGTTTGCTGGAAGCGTTAGATACTGATCTTGAAGATCATGATTTATCGATGGCTGATTATGAAATTTTGGCACAGCTCAGCGACGCCCCAGAACGCAAGATGCGTATGAGCGAATTGGCAGATATTGCGCTGCTTTCGCGCTCGCGACTTTCACATCGAATGAAGGTCATGGAGAAAGCGGGCTGGGTTAAACGGGAAGCATGCCCATCGGATAAGCGCGGATATTTTGCAGTGATGACGGCTAAGGGGTGGAAAGCAATTGTTGCTGCAGCACCTGATCATGTCGAAAGTGTGCGGACTCGTTTTGTAGATCATTTAACAAAAGCGGATCAAGAAGCGCTTGCACAGATTTTTTCACGCATTGAAGATTCTTTGAGAAAAGAAGTGAGTGAAAATTAAAGTCAAATAATTTTATTGCATAAAAAAACCCGCCACTTTCGTGACGGGTTTTTTTAATTGCTCATTAATTAAGCAGCTGGAGCTGCTGCTGCCTTCTTGCGCTTTGG
>CAINRW010000015.1 GCA_903852815.1 uncultured Actinomycetes bacterium
AATACGCGTAATCTTCCTCCGTTGGCCCAACCGGGCCATCACCTTCATCCTCGGACCGTCGGGCACGTACCTGCCCGGAGAAGGAGAGAAATCTCATGGCATCAGTAGTTTTCGAAGCCGCATCACGTATCTATCCAGGAACAACTGCACCTGCAGTCGATAAATTAAATCTCACTGTTAATGATGGAGAGTTTTTAGTTTTGGTTGGACCATCAGGTTGCGGAAAGTCAACATCACTTCGTATGTTGGCAGGACTTGAAGAAGTCGATAATGGAAGAATCTTGATCGGTGATCGCGACGTAACAAACGTTGCACCAAAAGATCGCGATATCGCGATGGTTTTCCAGTCATATGCGCTGTATCCACACATGACAGTTGCAGAAAATATGGGCTTCGCGCTAAAAATCGCGGGAACTCCTAAAGAAGAGCGCGAACGTCGCGTACTTGAAGCTGCAAAACTTCTTGACCTCGAGCCATATCTAGAGCGCAAGCCAAAAGCGCTTTCAGGTGGACAGCGTCAACGTGTTGCAATGGGACGCGCAATTGTTCGCGAACCTCAGGTGTTCCTTATGGACGAACCTCTTTCAAACCTTGATGCGAAGTTGCGCGTTGCAACTCGTACACAAATCGCTGCACTACAGCGCCGTTTAGGAATTACAACTGTGTATGTAACTCACGACCAGGTTGAAGCTATGACTATGGGTGATCGCGTAGCAGTTCTAAAAGATGGCTTGTTACAACAAGTTGATACACCTCGTAACCTCTATGACAACCCAGCAAATGCTTTCGTAGCTGGATTTATTGGTTCACCTGCCATGAACTTGCTTAATGCGCCAATCGTTAATGGCCAAGCAATGCTTGGAAATCTTGGAGTTGCAGTTCCTGCATCTGCTGGAAATGAAATTACTGTTGGTGTTCGCCCAGAAGGCTTCACACCTGCATCCGATGGTTTCCACGTTCTAGTTGAAGTTGTTGAAGAACTTGGCTCAGATGCTTTCGTTTATGGAAAGCCAGCTGATACAAATGTTAAGTTCGCAAATGCTTCTGATGAAGGTGCACAGATTATCGTCCGCTGGGATCCTAAGAATCCTCCAAAGGCTGGCGAGACAATCTCTGTAACTGTAAATCCAAATGCAGTTCACTTGTTCAATTCAACAACTGGTGAGCGTATTTAATTCGCCTTAAATAAAAAACCCGCCGATTATTCGGCGGGTTTTTTTATGCTCCTGTTTTAACAGGGGAATTTTCAAGCAAGGCCCATTCATCATCGGTAAATAATCGTGATCGGATTAGAAAACGTTTGCCTTCAGTGGACTCCAGCGAAAATCCTGCGCCGCGACCATCAACAACATCAATTGTTAAATGTGTGTGCTTCCAATATTCAAACTGGGTTGCTGACATCCACACTTGAATGCCTTCACCGAGTTCATCAATTTTTAACTCACCTATTAAAACATCGGATCCACCCACTCGAAATTCACCTTTGAGATAACACATGGGAGAAGATCCATCGCAGCATCCACCAGATTGATGAAACATCAGCGGACCATTAATGCGCGTGAGTTTTATTAATAACAAAGCCGCCTCACGTGTGTAATCAACGCGAGGCGGCAATGTCATTCGTACTCCTTAAAAGAAACCAAGCTTGTTTGGTGAATATGAAACTAGCAGGTTCTTTGTTTGTTGGTAATGGTCCAGCATCATTTTATGGTTTTCGCGTCCTATTCCAGAAGCTTTATAACCACCAAAGGCGGCACCAGCTGGATATGCGTGATAACAATTAGTCCAGACACGGCCAGCTTGGATTGCGCGACCGGCACGATATGCAGTGTTCATATCGCGAGTCCAAACACCTGCGCCTAAGCCATACAAAGTGTCATTTGCAATCTCCATAGCATTATCAAAACCATCAAATTTTGTAACTGAGACAACGGGACCAAAGATTTCTTCCTGGAAGATTCTCATCTTGTTGTTACCTTCAAAAATTGTTGGCATGATGTAATAACCACCAGATAATTCACCGCCTAAATCTGCGCGCTCTCCACCTGTGATTACTTTTGCTCCCTCTTTCTTACCTATATCAAGGTAGGAAAGAATCTTTTCAAGTTGATCAGTGCTTGCTTGTGCACCAATCATCGTTGAGAGATCTAGTGGGTGGCCTTGCTTAATGGCCTTAGTGCGCGCAGTTACATCGCCCATGAACTTGTCGTAAATCTTGGCCTCGACCAAGCCACGTGATGGGCACGTGCATACTTCACCCTGATTTACTGCAAACATGGTGAAACCTTCAAGAGCCTTGTCATAGAAAGCATCATTTTCTGCGGCAACATCGTTGAAGAAGATATTTGGACTTTTGCCACCGAGTTCGAGAGTCACTGGAATGATGTTTTCAGATGCATACTGCATGATCAAACGCCCTGTTGTGGTTTCACCAGTGAAGGCAATCTTTGCAATTCGAGGTGATGAGGCTAAAGGCTTTCCAGCTTCTACGCCAAAACCATTCACGATATTTACTACACCTGGTGGTAATAAATCCTTAATGATGTCCATGAGGAAAAGAATTGATACTGGGGTTTGCTCTGCAGGCTTTAGCACCACGCAGTT
This sequence comes from uncultured Actinomycetes bacterium, assembly GCA_903852815.1. Classification (GTDB taxonomy): domain Bacteria; phylum Actinomycetota; class Actinomycetes; order Nanopelagicales; family Nanopelagicaceae; genus Planktophila. Next base: position 2,605 of record CAINRW010000015.1, read on the forward strand.
TCCTGCCGCAATAGCTGGAGCTAACTTCCACACTGCCATCAAAATTGGAAAGTTCCAAGGAATGATTTGACCAACAACACCTAATGGTTCATGAAAATGATATGCAACAGTGTCGTGGTCTAGTTCGCCGGCACTTCCTTCTTGCGCACGAATTGCTGCTGCGAAATATCTGAAGTGATCAATCGCAAGTGGGATATCTACATAAAGTGCCTCACGGATTGGTTTTCCGTTTTCCCAAGTTTCTGCGACAGCAATCGCCTCGACATTTGCCTCCATACGATCGGCAATTTTGTTGAGAATAATTGCCCGCTCAGTTGCCGAAGTTTTACCCCACGCAGGTGCTGCTGCATGCGCGGCATCTAGCGCCTTATCAATATCCTTGGCATTTCCTCGTGCAACTTCACAAAAAACTTTTCCAGTAACTGGAGTTACGTTTTCAAAATACTGTCCTGAATCTGGTTGCACATATTCGCCATTGATCCAATGGTCGTATCGTGATGCGTAATTAACTTTGCTTCCGGGTTGTCCGGGAGCAATGAAATCAGTCATGTCTCCTCCAACTTCATGCCGGCAGTGGTGCCCGCGATGTTGGTAAGAAAGTAGACCGCCCTAGTTAGTCAGGCAATCAAAAAACCGAGGTCTAGCCCTCAATAAAAACCGAGGTTGGGCTTAAGCCATCGCCTTCTTGAGGTTTTCATCAATTGAGTTGAGGAATTCCTGAGTGGTCTGATACGGCGCATCTTTTGAAATCAATAGTGAAAGATCTTTAGTCATCTTCCCCTGCTCGACAGTTTCAATACAGACGCGCTCTAGCGTGTCACAGAAATTGGCTAGCTCGGCATTGTTATCAAGTTTGGCACGGTGAGCAAGTCCACGAGTCCAAGCAAAAATTGATGCGATTGGATTTGTAGATGTTGCCTTACCTTTTTGATGATCGCGGTAGTGACGAGTAACAGTTCCATGTGCTGCTTCAGACTCAACAACTTTTCCATCTGGAGTCATCAGAACTGAAGTCATTAAACCAAGTGAGCCATAACCTTGTGCAACAGTGTCAGATTGAACATCGCCATCATAGTTCTTACATGCCCAGACATAGCCGCCTTCCATACGAAGTGACATTGCAACCATGTCATCGATTAAGCGGTGCTCGTACCAAATACCTGCAGCTTCAAATTTCTCTTTGAACTCTGCCTGATAAATCTCTTCAAAAATATCTTTAAAGCGTCCGTCGTAAGCTTTCAAAATAGTATTTTTCGTTGAAAGATAAACTGGATATTTACGCATTAATCCATAGTTCAACGATGCATGAGCAAAGTCGCGGATTGAATCATCAACGTTGTACATACCCATTGCAACACCTGATGATTTAAAGTCAAAGACTGTGTGTTCGGTTGGTGCTGAACCATCCTCTGGAACGAAAGTCATTGTGAGCTTTCCTGCACCAGGCACTCTGAAATCTGTTGCCTTGTATTGATCACCGAAAGCATGGCGACCAATAACGATTGGCTTAGTCCAGTGTGGAACCAAGCGCGGAACATTGCTAATAATGATTGGTTCACGGAAAATTACTCCACCTAAAATATTGCGGACAGTTCCGTTAGGTGACTTCCACATCTTCTTCAAACCAAACTCTTCAACACGTGCCTCGTCAGGAGTAATTGTTGCGCACTTGATTCCGACTCCGTGCTTTTGAATTGCGTGAGCGGAATCAATAGTTACTTGGTCATCAGTTGCATCACGATTATCCATACCAAGGTCGTAATATTCAAGATTTACGTCTAGGTAAGGAAGGATGAGTGAGTCTTTGATGAACTGCCAGATGATGCGAGTCATCTCGTCGCCATCTAATTCAACAACAGTTCCTTCAACTTTGATCTTAGCCATGTCTCATGCGCTCCTTTAGAGTGTTTGTACGTCTGCTTGCTTTGCGCGAACTGCTTCTGCTGCTGCCTTAAGGGCTTCAACTTCTGAATCAGTTAACTTACTTTCAACAACTTTTTTAATTCCGGTACGGCCGATTTCTGCTTCGACTCCGAGATAGACACCTGAAATTCCATATTCGCCATCAACCCATGCACACACTGGCATGACTGCGCCTGAATCTTCAATAACTGCTTTTGCCATTCGAGCAGCTGCAGCTGAAGGTGCGTAATAAGCTGAACCAGTTTTTAGAAGTGCAACAACTTCAGCGCCGCCATTGCGAGTGCGATCAACTAATTCATCAATTTCGCTCTGCGATAACAGATCGCTCAGTGCTTTGCCATCTACTGTGCAGCGGCTTGGAACTGGAACCATAGTGTCGCCATGTGAACCCAGTGTTAGCGTTTTTACAGCACCAACTTTTACGCCTAGTTTTTCGGCAACGAAGTTAGTGAAGCGGGCAGTATCGAGCATTCCCGCTTGCCCCATGACGCGATTCTTTGGAAAATTAGTAGCGATTTGTGCCAGTGCGGTCATCTCATCAAGTGGATTTGAAACGACGATGATCACTGCTTGTGGAGAATGCTTCGCAATATTTTCGGCAACACCGCGAACGATTCCGGCATTAATACCGATGAGATCCATTCGGCTCATACCTGGTTTGCGTGGAAGGCCGGCGGTAATGACAACTACGTCAGAGTTGGCAGTTGCTTCATAGCCAGCGCCTTCAGGAGTTGTAGTTGCGCCAACGATACGAGTTTCAAAACCTTCAATTGCACGGGATTGATTCATATCTAGCGCTAAACCCTCAGATTTACCTTCGAGGATATCTGTTAAAACAACAGTGTCGAAGATGTTGTACTCGGCTAACCGAAGTGCAGTTGTTGAACCATAAAAACCCGCACCAACTACTGTGACTTTTCCGCCCATGGCGTACTCCTTAAACTCGCGCTGCCTATGTAAGGCACTGAGCAAACTCTACCGCCCGCGAGGAAGTGCGATTGCCAGCGTAAAAAGGGCAATCGCTATAAGAAGTGGAAAATAAAAGTCGAATTTTCGTTGGTGCCGCGCATTTATTGCGATGCCCGCAGTTCCCAATGCGATAAAAAGTGACCCACCTCGCACTATTCCGACAAGACCCAGAGTTATTCCAATCAGAATTAATACATTACTTATAAGTGTTAAAGGTCGATCTTTTATCCGCATGCATCAACAACATTCTTGACCAACATGGCACGTGTCATTGGACCAACTCCACCTGGCATTGGAGCGACCCAAGAAGCAATCTCCATTACGGATGGATCTACATCGCCAAGCAAACCTTTATCGGTACGTGAAATTCCAACATCGATGACGACGGCACCTGGCTTAATCATGTCGGCTTTTAAGAAATGTGCTTGACCAATTGCGGCAACAATAATGTCGGCATTTTTTGTATGAGTCACCAAATCTTTTGTTCCGGTATGTGTCAAAGTAACTGTGGCATTTTCCTGCTTGCGAGTGAGCAATAAACCGAGCGGGCGACCAACAGTTAAGCCACGACCAATAACTGTAACTTCTGCGCCTTTTGTGCTGATTCCATAGTGGGTAAGAAGTTCAACGATTCCATGTGGTGTGCATGGAAGTGGTGCGTCATAACCTGACACTAGACGTCCAAGATTCATCGGGTGTAAACCATCGGCATCTTTGGATGGATCAATAGCTTCTAGAACGCGCTGAGTATTAATTCCTTTTGGCATTGGTAACTGAACTATGTAACCGGTGCACTCAGGTGAGGCATTTAAATCTTTAATTGCAGCTAGTACATCGGCTTCACTTGCACTCTCTGGCAAATCCACTCGGATTGAATTAATTCCAATCTCATGACAATCGCGATGTTTGCCGCCAACATATGAGTGCGAACCAGGATCATCTCCAACAAGAACAGTTCCAAGGCCTGGTGTAATTCCCCGGCTCTTTAATTCGCTCACGCGAACTGCTAACTGACCTTTAATTGTTGAAGCCAATGCCTTGCCATCTAAAATTTGTGCGCTCATGGTACTTATCTTATTCGCCCTTTAAGCATGAGAGAAGTGGCGTACCCCTGTGAAGAACATCGCAATGCCGGCTTTTTGCGCAGCAGCAATTACTTCTTCATCACGAACACTTCCACCTGGTTGCACTATTGCAACCACGCCTGCATCGAGCAAGATTTCAAGGCCATCGGCAAATGGAAAGAAGGCATCACTTGCAGCAACGCTTCCCTTTACTCGATCTGCCGCACGTGTAACTGCAAGTCGCGCAGAATCAACGCGATTCACTTGGCCCATTCCTATTCCTACAGATGCGGTGTTCTTTGCCAAGAGAATTGCATTGCTCTTAACGCTTCGAACGCTCCGCCAAGCAAATTCAAGATCTTTCATTGTCTGGTCGTCAACGGCTTCACCGCTGACCTGTTTCCAGTTACTTGGTAAATCTCCTGGCGCATTAATCAAATCTGTATCTTGTAAAAGCATTCCACCTGAAACTGGGCGGAGTTCAAATTCAGAAATTGTTGCAAGATCACATTTCAAAATTCGAATATTTGCTTTCTTCATCAAAAGCGCAAGTGCATCTTCGTCATAGTCAGGGGCGATTAAAACTTCAGTAAACACTTCAGACAGTGGCGTCGCCATGGCAAGATCAACTTTTCGATTAGCTGCAACTACGCCACCAAAAGCAGAAACTGGATCACACGCATGTGCCTGTGTATATGCATGTGCAATTCCATTTGAGGAAACTGCGATGCCGCATGGATTTGCATGCTTCATAATTGCAACTGCAGAATTCTCGTGATCTAAAACTGCACGCCAAGCGGACTCGGCATCGGTGTAGTTGTTAAATGACATCTCTTTTCCGTGCAGTTGCACGGCATTTACAATTCCACTTGGTCCGCCAGAATAAATCGCCGCCTTTTGATGTGGATTTTCACCATAACGAAGCGTGTTCTCGCGCAGCCAAACTCTGGCAAACCATTCTGGAAGTTCTTCATCTTTGCCTAACCAATTTGCAATTGTTACGTCGTATTGCGCAGTAGTTCTAAAAACTTCTAAAGCTAGTTGTCGGCGCTCGGCAAGTGTGAAGCCACCAGCATTTAGCGAAGTAAGTAAGTGGTCATATTGTGAAGTCTGACAAATCACTGCCACCGAACCATGGTTTTTTGCGGCCCCGCGCAACATCGAAGGTCCACCAATATCTATCTGTTCTATGCATTCGGCGAAATCTGCACCTGATGCAATTGTCTCTGCAAATGGATACAGATTAATTATGACTAAATCAAAGGTTTGAATATCTAACTCTTTAATCGCGGCAAGATGTTCTGGGTTGTTTTGATCTGCCAAAATCCCTGAATGCACACGAGGATGCAAAGTCTTTACACGCCCACCCATGATTTCAGGGAAACCTGTGTACTCGCTAACCTCGGTGACGGAAATTCCTGCACTGCGAAGATTGAGTGCAGTCGAACCAGTGGAAAGGATTTCCACTCCGGCAGCGCTGAGAGCTTGACCTATCTCTAGTAAGCGTTGTTTATCGTAAACACTCACTAAAGCTCTGCGGATTTTTTTGCGATCAGTCATGGCGCTCCAGCGTTGGAAGTATCAGGGCTATGGTCGCGACAATGAGACCTCGTTCAACTTTCTTAATTCTCTCATGGAGAGTGTCTTCATTATCATCTGGCATAACCGGGACTTCCATCTGAGTAATTATTGGACCGGTATCTACTCCAGCATCAACCCAATGAACCGTTGTACCCGTAACACTTACACCAGCGGCTAACGCATCTCGTACTGCATGAGCGCCTGGAAACTCTGGCAGCAGCGCAGGGTGACAATTTATTGTTGGGAATCTATTTACGAAATCGGGCGGCAGAATTTTCATAAAACCAGCACTTACTACTAAATCGGCCTTGTAATCAGCAACTGCTTGAATAATTTCTTGGTTCCATGTGTGCCGCGAGTCAGTCAATTCAATTACTTGGGTTGGAATTCCATGTCTGTTTGCTCGCTCAAGTACAGCTGCGCGCTTTTTATCGCTGATTACGGCAACAATTTCGATTGCTAAATCTTCTGCGTCAAATAACGCTTGGGCTAAAGTCCCGGCACCAGATGCGAGGATGACAACACGATGTTTCATGTGCGTTTAATAATTCTTGGTATGAAGACAGCTAAAACAACACCAAATGCTAATTCAGATATTACGGTGATGGTGAATTTCCATGGAGAAACTCCAAAAGCTGAAAGATTGCGTGTAATGAGTGAGCCACTTGCAAGATAGGAAATTGCTGCACAGAAAATCAGGGAGATTGCCAGACTTTGAACTAGAACTCGCGAAGTGAAATTTATTGTCCAACTTGTTAATACTGCCCCAACAATAATTACACATGTGATTCCAAAAAATGCTGGCATAAATTTGCCTGTAGGCAATGCGCCTAAGAGTGGAAAAGCCGGAAGTGTATTGATATGAAAACTCCATGGGGCAACAAGCGTTCCATTTCCAACCGCAAAACCTGAGCCTGACAAATACGCCAAAGTTGCAACTACGGCATTTGGAATATATAAAATATTAAGTAGAAGCAAGATAAAACCACCGACAATTCCCGGCTCTAAAACCGTTGTTATATCTTTGATGGTTCCCAAATGCAGGAATATTGACGCAGCTAAGAGTAAAGCCGCTAAACCTAATAAAAGTGCAATTGCACGCGATCCATACAGTACGGCTTGACCATAACTCACTCTTCTTTCAACGGTAGAAGCTGTAAGAAAAGTTAATGGCAAGAGAAGTATCGGTGCGATATACCAAAGTGGTCGTACGCCTTCAGTAGTTGAAAAATAAGAAATAGCGACAGCAATGATTGTGTATTGGATTGAAAATAAAGTTCGCGCTAACGGTGTTAGTGATGAGTCATTTCCCAGCCGCTCAATTGTTCGACTTACTCCGCTACGAATTGCGAGGATAGGAAAGATGATTCCGCCAATTGGAAGATAAGAAAGATGATCAACCATTTGGGAAGACGTAAAGATTAAGTGGAAGGGAATTTGATGCCCACCAAGCCAGAGCCAGAGTGCGGCACGAAGCGGATCGCCAGTATTTCCGCTGGTACTACCTGCAGTTGTCCACGCGATTATTGTTAAAAAAGAAAGTGGGAAAAGCAGAATTGCAATACTGCGCGTGACTTGGACCAGTGAGGTACCAAGTACGCGGCCAAACATTGCTTTAGCGGCCTAGAATCGCACGCAATAAGCGCGCGGTTTCACTTGGAGTCTGACCAACTTTTACTCCAGCGGCTTCAAGGGCATCTTTCTTTCCTTGTGCAGTACCTGAAGAGCCCGAAACAATTGCACCTGCATGCCCCATAGTTTTGCCTTCAGGTGCCGTAAAACCTGCAACATAACCAACAACTGGCTTAGTTACATACTGTGCAATAAAAGCTGCGGCACGCTCTTCAGCATCGCCACCAATTTCACCAATCATGACGATTGCTTGAGTGTCTGGATCATCTTGAAAAGCTTTTAAGCAATCGATGTGTGTAGTACCAATTACAGGATCTCCACCGATACCAACTGCGGTGCTAAATCCAATGTCGCGAAGCTCGTACATCATTTGATAAGTCAGCGTTCCAGATTTAGAAACTAAACCAATTGGCCCAGAACCAGTGATATCTGCTGGAATGATGCCGATATTTGACTTACCTGGACTTATCAATCCTGGACAGTTAGGTCCAACAATTTGTGTTGTTCCCTTAGTTAATGAGTAAGCATAAAAACTTGCCGAGTCGTGAACTGGAATTCCTTCAGTGATTACAACAACCAATGGCATTGCTGCATCAATTGCATCGATTACTGCCGCTTTAGCAAACTTAGGTGGAACAAAAACTACAGATGCATTTGCACCAGTTGAAGACATAGCTTCGGCAACAGTATTAAAGACTGGAAGTTGATGACCATCGATATCAACTACTTGTCCGCCCTTACCTGGAGTTACGCCACCTACAATTTTTGTACCTGAGGCCAACATTCGACGTGTGTGCTTAGTTCCTTCTGAACCGGTCATGCCTTGAACAATTACTTTAGTGTTTTCATTAATAAAAATAGACATTTACTTAGCCGCCAATTCTGCAGCACGATCAGCTGCTCCATCCATTGTGTCGAGCTGTTGCACGAGTGGGTGAGCGGCTTTATCTAAAATCGCACGACCTTCAATAACATTGTTGCCATCTAGGCGAACAACGATTGGTTTAGTGGCACTTGAACCTAGTAACTCAAGGGCTTGCACAATTCCAGTTGCAACTGCATCACATGCAGTAATTCCACCAAAAACATTAACAAAAACACTTTTCACATCTTTGTCGCCAAGAATGATTGAAAGGCCATCAGCCATAACTTGTGCTGAAGCTCCGCCACCAATATCTAAGAAGTTTGCTGGGCGCACGCCTCCGTGTTTTTCGCCGGCATAGGCAACAACATCTAACGTACTCATTACAAGTCCGGCACCGTTGCCAATAATTCCGACTTGGCCATCAAGTTTGACGTAGTTCAAACCTTTTTCTTTTGCGGCAGCTTCTAAAGGATTTTCTGCCGCTTGATCAATTAACGCTTCATGTTCTGGCTGACGAAAATCCGCATTGTCATCTAAAGTAACTTTGCCATCTAGAGCAATTACTTTGCCATCTATAGTTTTAACAAGTGGATTAACTTCAACTAACGTTGCATCCTCGGATTGAAAGACTTCCCACAACTTAACAAGAACGTGTGCAACTTGCTCGGCAACATCACCTGGAAAATTTGCCGCAGCAATAATTTCTTGCGCTTTAGCTAAATTAATTCCATCAACGGCAGAAACTGGGACTTTGGCTAATTTTTCAGGTGCAGTATGTGCAACTTCTTCAATATCCATTCCGCCTGATACCGAAGCCATTACAAGAAATGTTCGATTGGATCGATCTAGCAAAATAGCTAAGTAGTACTCGGATTCGATAGGTGCTGCAGCTGCAATCATTACCGTTCCAACAATGTGACCTTTAATATCCATACCTAAAATCGCTGCTGCCTTTTCGCGGGCATCAGCAGGATCCTGTGCAAGCTTTACGCCGCCTGCTTTTCCACGGCCACCAACTTTTACTTGTGCTTTAACAACAACTGCTCCACCAATTTTCGTGGCTGCAGCTTCGGCTTCATCGGCAGTTGTAGCGATAGCTGCGGCTAAAACTGGTACGCCATGCTTTTCAAATAAATCGCGGGCCTGATATTCAAATAGATCCACTGGAGCTCCACATCTCGATTAGGGGTTAATCCTAGAGCTTCTCAACGGGTGCATAGCGCAGGAGTAATCGCTTCTCGCCGTACTGCCCAAAGTTAATGGTCGCTTCAGCCTTTTCGCCGCCGCCCGCAACTGCAACAACAGTTCCCAAACCAAATGTGTCATGTGACACACGATCACCGATCTGTAGCTCCATCGTCGTAATTTTTTTGCCCGTGGCGCGTGGCGGAGGCGCAGTAACTGTTCTGGATTTTCGAACTAGTGATGGCGAAAGTGAGGTTCGACTTTCATTTCGCCACTCGATTACATCTTCAGGAATTTCATCTAGAAAGCGCGATGGCGGATTGTAATTTGGTGCTCCCCACGTAGATCTATATTCTGCGCGCGAAATATATAGGCGCTCACGTGCGCGAGTTAAACCAACGTAGGCAAGCCGGCGCTCCTCTTCGACTTCATCTTTTTCTCCCAGAGTTCGTGAATGGGGGAAGATTCCATCTTCCATTCCAGTTAAGAAAACCGTTGGGAATTCGAGACCTTTAGCGGTGTGCAACGTCATCATGGTTACTACGCCACCATGGTCTTCACCATCTGGAATTTCATCAGCATCAGCCACTAGAGATACTTTTTCTAGAAAGCCTGCAAGTGAAATTTCTTCATCTTCAGCAAGTTCCTCGATTGGTCGTTCTTCATACTCCATTGAAACAGCAACAAGTTCTTTTAAGTTTTCTACGCGAACTTCATCTTGTGGATCGACACTATCTACTAACTCTTTTAGTAATCCAGATTGTTCCAGCGCCGCTTCCACAATTACAGATGGGCGAGTTTTAGCTTCGACAAGAACATTGAGCGCACTAATCATTGAGGTGAAATCAATAATTGATTGGGCTGAACGGGAAGATAAACTCTCGACTTCGGTACATCTTAATAATCCACTCCAAAAGGAGATGCCGTTTTCTCTTGCGAATGCATCTACATAATCTAAGGATGTATCGCCAATTCCACGCTTAGGAACATTAATTATTCGGCGCAGTGAAATCTCATCCTCTAGATTTGAAAGCACGCGCAAGTAAGCCAAGAGATCTTTGACTTCGCGTCTTTCATAAAAGCGTAGGCCGCCAACGACTTTGTATGCCAAAGCATTGCGCATGAAAACTTCTTCAAAGACACGCGATTGGGCGTTTGTTCGATAAAAAATTGCAGTGTCGCCAGGTTGTGATTTTAAATCCCGCTGTAACTGACGAATCTCATCTGCAATAAAGATTGCTTCATCATGTTCGTTTTCAGCGACATAACCAACTAGTGGTGCACCCGAGCCCGCATCTGACCACAAATTCTTCTCTTTACGGCTTTCGTTTCTAGTAATCACCGCATTTGCTGCGTTGAGAATATTTTGTGTTGAGCGATAGTTTTGTTCTAGTAGAACCGTAGTTGCATTGGGGTAATCCATTTCAAACTGCAAAATATTGCGAATCGTTGCTCCACGAAAACCATAAATGCTTTGATCGGCATCACCCACTACGCACAGTTCAGCTGGCTCAATTCCTTCAGTTTCGGTGCCAACAAGCTCTTTCACTAAAATATATTGCGCGTGATTAGTGTCTTGATACTCATCAACTAAGACATGACGAAATCTAGATCGAAAGCGAGCTTTTGCTTCTGGAAATCTTTGTAATACTTCGACGGTTTTCAAAATCAAATCATCAAAATCCATGGCGTTCGCCCGAGTTAACCGTTGTTGGTACAACGCATAGACATCTGCCACTACTTGCTCAAATTGATTACTGGCAGCATTCACATAATCTTGCGGCCCCAGTAGTTCATTTTTTGCATTAGAAATCATGGATTGAAATTGGCGCGCTGGGTATCGCTTGGGATCAAGGTTGAGTTCTTTTGCCACAATAGTGATTAAGCGAAGCGAATCTGCAGAGTCATAAATTGAAAACGAGTTGCTATAACCCAGTCGAGCTGCCTCTTGGCGCAGAATTCGCACACAAGCCGAGTGAAAAGTTGAGACCCACATTGATTTAGCAATCGGACCAACAAGTTCGCCCACGCGTTCCTTCATTTCACCGGCGGCTTTATTAGTGAAAGTAATTGCCAGGATTTGAAAGGGAGCAACATTTCGCCTAGACATTAAATAAGCGATTCGACGCGTAAGAACTCGAGTTTTTCCAGAGCCGGCACCTGCAACTACAAGTAGTGGACCTCCGGAATGCGTTACTGCCGCACCTTGTTGGGGATTGAGCCCATTGAGCAGCGGATCAGTACTCGTCATAGCGCGCAGTCTATTAGGCTTACCGACATGGAACCGATTGCAGATAGCGAGATCAAACGAGTTTTGGTCATAAGTGCGCACCCTGATGATTCAGATTTTGGCGCTTCCGGAACAATTGCCCAGTGGGTAAAAAAAGGTATTGAAGTTGCATATGTATTTTGCACAAATGGTGACCAGGGTGGTGAAGAGTCAGGTTTTACTAAAGAAGAGATGCCAGCAATTCGACAACGTGAACAACGTGCAGCAGGTGAAGCAATAGGCGTTACCGATATTACTTTTCTCAACTACGTCGATGGACACCTTGAACCAACACTTGGACTTCGTAAAGATTTAGTTCGTCAGATTCGTAAATCACGACCTGATCGCATGGTCTGTCAAAGCCCTGAACGAAATTGGGATCGCATTGGTGCTAGCCATCCAGATCATTTAGCTGCCGGTGAGGCCGCAGTTCAAGCGGTCTACCCCGATGCACGAAATCCTTTTGCTTTCACTGATTTGATGGAGCAAGAAGGTTTGCAACCTTGGCGAGTTAAAGAAGTATGGCTTAGCGCTTTTTCTCATCCTGATCATTTCGTCGATATAACCGACACTTTTGATTTAAAGATGAAAGCGCTTCACGCCCATGCATCTCAAACTGCGCACAACAAAGAACTTGAGAACATGGTGCGTGAATGGGGCCAGCGCAATGCTGGAATTGGTGGACTTCCCGAAGGTCGAATTGCTGAAGCTTTTAAAATAGTTAATACAAATTAATTATTTAACAGTAACTTTAACAATATCGATTGGTTGAATCGGATAACCATCAGCTGCGTAATAGGCTTTATTGTCCGTTGAATTAATTGTGTATGCACCAACTGTGCCAATTTTATTTAACAAATCAAGGCCTTTAGTGATCTTTCCCCACACTGTGTAGTTGGGAGAAAGCGTTGAATCTTTGTATACCAAGAAAAATTGGCTTCCATTAGTTCCTGGACCAGAGTTGGCCATTGCGACAGTTCCGGCAGGATAAATATTTTTTCCATCCGTTGGAAGATTTTCATCCTTGTAGCCTTTCCAGCCGGTAGGTGTACCTGAACCAGATGCTGATGGATCTCCGCATTGCAAAACAAAAATGCCTTGTGTCGTCAATCGATGACAGATGCTCTTATCAAAGTACTTAGCGCGGGCAAGAGCAGATAATTTAGTAATCGTTAGTGGAGCTTTATTAGTTAACAATGAAATAACAATCGGACCACAGTTTGTAGTAATCGTCATGGTCTTAGGTAGCGACTTAGAAACACTAGCTGGCTCTTTTACTGTCGCAGGGTTGTGTGCAGTAGCAGTTCTTGCTTTGCAGCCGTCAACCGTAGTCGCTTTGCTGGCAGCAATTGCTGGAGTTGCGATACTCAATGCAGCTACGACAAAGATTGCAAGGATTTTCTTCATAGTTATTCCCATTCGATTGTTCCTGGTGGTTTGCTTGTTACATCTAAGACAACTCGGTTTACTTCTCGGACTTCATTGGTAATTCTTGTAGATATTCTTTCAAGAACTTCGTAGGGCACGCGCGACCAATCTGCAGTCATCGCATCTTCACTAGATACAGGGCGCAGCACAATTGGATGACCATATGTGCGCCCATCTCCTTGCACCCCAACACTTCGCACATCGGCAAGTAAAACAACGGGGCACTGCCAAATATCACGATCAAGTCCGGCAGCCTTTAATTCAAAGCGGGCGATGGCATCTGCATCTCGCAATAAATCTAAACGTGCTTGCGTTACTTCCCCAACGATTCGGATACCTAGACCTGGGCCAGGGAAAGGTTGGCGCCACACAATCTCTTCTGGCAAGCCAAGTTCAATACCAACTTGGCGGACTTCATCTTTAAAAAGTGTTCGAAGGGGTTCAATGAGCGTGAATTGAAGATCATCGGGCAGGCCACCAACGTTGTGATGAGATTTTATATTTGCCGTGCCAGTGCCGCCGCCGGATTCAACGACGTCGGGATACAAAGTGCCTTGAACTAAAAATTCAACATCTCCCCCTGAGGCAATTTCACGGGAAGCGCTTTCGAATGAGCGAATGAATTCGCGACCGATAATTTTTCGCTTTTCTTCTGGATCGACTACGCCACGAAGTGCATCAAGAAACTGTTTCTTGGCATCTACAACTACTAATTGAATTCCGGTTGATGCAACAAAATCTCGCTCAACTTGTTCGGCTTCACCTTTGCGCAATAATCCATGATCTACAAAAACACAGGTCAGTTGTTTTCCTACAGCACGTTGAATAATCGCTGCAGCAACCGCTGAATCCACTCCACCTGATAAACCACAAATGACTCGCTTTGATCCAATTATTGCTTTTGCTTTATTCACTTCAGTTTCGGCGATATTGGAAGTTGTCCAATTCGCTTCACATTGAGCAATATTTATTAACCAATTTTTCAAAATTGCTTGGCCATATTCGCTATGTAAAACTTCTGGGTGAAACTGAACACCAGCAATCTTTCCTGTTGCATCTTCAAATGCAGCTATTGGTGTATCAAAAGTTTTGGCGCTTACGATAAATCCTGCAGGGGCTTGAGTTACTGCATCTCCGTGTGACATCCAAGTTTTCTGTGAAGTTGGAGTATCAACAAATAATTTTGAACCGCTGAGCGTTTCTATTTCGGTGCGACCAAATTCAGATTTACCTGTCTGACTTACAACTCCGCCAAGAGCTGCGGCCATTGTTTGAAATCCATAACAGATTCCAAAAACTGGAATTCCTAAATTAAGAATTGCTGAATCAAAAGTTGGTGCATTTTCTGCATAAACACTAGATGGTCCACCAGATAAAATAATTGCCGAGGGATTCTTAGCTAAAACTTCGGCCGATGAGATCGATGATGGAACAATTTCGCTATAAACATGGGCTTCGCGAACACGGCGGGCGATCAATTGGGCATACTGCGCCCCGAAATCGACGACCAAAACTGCGCGAACATTAAGCACGGTGAATAAGTACCTCAACGCGTTGGAACTCTTTAACATCTGAATATCCGCATGTAGCCATCGCACGGCGAAGGGCTCCAAATAAATTCATCGAGCCATCGGATGCATGCGAAGGACCCAGCAGAATCTCTTCAAGGGTTCCAACAGTTCCAACTGCAACACGTTCACCGCGCGGAAGTTCTTGGTGATGCGCCTCTGATCCCCAGTGCCAACCAAGACCTGGAGCTTGTGTTGCTTTAGCTAAAGGTGAACCCATCATTACTGCATCTGCGCCGCAGGCAATTGCTTTTGCAATATCCCCGCTTCGTCCAACTGCGCCATCGGCAATTACATGTACGTAGCGACCACCGGATTCATCAAGGTATTCACGACGCGCAGATGCAACTTCAGCAACTGCAGATGCCATTGGAACTTCAATTCCTAAAACTTTTCTAGTTGTATGTGCCGCGCCGCCACCAAAACCAACAAGTACGCCTGCAGCCCCTGCGCGCATTAAATGAAGCGCTGCAGTTGCCGTTGCAACTCCTCCCACAATTACTGGCACATCAAGTTCATAGATAAATTTCTTTAAATTAAGCGCTTCGCTTTCAGCGGCAACGTGTTCAGCACTTACTGTTGTTCCACGAATAACAAAGATATCGACCCCTGCAGCAATTACAGCTTTGTGCAGTTCGGCAGTGCGAGCTGGTGAGAGCGAAGCTGCAACCGTGACTCCAGCATCACGAATCTGGGCAATCCGTGCTTTTAAAAGCTCGGGTTTAATTGGCTCGCTATAAATTTCTTGCATGCGCTTAGTTGCATGCTTATCTGGCATTGATGCGATTTCTCCCAGCGGAATTCTTGGATCTTCATAGCGCGTCCAGAGGCCTTCAAGATTTAAAACACCTAATCCACCTAAGCGACCGATTTCAATTGCAGTCTCTGGCGAAACAACAGAATCCATTGGTGCGGCCAACATTGGCAAATCAAATTTATATGCATCAATCTGCCAAGATGTTGAAACATTTTCTGGGTCACGAGTACGGCGACTAGGAACAATTGCAATGTCATCAAATGAATATGCGGTACGAGCACGCTTTCCCGGTGCTAATTCAACTTCATTCATGCGCGGCCTCTCTGTTGATAATTTGGAGCATCGGCCACATGAGCAACATCGTGTGGATGACTTTCCTGTAAACCAGCGGAAGTAATTTGAATCAATCGACCTTCGCGGCGCAACGTTTCAATATCTGGTGCTCCCGCATAACCCATTCCTGAACGCAAACCACCAACTAATTGATGGACAACTTCAGCAACAGAACCACGCAAAGCAACTTTTCCTTCAATACCTTCTGGAACAAGTTTGTCTTCAGATAAAACATCGTCCTGCATGTATCTATCTTTTGAATATGATTTCTTTTCACCGCGGGATTGCATTGCACCAAGTGAACCCATTCCGCGATAAGCCTTGTAAGTAATGCCACCAATTTCTACAAGTTCTCCCGGTGACTCTTCACAGCCAGCTAACAATGAACCGAGCATTACTGAATGTGCGCCGGCAACAATTGCTTTCACAATGTCACCTGAATATTGAAGTCCGCCATCTGCAATCAATGGGATCCCAGCTTTGTTGCACGCTTTGGCAGCTTCCATGATTGCGGTAATTTGTGGAACACCAACGCCTGCAACAACTCGAGTTGTGCAGATTGATCCTGGCCCAACGCCAACCTTTACCGCATCTGCTCCGGCATTAATCAAAGCTTGGGCACCTGCGCGAGTAGCAATATTTCCGCCGATAATATCAACGGTAGGTGCAAACTTTTTAATTCTTGAAATTGAATCAAGTACTGCTCGGTGATGTCCGTGGGCAGTATCTACAACCACAACATCTACACCTGCTTCGATCAATGCCTGTGCACGTGCAAAACCATCGTCGCCAACACCAACTGCAGCACCTGCAAGACCAACATTTTTTACTAACTTCACATGTGTAACTTGTTCATCGATAGGTAAGTTGCGGTGAATAATTCCAATTCCGCCAGCTTTAGCCATTGCGATTGCCATTGCTGATTCAGTAACCGTATCCATTGCCGATGAAACCAATGGGACGGCAATCGTAATGTTTCGCGTTAAGCGGGTAGTTGTATCAACTTCTGATGGCACTACATCTGAGGCATCGGGTAACAAAAGAACATCGTCATAAGTAAGCCCGAGCATTGCGACTTTATCGTTCTCGCTCATCTACCCTCCCGATGTCTGCACTGTAGAAGTCGCAAGTCTATCGGGGCTTTAGAGACCTACTGCACGCTCGATTTCAGCACAGGCATTGGCCAAATCACTCACAATCACAACATCTTTGCACTGCTCGGGATCCCAGCCAGGTCCACCCAAAACGATGCGAGGCATAGGGCGAATCACTGGTATCTCTTTGAAAAACTTCGGGTCGGCATTTTGGGGTAATTGCGCCCAGAGAAAGACTGCCGGAGGAGCTGAACGAGAAATCATTCCGGACAAGGCTGAGAGCGGAGTTCTAGGTCCTAAGAAATAACATTCAATTTTTCTTTCAGCTAACGCGGCAGAAAGTGCATGCAATGCAAGTGAATGCATCTCATCACCAACTGATGCAAGTAAGACTGGATGGGCATTAATTGGTTGCGTAATCTCTTCAATATTTTCTCTCAAGATTCGTTTCAAAATCTCAGTGAGCAAGTGTTCAATTTCTACACCTTGGCCACTAGCTTGCCAATCATCACCAATAAGAAACAAAAGCGGAACAATGACTTCAGACCATGAAGCTTCAACGCCGAATTCAGCTAAATCTTTACGCAACGCAGTTTCTAAAAAGTTTTTATCGAGAGTTTTTGCTGCTCTATGTAAAGCAGAAACTAAATCTTCTCGAACAATGTAACTATCGAGAATCTCTTCAACTTTAATTGAGCCTTTATGAAGTAAGGCCTGCTCGGCCGCATCGCAGGCCGAGACTCCACTTGAGATGAGTCGGCGCATCACAGTTAGGCGGGCGAGATCGGCGGGGCAGTAACGTCTGTGTTCGCCCATTTCATGGGAGGACGGCCCCAGCCCATAGCGGCGATCCCAGGTGCGCAGAGTGGCAGGGGCAACCCCTAGGCGGCGGGCGACGGCCGCTACCGTAAGAAGCTCTTCCTGAGTTGCCATAGGCATATCGTTGCGTGAAGTGAGCAATCCCACCACCCGAAACCCCGAATTGAACAAGTTATGGAGCGTTGCCACTTGAACAACTTATGACTCGATTGTATGGTTACTCCATGGCTGAAATATCTCGCTTACCGCGTCCCGTTGCCGATGAATGGGAATGGCAATATCAGGGCGCTTGTCGTGATCTACCAACTGAAATGTTCTTCCATCCAGATGGAGAACGTGGTCCCCGCAGACGCAATCGCGAAAATTCGGCGAAAGCGGTCTGTGCATCATGCCCAGTGATTGAAGCGTGCAGAAAGCATGCCCTTGCAGTTCAAGAGCCTTACGGCATTTGGGGCGGTCTTTCAGAAGATGATCGCTTAGCAATTATTGGAAAAGAAATTACTCCAGATATTTCTCACGCTTCATAAATTTCCAAAGCACTCCTCCTAGAGTGAAGAATAAAAAAACCCCGCAGATTAATCTGCGGGGTTTTTTCTTTACTTACTACCTAATGACTGTGTCCACCAGGACCGTGTGAATGGCCGTGACCACCTGCAGCATCGGCTGCAGCTTGCTCAGCTGGCTTTTCAAAAACCACTGCTTCAGTCGTAATAAACATCGCAGCGATTGATGCGGCATTTGCTAGCGCAGAGCGAGTTACTTTAACTGGATCGATAACGCCATCCTTTGCAAGATCGCCGTAGACATCAGTTGCTGCATTGAAACCTTCATTGGCTTTCATTGCACGAACTTTTGCAACTACAACATATCCTTCAAGTCCAGCATTTTCTGCAATCCAACGAAGTGGTTCATCGCAAGCTTTGCGAACTAGGCGAACTCCAACTGCCTTATCGCCAGTGAAACCGAGATCGCCTTCAAGGGCGTCAGCTGCATGCACAAGTGCTGCGCCTCCACCAACAACGATTCCTTCTTCAACAGCTGCGCGAGTTGCAGAGATTGCATCCTCAAGACGGTGCTTCTTTTCATTGAGCTCTACTTCGGTGTGTGCGCCAACTTTGATAACACAGACTCCACCGGCAAGTTTTGCAACTCGCTCTTGTAGCTTCTCTTTGTCCCATGATGAGTCAGAGTTTTCAATCTCTTTGCGAAGTTCTCCGACGCGTGCAGCTACTGCACCTTTATCGCCAGCACCTTCAACGATTGTTGTTGCATCTTTTGAAACTACAACACGGCGAGCGCGACCAAGTTCTTCCAAAGTGATTGCATCAAGTTTCATTCCAACTTCTGCTGAAATAACTTGACCGCCAGTTAACGTTGCAATGTCTTGCAACATTGCCTTACGGCGATCACCAAAGCCTGGCGCTTTAACCGCTACAGAAGTGAAAACTCCACGCATACGGTTTACTACCAAAGTTGAAAGTGCTTCGCCTTCAATATCTTCAGCGATGAGCAATAGCGGCTTTGACGTTGCAGATACTTTTTCAAGAATTGGAAGAAGATCTGCCAGCGCTGAAATCTTTCCTGCAGAGATGAGTACATACGCATCTTCAAGAATTGATTCCATGCGATCTTGGTCAGTTACAAAATATGGAGAAATGTAGCCCTTATCAAACTGCATTCCTTCAGTGAATTCGAGATCTAGACCTGTTGTTGATGCTTCTTCAACTGTGATGACGCCATCTTTACCAACGCGATCCATTGCTTCGGCAATCAAATCACCAATAGCGCGATCTTGAGCTGAGATAGTTGCAACATCTGCAATCTGAGCTTTTCCGCTCACTGGTGTTGCTTGTTCGCGAAGTTTTTCTGAAACAGCAGCAACTGCCGCTTCAATACCTTGCTTAATATCCATTGGCTGTGCACCTGCTGCAAGGTTGCGAAGACCTTCTTTAACCATTGCCTGTGCAAGCACAGTTGCAGTTGTAGTTCCATCACCAGCGACATCGTTGGTCTTGGTTGCTACTTCTTTAACTAACTGTGCTCCCATGTTTTCTGCAGGATCAGATAGTTCAATTTCCTTTGCGATAGTTACACCATCATTAGTAATGATTGGCGCACCATATGATTTTGCAATTACAACGTTACGACCTTTAGGTCCAAGCGTTACTTTTACGGTGTCAGCAAGAATGTTGACGCCACGTTCCATTGCTCGACGTGCTTGTTCGTCGAATTGAAGGGACTTTCCCATTTACTTCTCGATTACTGCGAGAATGTCGCGAGCTGAGAGAACCAATAGGTCATCTCCACCATGCTTGATTTCAGTTCCGCCGTACTTGCTGTACAAAACAACATCGCCAACTTTGACATCCATAGGAACGCGAACACCATCGTCAAAGCGACCTGGGCCTACTGCGATAACAGTGCCTTCCTGAGGCTTTTCTTTTGCTGTATCTGGGATAACAAGACCAGATGCTGTTGTTGTTTCAGCTTCGTTTGTCTTGATAAC
>CAINRW010000016.1 GCA_903852815.1 uncultured Actinomycetes bacterium
ATTTTAACGTCGACTTTTGGGTTGATGGAGTTTGGTATCCAGCTGTTATTGATATGAATCTGGAACTCAACGCCGGCAAAGTAACTGCCATTGTTGGAGAATCTGGTTCTGGAAAATCAACAACCGCACTTGGTTTAATGTCTCTTCTTGCATCTAATGCACGTATGTCCGGAAGCGTTCAAGTAAAGCACGAAGAAATGCTTAATGCCAATGCGGCAACTTTGCGCAAATTCCGTGGTCGTGAAGTTGCATACATTTTCCAGGAGCCAATGACTGCGCTCAATCCGGTTTACACAATTGGTTTCCAAATCGTAGAAACTTTGCGCAATCACTTTGATATGGGACCAACGCAGGCACATGCCCGCGCTTTAGAGTTAATTACTTTGGTGGATATTCCAGATCCAGAGAAATCTATTAATAAATATCCACATCAACTCTCTGGTGGTCAACGTCAAAGAGCTATGATTGCTCAAGCATTAGCGTGCGATCCCGGTCTCTTGGTTGCAGATGAACCAACGACGGCGCTCGATGTAACCGTTCAAGCTGAAATTCTCGACTTGATGCGTGGGCTAAAGGACAAGTTAAATTCTGCAATCTTATTGATTACACATGACATGGGTGTAGTTGCCGACATGGCCGATGAAATTCTGGTGATGAAAGATGGAATCACAGTTGAACATGGAACTGCAGATCAAATCTTTAACAATCCAAAGCATCCGTACACCCAGCAACTTTTAGGCGCAGTTCCAAAGCTTGGGTCAAGTAAGAAGCGCGCGCTTCCATATTCAGAAAACGCGAAACCTGCACCGGTTTTAACACTCACAGATGTCACAATTGAGTACCCAAAGCGTGGCCGAATTCCGGCTTTCACTGCCGTAAAGAATTTCAATTTAGAGATTTACCCTGGAGAAATTGTTGGTCTCGTAGGTGAATCGGGCTCAGGAAAAACTACTGTCGGCCGTGCATCTATTGGTTTATTGCCAATTAAAGCTGGAACAATTGAGATTGTTGGAAAAGATATTAGCCATGCTTCACAAAAGGATTTGTCGTCAATTCGCCGACATACAGGAATCGTTTTCCAAGATCCAGCGTCGTCATTAAATCCACGTTTACCAATTGGTGAATCTATTGGTGAGCCAATCTATTTAGCTGGCCTTGCTAAAGGTGCCCAGCTTGCTCATATGGTTGAAGATCTCTTAGACCAAGTAGAGCTGCCACGCAGTTATCGCAACCGCTATCCGCATGAACTTTCAGGTGGTCAACGCCAACGTGTTGGTATCGCACGCGCTCTTGCGTTGACTCCAGATCTATTGATTGCTGATGAACCAACATCTGCACTTGATGTGTCAGTTCAAGCACGTTTCTTAGATTTGCTTCAAGAACTTCAAGAGAAACTAAAGTTTGCCTGTCTCTTTATTAGCCACGATTTAGCTGTTGTGGATATTTTGTCTCACCGAATTGCGGTTATGCAAAATGGTTTGCTTGTTGAAGAGGGTGATCGTGATGCGATTCTGCTTTCTCCAAAAAATGATTACACACGTCGCTTGATTTCAGCAGTTCCAGTTCCAGATCCAGCAGAACAACGTGTACGTCGTGAGGCTCGACTAGCTGCAAAGAAGTAGCTCTTGGTGGATTTAGAGCTTCTTGTTTATGGTTTGGACCTTGTATCAACTTTTGCTTTTGCTTTAGTTGGCGCGCGCGTTGCTGCAAATAAAGGCCTGGACTACGGCGGCATACTTTTTATTGCAGCCATTGCATCAATTTCTGGCGGCACATTACGAAATATCTTCATGGGGCAACAACCACCATGGATTCAACACCCTTGGCTGTTCATTCCAATTATTGCCGCAGTGCTCATAACAATTGCCATTGGCAAGAAGCAAGAGGTAGGCAG
>CAINRW010000017.1 GCA_903852815.1 uncultured Actinomycetes bacterium
GCGATCACGTCATACATGTGGTCTGGATCAAGTGCCATTACTGTCACAACGATTTGAACTTCATTACGAAGTCCCTTAACAAATGATGGACGCAATGGACGGTCGATTAAACGACAAGTAAGAATTGCATCTTCTGATGGACGACCTTCACGACGGAAGAACGATCCTGGAATACGACCAACTGCATACATCTTCTCTTCAACATCAACTGTTAAAGGAAAGAAATCAAATTGATCTTTAGGAGTCTTTGATGCAGTTGTTGCTGAGAAGATCATTGTTTGATCATCTAAGTAAACTGCTGCTGCTCCTGCTGCTTGGCGCGCTAAGCGACCTGTTTCAAAACGAATCTCTCGTTTTCCAAATTTTCCGTTATCAATAACTGCAACGGCTGACTGAACCTCTTGACCCTCCATGGGTCCTCCTTTATTACTATGGACGCGACTCATTGCAAGTCACATCGTGGTTACTACCCACCTAAAGGAGAATGAATCTTCGATCGAAGTTCACGCACATTAATTTGTGCGGAAACCACTACCGAGGACCATTTGCCTTGAAGTGGTGTAGGTATTACTTAATTAGCGGCGAATACCGAGTTTTTCGATAATCACGCGGTAACGATTGATGTCTGTCTTAGCAAGATACTGAAGAATTCGACGACGACGACCTACGAGCAACAAAAGACCACGACGGTTGTGGTGATCATGTGGGTTGGTCTTTAAATGTAATGTGATTTCTTCAATGCGCTTGGATAGCAAAGCGACCTGAGCTTCAGGACTTCCCGTGTCAGTAGGAGTTGATCCGTATTGCGCGACAATCTGCTTTGTAACTTCTGGTGTTAATGCCATTCTTTAGTACTCCTTATTTATCTGATCACGAGGGCTTTCGGTTTGCCTCACGAAAGCTCGCTTTCTCGTTGGACTGGCAAAGGTTACCAGCGGGCTCGAATTAGGCGAAATCGAGCGGCTAAGCGCCATTGAGTGCGGCGAGCGCAGGCAGTGCCTTTCCTTGAACATCGACCAGGGCAGAGTTGGCCATCCCACCATTCCAAGCAACATCTCCTTGTGGCGTGAGTACTTGTTGAGCCATTCCTTCCCACCACCAAAGACCTACTCCACGATTGCCAGGTTGCTGCCGAAGTAATTTTTCAATACTGGCTACGTACTTACTCTGACCACTTGGAGTAAAGGCAAGACCTGGTAATGCTGCGCGGTCTACATCAATAACATCATTTCCAAATCGAAGCGCCGTCCATGGATAGGCAGTTTCCACTATCAAAACTGGCTTTATGAACTCTGTAGTAATTACATTCATTGTTTTACCAAGCGCATCAAGTGAACCATGCCATTGGCTGTAATAACTCAAGCCAATAACATCACACTCGCTTAATCCATATTCGACAGTTTGTGTCAGCCACCAGCGAACTCTTTGGAAATCACCGCCACACTCAAGATGCACAATTGATTTGGCCTTGGGAAGGGTTTTTCGAAGCGCCCGCGTTGCACTGTTATGGAGTCGGACAAAATTTCTCCACTCATTGGCCTCTCCCGTTGAGATTTTTCCAATAGGCCATAAAAAACCACCTGCAATTTCATTACCTAATTGAACCCATTGCGGTGTAATCCCAACTTTCGTGAAAGCTTTTAGGGTCTTCTCGGTATAACTGAAGACTTGTTTCTCCAGGTCATTTATCTCTTTTGGCCACTCGGAGGGAGGCGCTTGGTTTGAAGGATCTGCCCATGTGTCTGAGTAATGTAAATCGATACAGATTTCCAATCCGTGGGATTTCAATCTCTTGGCTAGTGCAACTGCTCGCTTTAAATCTCCATTTCCAGATTGAGGATGTACAAAGACTCGAATTCGTCCAACATTAACTCCGGAAAACTTTAATAATTTGATTGCATCCGTTTTGATTCCGGCACGATTATAAAATTGACCACCAGCTAATTCGACTTCAGGTAGCCATGAAATATCTATCCCGTTACATAATCTCTTTTGCGCAATAGCCATTGACTCAGAAGCCGTGGTGATGGCGGTGATAACTGCGCCAACAAAGGCAAGAAAAGTTCGCCGAGTGAAATGGTGTTGTTGCATTGCGTGAAAAGAAATCGACTCTAAAGCTCAGTTAATTCGCGGGCTTTAGCGCAATCCTTGGCCATTTGTTCGAGCAGCGGTTCTAACCCATCGAATTTCAATGTATCGCGCAAACGCCACCCAAATTCAATAGTTGCTCTTTGAGTGTAAAGATCTAGTCCAACTTGATCCAAGGCATATGCCTCTACTTGGCGGCCTCGAACTCCATCAAAAGTTGGATTGGTGCCGATTGAAATCGCGGCGGCCCAGCGATTAATTCCAACGGTAAGCCAACCCGCATAGACGCCATCTGCGGGAATCGTTTGATGTTCCAAATCGCCTAAGTTGGCTGTTGGGTAACCAATCTCGCGTCCACGCTTCTCGCCATGAACAACAATTCCATCAAGGCGATGGGGGCGAGTTAAGAGGATGCGAGCCTGTTCAACATTTCCTTCAACAATTAATTTTCTAATTCGAGTCGAGGAAATTACATCACCTTCACCTGGCTCAAGATCTAAGACAATCGTTTCAAACTCATTGTGTGCTTTAAGAGTGTCAACGGTTCCTGCTGCTTTAAATCCATAAGTAAAGTTTCTACCGACAACTACTTTCGTTGCTGCTAACTGTTCGACGAGAACACGTTTAACAAAATCTTCGGGTGACATTGCGGCAAATTCAGGGGTAAATCTCATAACTGCAACTTGATCAGCATTATGAATTTTTAGCAGTTCGATTCGATCAGTCAAAATTGTTAATAATGTGGGAGCGCGTTCGGGTGCAAATACATTCGTAGGGTGTGGATCAAAAGTAAGGGCGATAATTTTTTCATCACCAGCTAATGCTTTAGCTCGGTTAAGAACTTCTTGATGGCCTTTGTGTACTCCATCAAAAACACCTATAACGACGACGCTCATGCGCTCATTATCTCAGAACTAATTCGCTGCCGCGAATACTGCAGTTGGTTTAGCTAAACCATCTTTATTGGCTAGCAAGGCGATTAGTTGCTGGCCTGATATTGCAGCATATAAAGCATCATCTGGGTTTGCCGAAAGCGGGCGCCCAAAAGAGAGTTCATTCACTTCATCTAGTGCGAGTTCACGAACTTTGAAAGTCACACGTGCAATATCGACGAGTGGCAAAGTTTGTAACTCTCCTGCTTTAAGGCTAGCCAACGAGATTGATTTATCGAGACCAAAACCGGCAATGCGAGTGCGGCGTAAAGAGTTTAAGTGACCTCCCACACCCAGTGCATCACCACAATCACGCGCGATTGCTCGAATAAAAGTTCCAGCCGAACACGTTACTTCGATATCAATTTCAATTGAACTTTCTAATCTACGAATCTCTCTTACATCCAACTGTGAGATTGTGACTTCGCGTTTAGCTAATTCAACTTTTTCACCTGCTCGAACGCGATCGTAAGCACGCTCACCGTCAACCTTGACCGCAGATACTGAACTTGGTCTTTGCATGATTGTTCCGCGCATTTTCGATAATTCTCGTTCTATATCGGCATCAGTTACTGCGCAAACATCACCAGTGAAAATGACTTCACCTTCAACATCATCGGTAATTGTTGCAGCACCTAACACAACCGTTGCTACATAACTTTTGTCACCATCGGTGATGTATTGCAATAAGCGAGTTCCGTTATTGAAACCTAGAACCAAAATGCCAGTTGCCATCGGATCTAAAGTTCCGGCATGCCCAACTTTGCGAGTACCGAGAGCTCTCCTGGCAATAGCCACAACATCATGGCTAGTCATACCTGGTTCTTTATCTACAACCAAAAAACCGTGTTCGATGATTAATCCTCGTCAATTACTCGAGGAGCTTTATAAGGATCTTCTCCCCCTGCATACGTTGCCGTAGCACGAAGGGCAGCAACTTCTGCATCTTGCTCATGAACTTTGGCAAGAAGTGAATCCAATGCTTTTGCGCTCTCAGGTAATCCATCTTCAAAGAATTCAATTGAAGGCGTGATTCGCAAACCAAGTTCGCGTCCCAGCGCAGAACGAATTGCACCTTTGGCACTTTCTAAGGCTGCCGCCGATGATGCGCGTTGGTCGATATCACCGAGCACCGTATAAAAAACCGATGCCTGTTGAAGGTCGCCAGTTACTCGCGCATCAGTAACAGTGACAAAGCCAAGACGAGGATCTTTAATCTTTGTCTCAAGCAGCTGTGCCACTACTACTTTGATGCGATCTGCAACCTTTAGGCTGCGATGTGATTGACCCATTTTTATACTCGCTTTTTCTCGCGCATCTCAAATACCTGAATGGTGTCGCCAATTTGAAGATCCTTCATATTGCCAAGACCAATACCGCACTCAAATCCTTCTTTGACTTCGGTTGCATCGTCCTTGAAGCGCTTAAGTGAATCGATAGTGAGGTTATCAACAATGATGGTTTCACCACGCATAATTCTTGCTTTCGCGTTACGACGAATGACTCCATCTTTCACGATTGAACCAGCGATATTTCCAGCCTTTGACGATTTGAAGATCTCACGCACTTCAGCATTACCAAGAATTGCTTCTTCAAAGATTGGCTTGAGAAGACCCTTCAATGAAAGTTCAATCTCATCAATTGCTTGATAAATAACGGAGTAGAAACGAACTTCTACGCCCTCTTGATCTGCAAATATTGCAGTTTGTGGCTCTGGTTTCACGTTGAAACCGATTACCACTGCAGTTGAAGCCGAAGCCAAAGTGATATCACTCTTAGTAATTGCACCAACGCCGCGGTGAATAACGCGAAGATCAACTTCTGCGCCAACATCGAGTTGCATCAAAGCTTCTTCTAGTGCTTCAACTGATCCGCTCACATCGCCCTTAAGAATTAAGTTGAGAGTAGAGATCTTTGACTGCTCCATGAAGTCTTCAAGTGAAACCTTCTTGCGTGCCTTAGCAAGTTGAGCATTTCGCTCAGCAGCTTGACGTTTTTCGGCAATTTGGCGAGCTGTGCGATCTTCATCGGCAACTAAGAATGTATCGCCAGCACTTGGAACGGATGTGAAACCAAGAACTTGTACAGGTCTTGATGGACCTGCAGTTTCAACTGAATCTCCATTTTCATCAAGCATCGCACGTACGCGACCGAAAGCACCACCGGCAACAATCGGATCTCCGATTTTTAATGTTCCCCGTTGAACGAGAACAGTTGTTACTGGTCCACGCCCGCGATCTAAGTGAGCTTCGATTGCGACACCACGTGCTGAATCATCAGCAACTGCACGCAAATCAATTGCTGCATCGGCTGTAAGCAGAATCGAATCAATCAAATCCTGAACACCTTGACCTGATTTAGCAGAAACATTTACGAAGATTGTTTCTCCGCCGTATTCTTCTGCAATCAAGTTGTACTCGGTTAATTGTTGGCGGACCTTGTCTGCGTTCGCACCCTCTTTATCCATCTTGTTAACTGCCACAACAATTGGAACATCAGCGGCTTGTGCGTGATTGAGCGCTTCAATTGTCTGAGGCATGATTCCATCATCGGCAGCAACAACAAGAACAGCAATATCAGTTACCTTGGCACCACGTGCACGCATTGCAGTAAATGCTTCGTGACCTGGTGTATCGATGAATGTAATTGCGCGATTGACGCCATCATGATCATGGTGGATTTGGTATGCACCAATGTGCTGAGTAATTCCACCAGCTTCAGATTTCATAACTTCGCTCTTTCGGATTGCATCCAAAAGTGAAGTCTTACCGTGGTCAACGTGACCCATCACAGTTACGACTGGTGGTCGTGCAACCAACGTATCTGGATCGATGTCATTGAGTTCATCGGCTAGATCAATATCAAAGCCCTGAAGAAGTTCGCGATCTTCATCTTCTGGACTAACAATTTCAATGTTGTATCCAAGTTGAACGCCGAGAATTTCAAAAGTATCGGCATCAACAGATTGTGTTGCTGTAACCATTTCACCTAGGTGAAATAGTGCGGCAACTAATGCTGCTGGATCTGCACCAATCTTGTCGGCGAAATCTGCAAGAGATGCACCACGACGCATACGAATAGGAGTCTTGCCATCACCGTGTGGAACAACTGCTCCACCAAGTTGTGGTGCTTGCATATTGTCGAATTCATCGCGCAATGCTTTTCTTGATTTAGCTTTACGACCAGATTTCTTACTTGCATTTTTTCCAAAAGCTCCGCCAGCACCGCCGCGTTGTGGTGGACGACCGCCGCCTGGACGTTGTGGACCACCTGTTGTGGCACCGCCTGCACCAGTTGGTTTGTATGGAGAACCAGGTGCACCTGTTGATCCACCTGGACGCGGTGCATATCCAGCACCTGCAGGTGGACGAGATCCAGCAGGTCGTGCCGCAAATCCTGGACGAACAGATCCGGGACGCGGACCTGACATACCTGGACGTTGTGGTGCTCCTGCTGGACGTTGTGGTGGACGCGGAACTGCGCCACCAACTGAAAATGGATTATTACCAGGGCGCGGTGGACGCGGAACTGCGCCACCAACTGAAAATGGATTATTACCAGGGCGCGGAGCAGCTGGTTTTGGAGCTTCAGATTTTTCATCCTCGCTTACTTCAGCCGCATGTGCTTTTGCAGATGAGATTTGCGCAGCTTCTGCCTTTGCTGCATCTACGCGCTCTTGTTGTGCTTTAAGTGCATTGATATCTACACCGAGTTCGGCCGCTAACTCTGCAGCTTGCTCGGCACTTACTTCAGCTGTTGGTTTTGCCGCAGCTTTCTTTGCTGCCGCTTTCTTAACTGGCTTTTTTTCCTCTGCAGGTTTTGCATCGGGAAACATCTCAACAAGTTTGCGAACAACTGGTGCTTCTACTGTTGATGACGCTGATCGGACGAATTCGCCCATTTCTTGGAGCTTTGCAAGAACTTCCTTGCTCTCCATACCGAGTTGCTTTGCTAACTCGTGTACGCGGACCTTTGACACTTTTTCCCCTGTCTTGGCCCGCATGAAACTTCACATGCAAGCCCTAGTTGAACGACCTCATAGTTCTAACGAGCTCATTTGAGTTTCATATCTTTCATTTCCATTTCATTAGCGCCTGTGAATTGGCGATTGTGCAATGCCCCATGGTACCCAACTCCGAGCCTGATTACATAACTGGATTATCGGGATGGATGTCGATTCTCCAGCCCGTTAAGCGTGCGGCCAAGCGGGCATTTTGCCCATCTTTTCCAATGGCCAACGAGAGTTGATAATCCGGAACGACGACTTTGGCCGAGCGAGAGAAAAGATCGGTTATTTCTACCGATGAAACTTTTGATGGGGCCAGTGCGTGGGCAACAAAAACCGCAGGATCTTCAGACCAATCTACGATGTCGATTTTCTCGCCATGAAGTTCATCCATTACTGCGCGAGCACGGGCACCTAGCGGTCCAATGAGTGAGCCTTTTGGACTTACACCTGCTCGATGTGTGCGTACCGCAATTTTGGTTCGATGACCTGCTTCTCTAGCAACAGCCATAATTTCAACTATCCGATCCTGAATTTCAGGAACTTCGAGGGCGAATAACTGTTTAACAAGAGCTGGGTGGCTGCGAGAGAGCATTATCTCTGGACCTTTTAACCCTTGTTTTACTTCAACAACAAAACATTTAATTCGATCTCCATGCGTATAGACCTCACCCGGAACTTGTTCCTGAGGAGGAATGCGCCCTTCAAAGCGGCCAAGGTTTACGTTAATCATTTTCGGATCGCGACCTTGCTGCACTACACCAGAAATTACATCACCAACATTTGCCGTGAATTCCGCAACAATCGATGCATCGTTTGTCTCACGCATCTTCATTTTAATTACCTGTCGGGCGGTTGATGTAGCGACTCTAGAAAAACCTTCCGGCATATCAGTCTCATCACCGATTTTTTCACCGATTTCATTAAACTGCGGAATCAAGATTTGAATCTCACCAGTTTCACGATCCAAAACTGCGTGCGCATATCGTTTAGCTGAGTCGGTTTGGTTATAGGCCGTCAGAACTCCAACTTCGATAGCTTGAATCAACTGCTCTAGAGGAATTCCTTTTTCATTTGTAAGGGCAACTAAGGCAGTCATCTCAACATGCATTAGTTGTCATCTTTTCTACTAAATTCAATTTCTACGACTGCGCGCTTGATATCCGCAAAAGCCACTTCATGATCCTTCATGCGGCCCTTAATATTTTCAGTAAATTTTCCATGGGTTTCGTTGAATTCATTGAGACGGGCAGTTAAAACACTTCCATCTGTAAAAGTCATCTTGATTAGTCGAGTCAGATTTTTAGCCCAATGTCGTGGCAAAGTTAGTGGGCGATCAACACCAGATGATGTCACTTCCAAAGTAAATGCCCCGTCACCCATGACTGGAGCTTCATCTAAAATCTCTGAGATAAGACGTGAAACTGAAGTTACTTCATCCATATTAAGTGGCTTTAGGCCATCCACTACGCAAACAACTGTGCGGTGATTACCTGGGCTGGAAATTTGGACTTCTTCTAAGAAAAACCCTGCGTTTTCTACAGCCGGGGCAAGAAGTTCCTGCAATGATTCTTTAAGTGACATCAGATGTATCTACTTTCTTATTAAGTTGTGATTGCAATTATAACTAAAAAGATGTGAAAGTATCAATTCCGACTTTAATTATTAAGGCCACAGTCACAATCAAGAAAACTTTTCGAACCAATGCAGAGCCACCGCGAATTGCTAGCCTGGATCCAATTACTGCTCCAGTTACATTTGCTGCTCCAAGAATTAGTCCTAGCTGCCAAATCACCGCGCCATGTAAACCAAAAACAATAATTGCAGCAATATTTGTTGAAACGTTTACAACTTTAGCTATCGCCGATGCCGATATAAAGGCATAACCGAGTGAGGCGACCAGAATAAGCATGAGAAAAGAGCCCGTACCAGGACCAAAGATTCCATCATAAAAACCAATAATCAATCCAGAGCCAATGCCGATTTGAGTTCGGCGAATTGAACGGTGGCGAAGCAACTCTATTGAGCCTAACTCAGGTTTTAGCCAGGTGTAGATAGCAACGCAAATCAAGAGCACCAAAACGATTGGACGCATACTTTTAGTTGGAATGTGCGAAGCAAGTGAAGCCCCAGCTGCAGAGCCAATAAATGCCGGCACCGCCATCGCTGCAAGAAATTTAATATCGGGTTTAATTTGTCGACGATACAGAGCTGCTGCGGTGGTGGTACCAAAAACTGAAGCTAATTTATTGGTACCAAGAATTGTGACGGTTTCACTTCTTGGAAGCGAAACTAAAAGCGCCGGAAGTTGAACTAAACCTCCACCCCCAGCAATTGAATCAACAAAGCCAGCAAAAAAAGAAGCGAGAACTAAAAACAATCCGCTGAGAAGAGTTAAGTCAGAAAGCACTTTTCTAAGCTAATAGTTTCGTTATTGAAGCAAGCGCATCTGCAACCGCGACTTCAGTTTTCTCGCCACTCTTGCGTACACGAACTTCCACTTTTCCTTCAGCAAGGGCTTTTCCAACAACCACGATTATTGGATTTCCAATTAACTCGGCATCTTTAAATTTAACCCCTGCACTTGCATCTCTGCGATCATCGAGCATGACCGAAATTCCAACTGCTTCCAAAGATTTTCCAAGCTCAAGAGCGGTATCAAATGGCAAATCTTCTTTGCCAGTAGCAACAATGTGAACCTTGGCTGGCGCAATTTCAATTGGCCAATTCAATCCAATCTCATCACTGGTTTGCTCAGCAATTGCGGCAACTGCGCGGGATACTCCGATTCCGTATGAACCCATGGTGACTACTTGAGATTTTCCGTTGTGATCCAACACGGTCAAGCTCAGCGCTTCTGCATATTTTCTTCCTAGTTGAAAAATATGACCAATTTCTATTGCACGGTCAATAACAATCTCGGTATTGCACTCTGGACATGCATCTCCGGCACGAACTTCGGCAGCTTCAACATAAGCATCTGGAGTGAAATCTCGACCATTAACTACGTAGCGAGCATGGCGATCTTTCTTATTTGCACCGCTAATCCATGAAGTTCCCGGCGCAACTCTTGGATCAGCTAGAACTTTAATTCCAGATTTAGCAGCATCTTGAGGTCCAATGTATCCCTTGACTAATGAAGGATGCTTAGCAAAATCTGCTTCTTCAAAAACGCGCAGTTCGTGAATGCCACCTAGATTTTCCTGCAAACGCTTAAGGTCAACTTCACGATCACCAGGAACTAGTACTGCCAGTGGAGTGCCATCGGCAACTAACATGATATTTTTTAAAGTATCTGCCGCAGTAATGTTCGTAGAAAATTTCTCATTCATCAAAGCGACTAGCGAATCGATTGTTGGAGTATTTGGAGTATCTAACTCTTCTAGGACAGGAGTATTGGAGGAATCTACTGAATCCACTTTCGTAACCATTGCTTCCACATTTGCCGCAAAACCACATTGTGGACATAAAACATATGTATCTTCACCGGTTGGACATGGCGCTAAGAACTCTTCCGATTTTGAGCCTCCCATTGCACCTGAAACTGCTTTAACTATGTTGTATTTCATCCCTAATCGATTAAAGCAACTGACGTATGCATCACGGTGTTTTTGATAAGAAATTTCAAGTCCGGCATCATCTACATCAAATGAGTACGAATCCTTCATCACGAATTCACGTCCGCGAATAATTCCACTTCGTGGACGTGCCTCATCTCGATACTTTGTTTGAATTTGATAAATCGAAAGTGGCAAATCTTTATATGATGAGTATTCACCTTTGACCATCAAGGTGAACATCTCTTCATGTGTAGGTCCGAGTAAGTAATCGCCACCTTTTCGATCTTGAAGGCGGAAAAGTGATGGCCCATACTCTTCCCAGCGGTTTGTAGCTTCATATGCTTCCCGCGGTAAAAGAGCTGGAAAATGAACTTCTTGAAAGCCGGCTTGATCCATCTCTTGGCGAATTACATTTTCAACATTTCGAAGGGTGATAACGCCTAGTGGAAGCCACGAATAAATGCCTGCGGCAATTCGGCGAATGTAACCTGCGCGCACCAATAAGCGGTGGCTTGAAACTTCAGCATCTGCAGGGTCATCACGAAGGGTACGCAAAAAAAGCGTAGACATTTTTAACATGTGGTGAGCCTATCGAATATCTACAGTTGGTTGCCCTGAAGCAACGCCTGCCGCTTCCATTTCCTCAGCCAATCGCATTGCTTCTTCAATTAATGTCTCAACGATTTGTGATTCAGGAACTGTTTTGATTACTTGACCTTTAACAAAAATTTGTCCTTTGCCATTTCCTGAAGCAACTCCGAGATCTGCTTCGCGAGCCTCCCCCGGTCCGTTAACAACGCAACCCATAACGGCTACACGTAATGGGACTGTCATTCCTTGTAAGCCGGCTTGTACTTTTTCGGCCAATGTATAAACATCAACTTGTGCGCGTCCACATGAGGGGCAAGAAACAATTTCAAGTTTTCTTTGGCGAAGATTAAGCGACTCTAGAATTGAAATTCCAACTTTAACTTCCTCAACTGGTGGGGCTGAAAGTGAAACACGGATCGTGTCGCCGATTCCTTCTGATAATAAAATTCCAAATGCAGTGGCAGATTTAATTGTGCCTTGAAAAATTGGGCCTGCCTCTGTTACGCCTAAATGCAATGGATAGTCACATTTTGCGGCCAAAATTCGATAAGCATTGACCATCGTGACAGGGTCGTGGTGCTTTACAGAAATCTTTATATTTGAAAATCCATGTTCTTCAAAAAGCGAAGCTTCCCATAGCGCGGATTCAGCTAAAGCTTCTGGAGTTGCTTTTCCATATTTTGCAAGTAGTCGGGGATCAAGTGAACCAGCATTTACGCCGATGCGAATTGGAATTCCAGCATCTCCAGCAGCTTTGGCAACTTCCTTTACTTTGTCATCGAACTGCTTGATGTTGCCAGGATTCACGCGCACTGCCGCACACCCTGCATCAATTGCAGCGAAAATGTATTTTGGTTGAAAATGAATATCAGCGATTACTGGAATCTGTGATTTCTTGGCAATCTGCGCGAGTGCATCTGCATCATCTTGACTTGGTACTGCAACGCGAACAATCTGACAACCAGATGCGGTGAGCTCTGCAATCTGCTGCAACGTTGCATTGACGTCGGCCGTTAAAGTTGTGCACATCGATTGCACGCTTACTGGCGAATCACTTCCAACTCCAACGTTTCCGACCATCATCTGGCGGGTTTTACGTCGAGGTGCAAGTGTCGGCAAAGGTGCGCTTGGAATTCCCAGATCAACCATGGCGCTATTGTGCCGTAAGAGTGCGCAGTTGGCTAAAGATTGAGAATGACTGGATTTACTATGTCGGCAACTAGCAATAAAACGGTGAGTGCGGCCAAGATTACAAAAACCACCATTGTGATTGGGGTAAGAATGCTCACATCAATGGCTGCAGGGCGTGGGCGACCACGTAATCTGGCAAAGAAAGCTCGTACTTCATCTGCAATTGCCACAGCCATATGACCACCATCGAGCGGCAAAATAGGTAGCAAATTAAATAGTCCAACAAAGATATTCAAACTTGCAACTATCAAAATAAAAGTAGATAACCGCTCAGAGATTGAGAGCGTTGTGCTGCCGATGGCTTGGCCAGAAACTCTGGCTGCGCCCACCACACCGACTAGACCATTGGGATCGCGATCTTGCCCTCCCACTGTCTGACCCCATAAGGCAGGAATTTTTGATGGCAGATGGATGAGAGATTTAACGCTTTCGCGCAAGAACGCGATCGAGACCGTTGCCGAATTTTTCAATGAAACAACAATATTTGATCGCTTTAATCCAACTTTATTGATGATTCCCAAAATGTAGCGGTTATTTCCATCGACTTTCTCAAGACGAGGGGTGGCATTTATGGAGATGATTTCGCTGCCGCGTTTAATTGAAAGAGTTAACTCATTTCCATGAGAGTTACGAATTGCTTTTACATCATTAAACCAATCGGTCACGGTGTGGCCGTTGATTGCAACAATCTCATCATTTGCACGAATACCTGCACTTTGGGCAGCTGAATCTTTTACAACTTCTTGCACGACTGGAAGTAATTGATTTGTGCCGACACCAGCGAAAAGCAGTAAGAGTAATAAATAGCCCAGAACAAAGTGCATCAATGAACCTGCACCAAGCACGATTAATTTGCGTGAAGATTTTGCCACATAAAACGCTCGACTCTGTTCGCCTTCGGGCATGATGTCCGAAGGGACCATGCCTTCAATTTTGCAATACCCTCCTGCCGGAATGGCCTTAATTCCAAATTCAGTTTCACCTTTCTTGGTGGACCAAATTCGAGCACCGAAACCAAGAAAAAATTCACTCACTTTCATCCCGAAAGATCTGGCCATCGCATAATGACCAAACTCGTGGAGCATGACAGAGAGAAGAAGCGCGACAACAAAAGCGAGGATTCCAAGAAGCTGCATTATGGAGCCAATCGTAATAGATGGGAAAGTGCACGAGTACGAGCATCATCTTCAATGGCACTGACATCGGCCAAATCTCGTGGCGCAGCGGCAGCGACATCCTGCATTTGCTCCACAACCGTTGAAACAACGCCCACAATTGAAGCAAAGGCAAGTTTGTCTGTTAAGAAAGCTTCGACTGCAACTTCATTAGCCGCGTTAAATATGGCAGGTGAAAACCCACCTTGAATTCCACAGGCCTTTGCTAACTCAATGCTTGGAAACTTATTCGTGTCAATTGGTGTAAAACTCCATTGGTGAGCACATGACCAATCAATCGGCTTTGTTGCATTGGCTAAACGATCAGGCCAGTTAA
Organism: uncultured Actinomycetes bacterium; assembly: GCA_903852815.1. GTDB lineage: Bacteria > Actinomycetota > Actinomycetes > Nanopelagicales > Nanopelagicaceae > Planktophila. The sequence continues at coordinate 13,860 of CAINRW010000017.1, forward strand.
TTGCATATGCAATTGCACCTTTCATATTTGGTGGACTGGCTTGGGCAATTGTTGAACCGTCAATAAATTCGACAAGGGAATGCACAACAGATTGCGGATGAATAACTGCATCGATTTTCGAGTATGGAGTTCCGAAAAGATAATGCGCTTCAATAATTTCTAAACCTTTATTTACCAAAGTTGCCGAGTTAATCGTTACCACTGCGCCCATAGTCCACGTTGGATGTTTAAGGGCGTCGGCAACAGTAATTCCATCTAGATTTTCACGATCTCTAAATGGGCCACCGCTAGCAGTAAGAATTAATTTGCTAACTTCTTTTTTTGATCCAGCTAAAGCACTTTGAAAAATAGCGCTGTGTTCGGAATCAACTGGAATTATCTGTCCTGCCCGTGCGCGAGCTAAAACCAAGTCACCGCCAGCGACAAGTGACTCTTTGTTTGCAAGAGCTAAAGTATTTCCCGCATCAAGAGTTGCAAGTGTTGGTCCAAGACCAATTGAGCCGGTAATAGCATTTATTACGACGTCGCATTTAATACTTGCTATCTCGGTTGAAGCAAGCGCTCCATCTATAACGCTCACTCCAGAAAGGGCATCACGAATTACTTCTGCGTTATGTAATACACCAACGTATTTTACGTTAAATTTTCGAGCTTGTTCGACTACTAAGGATGGATTGTTTCCTGCACTCGTAATTGCAATAACTGAAAAAAGTTCTGGGTTTGCTGAAACAATCTCAAGGGCTTGAACGCCGATTGATCCAGTTGAACCTAAGATGACAACTTCGCGCATTTATCGATCCAGAAGATTTTGTGTCGGTGAATAACTCTCACCGGATTTCCGTTTTGCAATCGCACTCAAAGCTTCAAGCACAACTCGGTTGGCCAGAATTGCTGTGATATCTGCGCTATCAAATGCTGGTGCCACTTCAACGACATCAATTCCGACAATGGGAAGTTCTAGGCAGATTCGGCGGACTGATTCAAGGAGCTCGCGGCTAGTCATTCCCCCTGGCTCAGGCGTTCCAGTTCCTGGCGCCATACCCGGATCTACAACATCAATATCCACCGAAAGAAAGACGCCATCGCAATCATTAGTAAGAATTGAAAAACTCTCATCGAGAACTGCATTGAGTCCACGATGATGAATCTCCGTCATCTCATATGAGCGCATTCCTTGATCTCGCATCCAGTCCAAAGTTTTCGCATCTGGCCAATATCCACGTAACCCAAGTTGTAAAAAACGATCACCGCGCACAGTTCCTGAGTCAATGAGGCGGCGCATAGGTGTTCCATGACCAATGAGTGCGCCCCATTGATCTTCGCCAGTATCTGCATGTGCATCAAAATGAATCATAGATATTTTGCCGAGACCTCTGTGGGCGGCGATACCAGCGACATCTGCTGAAGCAATGGAGTGGTCTCCCCCGAGAATCACCGGGATTGCACCTGCCCGTGAAATTTTTTCAGTTGCTTGCGCAAGTACACCAAGGGAAGCTACTAAGTCACCACCTGGCATTAATAAATCTCCAGCATCAACGACTTTCAACGCTTTTAATGCATCGATACGAAGAGCTAAGTGTGGTCGCTCGGCATCATGAGGTAAATAATCTCCACCACGAATTGCTTGAGGACCGAATTTTGCTCCTGAACGGTGAGAAGTTCCGCTATCTATCGGTGCACCAACAATGACGACATCTGCATCAGAAAAAGTAGATGGAATATCTAAATCGCAACGTTCTATTCCCAGAAATGTAAAGTCTGGGCCATACATATTGCCGTGATTCGTCATGGATTAAGGATAGAGGTAAAGCTTAAGAATCAAAGCCTAAGCCAAGTACATCCAAGAAACGTAGCCATAAATTACGCTTGCCTTGATTTTGATCTGCACGATTGATAGACCATTGCGTTAAGCGGATAAAGAGAAACTTGAGAGGCTCTGGAGGAAATGGCAACGGCTTTTTTCGTACCATCTTTAATCGAGTTCGCTCATTGTCTACGTCGTCGAGTAAATCAAGCATTACTTGTGCGCCAAATCGAGTAGAGCCAACTCCAAGACCTGTGTAACCCAAAACATATGCAACGCGACCACCAAAAGCTTTACCCCAAAAAGGTGAGAAGCGAGAACATGTATCGATTGCACCGCCCCAGCCGTGCGTAAATTTAATTCCCTTTAATTGCGGAAAGGTTTCTAGAAAAGCTTCTGCAAGGTGGGCATATGTCTGGGCATCGGTTTCATATTCTTGACGAACTTTTCCGCGGAAATTATAAATTGCATCGTATCCACCCCAGAGAATTTCATTATCTTTTGTTAGGCGATAGTAATGAAATTGATTTCCGGCTTCTGATAAACCTTCGCGATCTTTCCAGCCAATCGACTTCATCTGTTCTTTACTCAAAGGCTCTGTGACGAGCTGGAAGTCATAAACAGGGACGACATACTTGTGTGCGCGTTTTACTAGTGATTTAAAAACGTTAGTGGCTAAAGCAACTTTCTGGGCATAAACGGAACCGTACGGAGTGTGGACAATAATTCCATTGCTTGTGCGCTCTAACCATTCAACATGTGTATTTTCAAAAATCTTAACTCCAAGTTTGAGGCATGCTCTTTCTAAGCCCCACACTAATCGTGCAGGATCAACCAAGGCGGTTCCATCTGGATCCCACAATGCAGCTTTTGATAAAGGTGAATTAACTCTGCCTTGGATTTCTTCCTGAGTAAGAACTTCTACATTATCGCCAAAAGAATTTCTTAAATTAGCTTCTTCAACTAGACCTTCGATTTGCCACTCTTCATTTGCAATGCGCAGTTCGCCAGTCCATTCAAACTGGCAGTCAATCTTGTAGCGTTTTATGGTTGCTTCAATCGCATCGAGATTCTCGCGACCTAATCTTTCGATGACTGCCATCTCATCTTTAAAGCGACTATAACCATTCATGAAACCATGAGTGAGTGAATAACTACAAAATCCACCATTGCGCCCAGATGCACCTGCACCTGTTTCGCGCTGTTCAACAATAATTACTTCGCGTTCAGGGTTTTGTTCTTTAGCCAATAGCGCGGTCCATAAACCGGTGTAGCCCGCACCCACGATGCAAAGATCGGTTGTGACATCACCAATTAAAGTTGGATTCGATTGTGGTTCAAGCGGATCTTCATCGAGCCAATAAAGTGCTGGCTGCATATGAGATAAATGTTTGAGAACGTGAGGGTCGATGTTTGCCATCGCGCTATCCGGCCTTAACCGGAATCACCCCTTCAATCACAACTCGAGTTGGCCCGGGTCCTCCGGAACCTAACCCCATAACGCAGATTCTCTTAAACAACCTGTGGTTCGTTATGGACGAGTGAAATGTTAGCGGGTTTTCTTTCGATTGACGAGTTGCCCCGCAATAACGAGGGCTAAAGCTAAGAAAAACATCGAAGAACCAATCACATTAGCCTGTGCGGGAATACCTCGAGCCGCGGCGACATAGACGAATTTTGGAAAAGTTGTAACCGTTCCAGAGCTGAAATTTGTAATGATGAAATCATCGAAAGAAAGACTGAAAGCCAAAAGTGCAGCGCCAGCAATACCTGGGGCAACAAGTGGCAAAGTTACTCGTCTGAAAGTCTCTAACTCATTGGCATAGAGATCCATCGCTGCTTGTTCTAAGCGAGGGTCAAGTGAAGCAATACGTGCTTTTACAGTTACCACTACAAATGAAATACAA
>CAINRW010000018.1 GCA_903852815.1 uncultured Actinomycetes bacterium
GGACGCGCCCCGCTTTCCAGCGAACTCGGCCGTTAATGTTCCAAAGTTAGCGATTATCAAAGCACTGGCACTTAAGGTTCCAGAGCGCGCACCGTATTTTTGTCGAACCAATCCGATTAATCCTTGGCGAGTAACTACACCAATCCGCGCACCAAGATCTTGAAAAACAATTAAGGCAATCGTTGAAATTACGAGTACCCACAGCATTTGATAACCAAATTTTGCGCCCAACTGAGAATACGTCGTGATTCCGGCTGGATCATCATCGGATAGTCCAGCGATTACGCCAGGTCCCATGACGGAGAGAAGCGCCGCTAAGCGAATTTTGCGCGCAGTTGTCATGAGAGCGCACCGGTTCCTTTTGAAAGTCCATGTTGTTCTTCAGGTCGCAGCGCATCGACCAAGTCATCGGCAAGAATGCGACCTACTGGCTTTCCCTTTTCGTCTATAACAACAATAGATGCGCCGCGGTTGTTCGAAAATTCTTCAATTACTTCATCTAATGGCGAATCAATTTGAACAGATGTTGGATACGGGGGACCAACTAAAGTATTAAGTTGTGCGGTTGGTTTAGCTGCAACAAGTTCGATTATCTGAATGTGATCCATCAACTTACCTTTGGCATCCACAATCAATACTCCGTCAGAGATATCTCGGCCTCTGCTTTCAACCAACATTTTTAAAGCCTGCGCCACGGTGTCACCCTCATGTGCAATGACCATATGTGTAGTCATGATTCCGCCGGCAAGAGTTTCATCGAAAGCAATCAGTTGACGCAACTGCTTTGCAAGTTTTGAATCCATCGCTTTTAAAATATCTTCCCGATGCTCATCATCAAGATCGCGCATAACTTCAGCGGATTCATCGGGTTCCATGCGGCTGAGCAATTCAGCTGCGCGTTCTTCTGTTAAACCCCGAAGCAAACCTTGAAGTTCTTCATCTTGCATTTCCTCTAGAGCATCTGCAGCAAGGTCGGGATCAAGCATTTCAATTAAAGCGCTTTGTTCACGGCCAGCTAAATCTTCAATTAGATCTGCCAAGTCGGCCGGACGAAGTTGTGACAAAGCAGTTTTAGATCCAGAAGTTTTAACTACGCCAGATGTGTCAGCTAACGATGCAACTGTTGCCCAATCTAAAACGTGCTGGGGAGTTGCTCGTCTTCCTAACGCGCCAGGGAAAATGCGACGCAAGAAAGTAACAAAGGAAATATCAACACCCACAACACGAATCTCTTTATCCAGCGGAGCTAGATATAAATCCGATGAGCGCACCACTCGAAGACCATTGACGTCAACGATTTGATGATCAAGAACATCTCCATCAAGTAATGATTCACCTTCGCGACGTTTGTAATCAGTTAAATTTATGGTGGTTGAAGAAAGTTGAACAGCGTTGTGACTTAACTTTGCAATACGTGCACCATCAATAAAAGATTTACGCAGACCTACTTTCACAATCAAACCTGAAACCGGTGGATAGGCATCGTGTCCATGTTTCACGACTACATCGACTAGTCGGCCAATTTCGCGGCCATCTTCATTAGTGACTGAACAACCGATTAATCCAGCCAGAGATACCAGAGAGTCACGGATGCTTTTACGAGCTAATACTGAATCACGGCGACCAACTGCCTTTTCCACTCTATTGACCACTTGGGCAATAGGCTTTTTGGTCGTGGATTTCATGTGGTAATTCTAAGCGCTATCCCTAGGTCGAGGGTTCAATACTCTTTCTTAGACTCCGATTAAATAATTTAAGGCCTCTTGCGCACTCCAGCCATCAGCATAAATTTTCACTAAATCCATTGCCCCGTCGAGATCTGAACCGATTGTTACGAGTGGTAATTCCAATCGCCCATCAGGGCGCAGCTGAGCAAGGCCAATATCGGCCATCAAAGCGTTGCAAAGACATTTGGCATGTATCGCATCCTCTGTCACACCTTTTTTGAATTCAAAAGTGTCGATTGGTTCTGCAGGGCATCGGTAGCCAATTCCGCCACTCTCACGTTTAAAAGGAGTTCTCAAATATCCCAAATCACATTTACGAGTTCGTTGATTAAAGAGATTTATATCTGAAAGCGTTGAATCGATGTGCACTACTTTGAAAGGAAAACCTGTGGGCGATGCTCCCGCATCAGTTGTAACTCGCAACTGGCCAGAGTCTAAAGAAGCAAGAATTTCTGTTCTAATCTCTTTACTAAATCCTGATTCATTACTTAGAGCAAAGAGCGTACCGATTTGAACTCCTTGTGCACCTAATTCAATAGCAGCCTTAATTTTTTCTGGAGTTCCAAAACCTCCGGCCAACCAAAAGGGTGAGCCAGATGCTCGGATCTTTTCTAGATTAGGCAAATCTGCCTCCGAATAAACTGCTTCACCGAAGGCATTAGTTGAATTCTTGCCACGAGGGGGAGCGTTATGCCCTCCTGCAACGTGATACTCAATAACATAACCATCAGGTTTAGTTTCGACATCCTTGTTTAAATATGAAACCAAAGCGTGGGAAGAAACGATTGCCAGAAAGCGAGGACGCGACAATGGATATGTAACATTGTTTATAACTGCCGGATTAAAATTCAAAACCAACTTGTCATTCGTGTCCCCAACATCGATTTTCATTGTCAGGGATTGACCATTAACGATTGAGTTGATAACTCGCGGAACTTGAGCAGGAATTCCTGCTCCAATTAATAAATAGTCAACACCCGCAAGCATTGCACCGAAAATTTGCGCTGGGATTGCCAGTTGAATTTTTTCCAAGAGATTCATTCCAACTTGGCCGCTGTGACCTTCTTTCGCCAACCATACTTCTACAAAGGTGGAAGCAATCAACATCTGCTGCGCAAAAAGCGTTGGCTTAAGGATTAACTTTGGAACATCGTCATAGGGCCGTTTTTTATCCTTGCCATTTTCGACATAAAATCTTTTCAAAATTTCTGTAACTGCATCCTGGTCTGGAAAATAGGACAATGCGCTGTTCAACACGAGTTGCTTCTACCTTGTATGTAACCTTTAAAACTGGTGAATAGATTGAGTCAACAGGAATACGACCGATTTCAGCGCCAGCTTGCTTGTTCTGGACTGCA
>CAINRW010000019.1 GCA_903852815.1 uncultured Actinomycetes bacterium
AACTGAGTTGCCAGTCGTAACTCTTTCTCGTTTTGACACTTCTGCAACTTGGCATTACGCAGCCATTTCCTCAGATTACATCGGTGCATCTCTCTCCATCCGCGGGAGCGGAGGCATACTCATTGAAGGTAAAACTCAATTACATGGTGGTTATAACTTCGATAACCTCTTGATGGCCGTTGCAATCGCAACAGAAAGCGGAATCGACCCAATCGACATTGCGGCAATTTTGCCAATGCTTACTGGGGCTTCCGGAAGGTTAGAAGCCGTCCGACTCGGCCAGAGTTTTGCTGCACTAGTTGATTACGCCCACTCTCCTGATGCAGTGAAGCGAGTTCTTGAGACGGCGCATGAAATTGGAGATGGAAAAGTAATTGCAGTTCTAGGTTGCGGTGGAGATCGAGACAAAAGTAAGCGCACACTAATGGGTCAAGCTTTAAATGCCGGGGCAGATATTGCAATCTTCACTAGTGATAATCCTAGAAGTGAAAACCCAGAAGAAATATTAAAACAAATGGTGTTGGATATCGAAATTGTGCCCCCAAGTGAAATTATTGTGGATCGAGCAACGGCAATAAAGACCGCGGTTAATCACGCAAATCCCGGAGATGTTGTAATCATCCTTGGTAAAGGCCATGAAAAAGGTCAAGATATTGCTGGAGTTAATCATGAGTTCGATGATCGAATTGAACTTGCTAAAGCGATTGAAGATAAAAAATGATTACCCTAACTGCAGGAGAGATCTCACTTTTAGTGGGTGGTGAGTTATTTTGCGATAAAGATTTACTTGTCTCAAAAGCACCAGTATTTGACTCTCGTCGTGCAACGCCTGGATGTTTCTTTCTAGCTTTTAAAGGAGAAGTTACAGATGGACATGACTTTTCAGCCGACGCATATCGAAATGGTTCAGTCTTTGCCTTAACTACCCATCGGATAGATGGGCCATGCATAGTTGTTGCCGACGTTTTGATCGCATTAACGATAATTGCGACTTTTGTTAGAAATCGTCTTGAGAACTTAACTGTTATAGGAATTACTGGCTCACAAGGAAAAACCAGCACAAAGGATTTGTTAACAAATTTGCTTGGCGCAGTAGGACCGACTGTGGCTCCGCTCGGTTCATTTAATAATGAGCTCGGTATGCCAATTACTTTATTAGAATGCGATGAGCGCACTCGTTTTTGTATTCTTGAAATGGGCGCACGGCATAAAGGTGATATCTCAAAACTGTGTGAAATTGCTCAGCCAAATATTGGAGTTGTGCTTACAGTTGGTTTGGCGCATATCGGCGAATTTGGATCGCAGCAGGCCATTGCGCAGGCAAAGAGTGAGTTAATTCAATCTCTCGACAAAAATGGCGTTGCAGTTCTTGGTGCTTATGATGAATTCACTCCTGCAATGGCTTCACTTCATGGTGGGCGCAGCATTATTTTCGGTGAGAGCAATAATGTTGAAGTTCGAGCGACGGATATTGAAATGCGCGAAGGGTGTCCGCACTTTGATTTAGTCACTCCTGCAGGGCGAGAAGCAGTTGGAATGGGAGTAGTTGGTGCACACCAAGTTGCTAATGCCTTGGCCGTAGCAGCCATTGGAACAGCTTTGTCACTGCCTATCGAATTGATTGCAAGTTCGCTTTCAAATGCCAAAATCTCAAGTAAATGGCGAATGGAACTCCATGATTGCGCCGAGCTACTAATTATCAACGATGCTTACAATGCCAATCCTGATTCAATGGCTGCTGCACTCAAATCCCTGATGTTATTTGCGCAAGAGCGTGGGGGAGCGGCTTGGGCATTTCTTGGAAAAATGAGAGAACTCGGCGAGTCTCAAGCAGGCCAAAGCGCGGCTATTGGCACTCTTGCTAATGAGATTGGCATAGATCACTTAGTTGTTATCGATGCCCCAGAGTACGGATCCCCAGAAGGTGCCATGAAAGTTCATCATTACCCCGACTTTGATTCAGCACTTAATCTTCTTGAGCACTTTAATCCTGGAGATGTAGTGCTTGTTAAAGCTTCCAGGTCTGAACACTTTGAAGTCTTGGCGCAGGAGATCGAGAATTTGTGGATTGATAAGAATGGAGCACGCGAGTGACTCAGATTTTATTTGCAGGAGCCTTTGCTCTGGCATTTGCGCTCTTTGGAACTAAAGGTTTAATTCACATCCTTGCAGGTCGAGGTTATGGCCAAATAATAAGAGATGACGGACCATCAACACACAAAACAAAGCATGGAACACCAACGATGGGTGGAATTATTTTTATTTCTGCCGCAATTATTGGCTATCTTTTTGCGCATCTATTAACCGCAACTCCAGTGACTACTTCGGCAATTTTAGTTATTGGTTTGGTTGTTGGTCTGGGTCTCGTTGGTTTTCTGGATGACTGGTTAAAAGTTTCTCGCCAAAATTCTCGTGGATTAAAAGGTAGATATAAATTACTTACGCAGGCAGCTCTAGCAGGCATCTTCGGATACTTAGGTTTGCAATTCAAGGATGCCAATCAGTTATCGCCGATTTCTGAGTATTTATCCGGTGTAAGTGAGACCACTATCTATTTGGGAACATTTCTCGTTGTACTTTTTATTATCGTGATGGTCATGTCGGCAAGCAACGGTGTTAATTTAACCGATGGTTTAGATGGCTTAGCTACTGGCGCAACGATTATGACCTTTATTGCTTTTGTACTTATTGGTGTCTGGGAGTTCGGCCAAAATTGTCAGCTAGATGGAATCGTTGCTAGTAATTGTTATCAAGTTCGCGATCCTTTGGATTTAGCGGTACTGGCGGCAGCTTTTGCTGGAGGCTGTACTGGATTCTTGTGGTGGAACACTGCTCCGGCAAAAATCATCATGGGTGATACCGGATCTTTAGCTTTAGGTGGTGCAATTGCAGCCCTTGCAGCGACTTTGCGTGTTGAGTTATTACTCATTCCACTCGGCGGTCTATTTGTAATCGTCACAATGTCGGTTGTAATTCAAACTCTCTATTTTAAAATTAGTGGTGGTAAAAGAGTCTTTAGAATGGCGCCACTTCATCATCACTTCGAATTAAAAGGGTGGGCAGAGATAACAGTAGTAATTCGTTTTTGGATTATCTCTGGACTTTGTGTTGCCGGAGGCATCGGCCTTTTCTATGCGCAGTGGGTAGTTAAGTAACATCCATGCCCACACTTTTCTCGCAGGGCAACTTCCTCATTTTAGGCGCTGGCGTTACTGGCAAGTCTGTTGGAAGAGTTCTTAAAGCACGCGGCGTGGACATCACATTAGTCGATGAAAATTTAGAGAAATTTGAAGATTTCAAAATCGTCAAAACTTCAGAAGTAGAAATTTCTAAATACGACGCCTTAGTCGTTTCGCCAGGTTGGCGTTTTGATCACAACTTAATCCAAGCAGCTCTAAATTTAAATATTCCGCTATTGAATGAGATTGATATTGCTTGGAATCTTCGAAGTGAGTTGGCACCTAATCAACGCTGGGTGGCACTAACTGGAACTAATGGAAAAACTTCGACTGTTGAATTGACCGCGGCAATGCTACGCGCAGGAGGATTATCTGCAGTTGCCTGCGGAAATGTAGGAGATACGGTGATTGATGCAGTTAGTACCGAAAAACCTTTTGATATTTTGGTGCTCGAACTTTCCTCTTTCCAACTCCATTGGTGCAAGAACGTTGAATTCGTGGCTAGTGCAATTCTTAATATCGCGCCCGATCACATAGATTGGCATGGAAGTTTCGAGTCATATGCGCAAGCCAAAGTATCAATTCTCTCGCATTCACAAGTGGCTATCCTCAATGCCCAAGATGGTGAAGTTGTTCAGCGGTGTAATAATTGGAAAGGCCGTAAAGTTTTTTATTCGCTAGAGACCCCATCACCGGGCGAAATCGGCTTAGTTGAAGAACTCTTGGTTGATAGAGCTTTTGTTTCAGATGTATCGGAAGCTTCAATGTTTGCAGAACTAACTGAAGTGGCCCCAATGTTGCCACATAATGTTTCGAACACTATGGCAGCAGCTGGACTAGCTCTGGCTGTGGGTGTGAGTCATGAAGATATTCGAAGAGCAATTGTTGAATTTCGCCCCGGAAAACACCGAATTGAACTCATTGCTGAGCACAATTCAATTCGCTGGATTAATGATTCAAAAGCTACAAACCCACACGCCGCCAAGGCTTCACTCAAGGCTTATGAGTCAATAATTTGGATTGCGGGTGGCTTGGCAAAAGGGGCAGAGATGGACAATCTCATCTCAGATTGCTCAAAAAATATAAAAGCGGCAATCCTTATAGGGTCGGATCGAAATCTTATTGAGGATGCATTTAATAAATTTGCACCAAAAATTCCACTTCTGCGGATAGATCCAGAAGAAGGTTATAAAAAGGACAGCGAAACTAATTTATTTATGGAAAGTATCGTGCGGGCCGCCAAAGATTTGGCTACCGAGGGGGACGTTGTCCTTTTGGCACCTGCATGTGCATCGATGGATCAATTTCTTTCTTATTCAGACAGAGGTCTTCGTTTTAGTGATGCAGTAAAGAAAGAGATAAGTCATGGAGCATGAGCGCGAAACATTTTTCAATAGACCTGTAAATCTCTATTACATGTTAGTTGGCAGCACCGCACTTTTGAGTATTTTGGGACTTGTTATGGTGTTTTCTGCCTCCTCTATCTACTCATTAGAAAATAAGGGAACGATGTATGCGATTGTCATACGTCAAGTAATTTTCTTAGCCATTTGCATTCCGATGACATGGGTTCTCTCACGATTTACTTTAGATCGTTGGAAATTCATCGCACAATATGGCGTAATAATCTCTTTTGCGCTTCTTTTGACCGTAAAAATTCCCAATCTTGGAAAGAGCGTTAATGGAAATAATAACTGGTTGAATCTTGGCTTTATCGATGTCCAACCTAGCGAGCTTGCAAAGTTTTTCATGATTCTTTGGGCAGGCTTTGTCTTAGCCAAACGTGAGCGCAATGGTAATCTGCAAATAAATGTTGTAAAACTTATTACACCAGCGTTCTTCATTTGTATCGTACTAATTATGTTAGGAGATGATTTAGGAACTGCTTCGGTATTTGCTTTCATCTTTGTTGGCCTCTTGTGGGTTTCTGGAATTGGCTACGCTTTGTTCTTGCTTATAGTTACAGTTGGATTTGCTGCAGTTGCAAGCTCAGTAGTTACATCCTCATATCGATTAAAAAGATTTTCAGTTTTTCTCAATCCTTTTGCTTCAGATCAATATAAAAATTTTGGTTGGCAACCCGCACATAGCCTGCTAGGAATTGCAAGTGGTGGTTTTTTTGGTGTTGGTTTAGGAGCCAGCCGACAAAAGTGGGGTAATTTATCCCAAGCACACACCGATTTTATTTTCGCGGTTATTGGTGAAGAGTTGGGATTGTTCGGAACTGTCGCAACTTTGCTTCTTATCTCTATTTTAATATTTTCAATCTTTAAGATTGCCCTCCGAACAGTAGATCCCATGGTGCGATATGTGTGTTGCGGAATCGGATGCTGGATTGGAATTCAATCGACTTTAAATATTGGTACCGCACTCAGTGTTTTGCCCGTTGTCGGAGTAACGTTACCTCTCGTGTCATATGGAGGTTCAGCCCTAGTTTCAACATTTATCGGTATCGGTTTTGTAATTGGAGCTGCTCGTCGCGACGCGGCGATTTATGGTGAACTTCAGAAATCTGGTTGGTCATGGCTTCGATAGTTTTTGCTGGGGGAGGAAGCGCAGGTCACATTGAACCGGCGCTAGCGGTTGCACGAAAATGGAGAGAATCAAGAAGTAGTGATCAGATTACATTTTTGGGAACACAAGTTGGTTTAGAAAATTCACTGGTGCCCGCATCAGGTTTTAAACTATCAACGATTCCAAAAGTTTCAATTGCACGAAAAATATCGATGAGTTTGCTCAAAGCCCCATTTGATTTGATTTTTTCAGTCAAGGCGGCAGGTGATGTGCTTAAGGATGCAGACCTACTTATTGGTTTTGGTGGCTATGTCAGCGGACCTGCATATATCGCTGCAGCTCTGCGCAGAATCCCTATCGTGATTCATGAGGCAAATGCAAAGCCTGGCCTAGCAAATAAACTTGGTGCCCTATTTACCAAGAATCTCGGTGTTGCTTATGCAGTCAACAAAGGTGCATTTAGCAAAGCAAGCCTTGTGGGATTACCTTTGCGATCTGATGTCGAGCAAGCACTTGTTAGTGCAACTAAGGATTGGCAAGCGGCACGAAAGAAAGCGAAAGAGCGTTTAGGTTTTAGTAATTCACTACCGCTCATTTTTATCATGGGAGGTTCCCAAGGTTCAGTTGCAATTAATAAAGTTGTATCTGATTCACTTGGAGAACTTTCAACGCGCAATATTTCAATTCTGCATTCCGTAGGCACTAAGAATGAATTACCAACTGGCAGCGATTTTTATCGCCCCGTTCCGTATGTGGATGCGATGGCGGATGCTTATTTAGCCAGTGATGTAATCATTGCCAGAAGTGGCGCAGTTACATGTAGTGAATTCAGAGCCGTTGGACGATACGCTTTGTTTATTCCACTTCCCATCGGCAATGGTGAGCAGTTTGTTAATGCACAGGGTCTAGTGACAGATGGTCGAGCGATAGTTGTTACGCAACAAAATTTCACTTCTCAATATTTACTTACGCACTTAGATCAATTGTTAGAATCATCTAGGAATTCACCAATTGAAGGTTCACAAGCAGATAGCGGTGCAGCAATGAAAATTATGGAGCTCGGCTTAACTGCCTTAGGAGCCAAAGGATGAAACCAACACTTGCCGCACTACTTGGTCATCGAGTTCATTTCATCGGTATCGGTGGAGCAGGTATGAGTGGTTTAGCTCGGATTGCACTTTCGCATGGCATTACTGTGAGTGGCTCTGATTCTAAAGAGTCTTCTGTCGTCATTGCTTTGCGGGCACTAGGTGCAGAAATTCACATTGAGCACAGTGCGAAAAATGTTGAAGGGGCAGACTACGTGGTTTACTCATCGGCAATTTCGAGCCATAACCCTGAGTTTGAACAAGCAATGGCACTTGATATTCCGATTTTGACTCGGGCTGCAGCGTTATCTGTATTGATGTCGGAATCAAAAAGTATCGCGGTAGCGGGTACGCATGGAAAGACAACAACATCATCGATGTTGGCCGTTGCGCTTCAGGCATGTGGCGTCGATCCTTCCTTTGCAATTGGTGGCACCATCACTGCATCGGGTTCGAATGCACATCGCGGTACGGGCGAAATATTTGTTGCAGAGGCCGATGAATCTGATGGATCATTTATCGAATACCACCCATATGCAGCAATAGTTACAAATGTGGAACATGATCATGTTGATTTTTTTGCTACCCCCCAAGAAGTTACGTCAGCATTTGAAGCGTTTGCCGCAACTATTTCACCAAATGGATTCCTGACGTACTGTCGTGATGATGAGGGAGCTTGCGCATTGGCAAATGTTGTAAGCAATTGCGAACTTGCTTCTTATGGAATTAACCCGGAATCAGATTTGGTTCTAGATAATGTCGTCTTGGAAGCCATGGGATCTAACGCTCGAGCTATTTGGCATGGAAAAGTAGTGGGCACTATTGAACTTCAAGTGCCAGGCCATCACAATCTTCTTAATGCCGCGGCAGTATTGTTGACCGGATTAACTTTGGGTTTTAGTGCAACTGACTTGCTAACTGGCTTATCCACTTTCAGAGGAACTGGACGACGCTTTGAAGTCAAAGGCACCGTGCATGGAATACGAGTTGTTGATGACTACGGTCACCACCCAACTGAAATCGAAGTAACACTAAAAGCTGCGCGACGATTTGCTGGAGAAGGAAGATTGCTTGTCATCTTTCAACCTCATAGATATTCACGAACTCAAGCATTTTTTAAAGAATTTGCCGCATCCCTCAGTCTGTCCGATCAAGTACTTGTGCTTGAAATATATGCAGCTAGTGAAAAGGAAATTCCGGGAGTCTCGTCGAAAATGATTACCGAATTAATGTCTAATGGTAGATACGTACCTAATTTCTTAGAAGCAACTGAATTAATTGTTGAATCTGCTCAACCTTTAGATGTGATTTTAACGCTCGGTGCCGGGGATGTAAGTTCACTTGCTCCAATTATCCTTGACGGTCTTAATCGGCGATTTCCTTAAATGTGGAGAAAACGGATCGCACTTATATTAGGTGTCCTGTTACTTGGCGGGGCATCGTATGTTCTTGGCTGGTCAAATCTACTTACAGTTCAGCAAGTTAGAATTGTGGGCACTCCTCACTATTTGCAAGAATATGTAACAGTTGGTGAGAAACTGGCACGAATAGAGCCACGAGTGATTGCAACTAAATATGAATCAATAGATTTTGTGAAAGAAGCTAAAGTTTCTCGAAATTGGCTCACAAGAAAAGTAACGATAGAAATTACCGAACGAACTCCAAAAGCGATTTTTAATACGAAATTAATAGACTCTGAAGGAAAAGAATTTGCACAACCCGAAGGTTTTACAACCCATTTACCAGTTATAAAGGCCACTGATTCAAAGGCAGCTCTTTGGGCGCTTTCATTGTTGGATAAATTGCCTTCACGTTTTATATCTGATCTCGAATATATAGCCGTCGAGAGTGAGGATTCATTTCTATTGGATATGAAATTTAGCGAGCGAACAATTCAAGTTCGCTGGGGGAGCGTTGCTCAAAGTGCGCTAAAAGCAAAGGTCTATCAAGCACTTATTGACTTGCCTGAGAACGTGAAAATTAATGGGGTAGATCTTTCAGCACCACACGCACCAATAGTTAAATAAAGTTAGCAAGCAACACAGTAAATAAATCATGTCGGTGTTTGATTAACAAGCAATAGCACTTTACGTTCACCTTATCGAAAAACATTGAATTATAAGGCTCAAGTTGAGGTTTATGGTTCACAAGGAGGAAACGTGGCTTCACCGCAGAACTATTTAGCAGTCATCAAAGTTGTAGGCATTGGTGGCGGTGGAGTTAACGCAATCAATCGAATGATTGATGTTGGATTAAAAGGTGTTGAGTTCATTGCAATCAACACCGATGCACAACATTTATTAATGAGTGATGCCGATGTGAAATTAGATATTGGTCGCAAAACTACTCGCGGTCTTGGTGCAGGAATGGATCCTGAAAAAGGACGTGAGGCCGCACTTGATCATGTTGATGACATTGAAGAAATACTGCGTGGTGCAGATATGGTTTTTGTTACCGCTGGTGAAGGTGGCGGAACAGGAACTGGCGCAGCACCAGTTGTTGCAAAGATTGCGAAAGAACTTGGCGCATTGACTATTGGTGTAGTAACGCGGCCATTTTCTTTTGAAGCAAAACTTCGTTCTGCTCAAGCCGATATTGGAATTGAAGCTTTGCGCGAAGAAGTTGATACGTTAATTGTTATTCCGAACGATAGGTTATTAGCAATCTCTGATCGTTCGATTACCTTGGCTGATGCATTCAAGAGCGCAGACCAAGTTCTGCTATCTGGTGTGCAAGGAATAACTGAAATTATTACTCAGCCAGGATTGATTAACTTGGACTTTGCGGATGTGAAAGCAGTTATGTTAGGTGCAGGGTCTGCGCTTATGGGAATTGGTTCTGCGCGTGGTGAAAATCGCGCAATCCGAGCAGCAGAGTTAGCAATATCGTCACCGCTGTTGGAAGCATCGATTGATGGCGCAATGGGAGTTTTGCTTTCGATTTCGGGTGGCTCTGATTTAGGTCTCTTCGAAGTTAATGAAGCGTGCGAACTTGTTCAATCTGTAGTGCACCCAAATGCAAAATTTATTTTCGGAACAACAATCGATGATGCTTTAGGTGATGAAGTTAGAATCACGGTCGTAGCCGCAGGCTTTGAAGGCGGTCAACCACGCAAAGTGGCAACTCCTGTAATTAATGCAGCAACTCTGGGTGGAGTCGCCAATCCAATTCCCGCCAACGATCCGATTTCAGTCGCCTTGGATTTAGATGAGGAACCCGCGGTTCGCCGCAGAGTTACTTTCGAAGTGCCGTCGATGAGCGACGATGAAATTGATGTACCTGATTTCATGAAGTAGGAAAATTTGCCAACTCTTTTTACTAATCGCCAATCCGGATTTAGTGATGCTCCTTTTGACTCTTTTAATTTAGGTCTGCATGTTGGAGATGATATCGACTCAGTGGTTAAAAACCGTGAACAACTTCAAAAGTTGGTAGGTCCTTTACAATTTATGAATCAAGTTCATGGTGATTCAATTTTTGAAGTACATGAAGTTGTAAGTCAACCAACCGCTGATGCATTGATTACCCAAGTTCCAGGTATCGCGCTTGCAGTACTAGTTGCAGATTGCATCCCATTGCTTTTAGCTAGCGGAAATGTCATCGCGGCAGTTCATGTTGGACGTAAAGGGCTTTTCAATAAGATTGCACTCAAGGTTATTTCTCACATGCAAGATTTAGGCGCTGAAAATATCCATGCCCAGCTGGGACCTTCTATTTGTGGGAATTGTTACGAAGTCAATGCCGAAATAGTTGAGGACGCTATAAGTGATTACGAAGAAGCTATCCTCACAAACGAATCTGGAACCATGTTTTTAGATCTGCCGCGTGCGCTCATCAAGGATTTAGTCCATGCAGGAGTTACGTATGAAGCTAGTCAAATTTGTACAAAGGAAGATTTAGATTATTTCTCGTATCGACGGCGCAACGTAACTGGAAGAACAGCTGGGGTGATTTGGTTATGAGTCGTAGGCAAGAGATAGCCACCAACCTTCAAAATGTTCAGGAAAAGATAGTTCAAGCTACCCTGGAAGCAAATCGATCTCCTGAGGAAATTACGGTGATTGCAGTAACGAAGACTTACCCACATGAGGATATTGAAATTTTGAAGAGCCTAGGAGTCAATAACTTTGGTGAAAACCGTGACTCGGAAGGTGCATTTAAATCCAAGGAAGTCGCTGGTGTCTGGCATTTTCAAGGTCAAATTCAGAGTAATAAATTAAAATCTATAACCTCATGGGCGCATGTGATTCATTCACTTGATGATGTTAGGCATTTTGAAATCATCGATCGAGTTGCCCCGCATCCGCTAGGAATATTCTGCCAAGTCTCTTTGGATGGAGTTGAAAACCGCGGAGGAGTTGCCAGTGAAAATCTTTATCAACTTGCCAGTGCCATTGAAGCCTCTACCAACCATAAACTTTTGGGTCTCATGTCAGTTGCACCCCTGACTAGCACGGCTGATGAAGCATTTGCTCAACTTGCGCAAATTCAACGGGCTTTTGTGGCCGAATTTCCCAATGCAACTCAGCTTTCTGCAGGGATGAGTGGTGATTTCGAAAGCGCTATCCGGCATGGAGCGACACATATTCGGGTGGGTAGTTCAATCCTAGGTTCACGCTCGAGTGCGATGTAGCGTTGGAACATGGCTAATGCACTTAAACGAGTCGCAAACTACTTAGGTTTGATGGACGATCCTGAATTTGATACCCCGGCGACGTTGCCTCTTGTTCCACTGTCGGGTGATGTTCGTGTTAAGACTCGCGGACCCCGCCACGTTAGTTCAGTCGTCGAATCAGCATCCTACGAGGTATCACCCCAATTAGAACTTCCTGTCCTTGATCGTATCGTGACCCTTCACCCACGTTTTTACAATGAAGCACGAACCATCGGCGAACACTTTCGCAAAGGAAATCCAGTCATTATTAATTTAACCGACATGGATGAATCTGATCATAAGCGCCTTGTTGATTTTGCAAGTGGTTTAGCTTTCGGTTTGCACGGAACTATTGAACGAGTCACCAAGAAAGTTTTCCTACTTTCACCAGCAAATGTTTCAATAGATACAGAAGATAAATCTGCCGCCGCCCAAGCAAGCTTCTTTAATCAGAGCTGATATTTGTGCGCATAGGAACTCTGCTCGCCTACATTCTTCAGTTATTCCTGCTTGCCCTACTCGCGCGTTTAATTCTTGATTATGTCCGCATGTTCTCTAGAAATTGGCGCCCTAAGGGAATCGTCCTTTTACTTGTTGAACTTGTTTACTCCATAACTGATAAGCCAATGAGATTTGTAGCGCGCTTTGTTCCGCCACTTCGTTTAGGAACAGTAAGCCTTGATCTAAGTTTTATCGTGCTCTTCTTTGGAGTACAACTACTTAAAGGCTTTGTTATTCTGCTTTAGTCAGCACAAGCGTTAGACCAAAATCTCCACCTGCAATTACAAGTGAGGAATCATGCTCAAGCGCCAATGCAAGAACTTCATCGCAAATATGGGTGCTTCCAGAATTAATTGCTTGAGCAATTTCATCGTTTGCATTCCACTTAATTCTTATACGATCTGAGATTTCAAAGCCGTCGGATTTACGGCGCTCTTGAATAAATCGAATGACTTCGCGCATCAATCCAGCGCTAATTAATTCAGGGGTCAGTTGTAAATCTAAGGCAACACTTTCACCTTCGTGTGAAGCAACCATCCAACCTGATTTTGGAACTTCGGTAATGACTAGATCTTCCAGCGCGATTTCCCAAGTACCAATTGTTGTAACTCCGGAACTGCGCAGTAATTTAACTAGGGAAGTGGCATCACTTGCCGCAATAGCTTTAGCGATTTCCTGAACTGCACCACCAAATTTTGCTCCGAGCGATTTGAAATTTGCTTTGATTGAGATATCAACTAAATCTCCATCGGCATCGGCAATATCTTGGAGTTCGACGACATTAAGTTCATCGGCGATTTGTTCACGCATTTGCGCAGGCAATGCCGACCAGCCAGAGGCAGCAATAAGTGCTCGGCCAAGTGGTTGGCGAATCTTTACTCCTGATTCAGCGCGAGAAGCACGTCCCAACTCCACAATTCTTCGAGTTAAGGCAACTTGTTCCCCAAGGTTTCGATCAATGTGAGCTTTATCTGCAACCGGGAAATCAGAGAGGTGTACAGATGCCACTGCAGATGAGTCGGCTTGAATCACTAATTCTTGCCACACTTGCTCAGTTATAAATGGAACCATTGGAGCGAGAAGTTGAGTAAGAGTTACTAGACATTCATGCAAAGTTGCGAGTGCACTTGCTTCTCCATCCCAAAAACGCCGTCTTGAACGTCGTACATACCAGTTGGATAAATCGTCAATAAAACGTGCCAAGCATCGACCGGCGCTTTGAGAGTCGAAATCAGTTAAGGCTGCATCTACTTCTTCAATCAAAATATTGAGTTCAGAAATAATCCAACGATCCATGAGAGGGCGATACTCAATTTTCGGACTATCGCTCAATTGAAAGTTTGAGGCGTGGGCATAAAGTGCGTGGAACGAGACTGTGTTCCAATAAGTAAGAAGTGTTTTTCTTACAACTTCATTAATTGCTTCGTGTCCAACACGACGTGCTGCCCACGGTGATCCTGCCGCCAACATGTACCAACGAACTGCATCAGCGCCATGTTGATCCATTAGCGCCATTGGCTCGAGAACATTTCCAAGATGCTTGCTCATTTTGCGACCATCTTTGTCAAGAATATGACCTAAGCAGAGCACGGTTTTATATGATGACTTATCAAAAACTAAAGTTCCAATTGTCATTAATGTGTAAAACCAACCACGTGTTTGGTCGATTGCTTCACAAATGAAATCGGCGGGATAGGACTCTTTGAATTTTTCTATAGAGCCTTCTTTGTGCGGATATCCCCATTGTGCAAATGGCATAGCGCCTGAGTCGTACCAGCAGTCAATAACTTCAGGTACGCGATTCATCACTGAACCACACTCGCTGCAGTTGAAAGTGATGTCATCAACGAATGGGCGATGGGGATCTAACGTAGATAATTCCTGCCCAGCTAATTGGCCAAGTTCGGCGAGTGAATCCACACAGATTTCATGCTTATTTTCACAATGCCAAATTGGAAGTGGAGTTCCCCAGAATCTATTTCTTGAAAGTGCCCAGTCAATATTGTTATTGAGCCAATCGCCGTAGCGGCCATCTTTAATAGTTTCTGGATGCCAATCCGTTGCGGCATTTTCACGTAGAAGTGCTTGCTTGATAGAAGTAGTGCGGATGTACCACGATGGTTGCGCGTAATACATCAACGGTGTGTGACATCTCCAGCAATGCGGGTATGTGTGTTCGTATGGCTGATGCTTATAGAGAACTCCGCGCACTTTTAACTCTTTCACAAGCGTCTTATCGGCTTCTTTGAAAAACATGCCACCGACAATTTCAACTTCAGGCAAAAAATGTCCATCAGGGGCAATCGGGTTTATAACTGGAAGTCCATACGAACGGCATACTTGTAAATCGTCAGCACCAAAAGCGGGAGCCTGGTGCACTAACCCGGTTCCATCTTCAGTAGTGACATACGTTGCTAGAACTACATAATGTGAATTAGGGATTTCGACAAAATCAAATGGACGCTTATATGTAACGTGTTCAAGGTCTTTACCGAGCATCTTCTTGACTATTTTTTTCTCGCCTTTAACGCTTTCAAGCAGCGCTTCTGCAACTACAAAAACTTCAGTAACATCATCAACGCTTACTTCCACTGCTACATAATCAACTTCTGGAT
The DNA here is from genome assembly GCA_903852815.1 of uncultured Actinomycetes bacterium. Classification (GTDB taxonomy): domain Bacteria; phylum Actinomycetota; class Actinomycetes; order Nanopelagicales; family Nanopelagicaceae; genus Planktophila. The sequence goes on from CAINRW010000019.1 coordinate 14,552, forward strand.
GAACAGCAACGGCAGTGTTTGAAACAAGCGTCCATGGTGTTGTGGTCCAGACTAATAAGCTGGCATTAATGGCAGCTAACTCACCTGAAGTAACTGGGAATCGTACGTAGACAGACGGGTCTACAACATTTTCATAGCCTTGTGCTAACTCGTGATCGGAAAGACCAGTTCCGCAGCGAGGACAGTAAGGAGCAACGCGATGATCTTGAACCAATAAACCTTTTTTCCAAATTTCTTTTAACGACCACCACACGCTTTCAACATAATCAGGCGACATAGTCCAATAAGCCTCATCAAAATCAACCCAAAAACCCATCCGATCTGTCATGTCTGTAAATGCACTGACGTGGCGTTGAACTGAATCGCGACATTTGTCATTAAAAGCAGCTATGCCGTATTTTTCAATGTCGCCTTTTCCTGCAAAGCCCAACTCTTTCTCAACGGCAATCTCAACTGGCAGACCGTGACAGTCCCACCCAGCTTTTCGAATGACGTATTTGCCTTTCATTGTATGAAAGCGGGGAAAGACATCTTTAAATACACGGGCCTCAATATGGTGAGTGCCCGGCATTCCATTTGCTGTGGTGGTCCTTCATAAAACATCCAAGAGTCAGCGCCTTCACGGGCCTGGACGGTTTTTTCAAAAATTGCGTTATCGCGCCAGAACTTTAAAATCCCATGTTCAACGGCAGGCAAATCAACAGCTGCGGCAATTGCGCGAAACGACATAGAAAACCCTCCACGAGTTCATAACTCTGGAGGGACGTGACCTGCTGGTGCAGATCTCGCGGTACCACCCGCCTTGCGTGAAAACACGCCACTTATATAACTATCTGCAGCCGGTTCTAGATGGGACGTGCCCATTTCTTCCGACAAGCTCGTGAGGTGATAGCCCCGTCAATGCTTAGGCGCAGTAGGTGGGTAATCATAACTGCAAATTGAGGGTGGTAGCCGCAAGCGTGGCGAATTGGTAACGGAGGCGCTAGGGGAATAAGGTTCGCGTCATGCCAACGAAGCCAATAAAGAAGACCGCAGCTAAAAAGGCTGCGCCTAAGGCTCCTGCGAAAAAGGCTCCTGCGAAGAAGGCCGCTGCTGCAAAGAAAGCGGTAGCAAAGAAAGCCCCAGCAAAGAAAGCGCCAGCAAAGAAAGCCCCAGCAAAGAAAGCGCCAGCGAAAAAAGCTGCACCAGTAAAGAAAGTTGCCGCGAAAAAAGCGGCGCCAGTTAAAAGCATTCCAGTTAAGAAAGCTCCAGGAAAACCTTCCCCTTCAAAAACAACGTTGACCGTAGATGAGAAATCTCAAACAGTTTCAGTTTCAACAGTTACTGCGCCAGTGGCGGTACCAGTGATTGAAGAGCGTCGACTGGTGATGCCACCACCTGCAAGACCAGTTAAGAGTGGAAAGAAAATTGCACCACTGAAACCAATTAAATCTGCACCTACGCCTCTTGTTGCAAGTGAGAGCGAATCGCCATGGAGTGCGGCAGAGTTAAAAAGTATTCGATCCCAGATATCTAAAGAGTTGGCGCGCTTGCGTCTTGAGCTCGAGAAGATAGAAGTCGAAATGGATACTTTAATTCAGGAATCTGGTGAAGGCGCAGGCGATGATCAGGCCGATGCTGGAACTAAGACTTTTGAGCGTGAACATGAAATGTCACTAGTAATCAATGCCCGAGATATGGTTTTGCAAACTGAACGTGCATTAGAGCGAATTGATTCAAAGAGCTACGGAAACTGCGAAGAGTGTGGAAATGCAATTGGAAAGGCTCGATTGCAAGCATATCCACGGGCCACCTTGTGCATGGTCTGCAAGCAGAAAGAAGAACGGCGCTAAAGGTGCGCGTATGGCGCACACTCTTAAGTGTTGCCTTGATTGTTTGGTTAATCGATCTTGCAACTAAAATTTGGGCTGTTAATTTCTTATCGAGTCGAGCAAATGTTCGCGTAATTGGCGATTTATTTCAGCTTACTTTTGTTAGAAATCCTGGCGCAGCTTTTTCATTTGCAACCGGTGCGACCTTTATTTTGACGTTTTTTTCAATTCTGGTGCTGAGTGTGATTCTCTATTTTTTACCCAAAATAACATCAAAAGGCTGGGCCGTAGTTCTTGGTTTGGTTATGGGAGGAATTTTAGGAAATCTTAGTGATCGCGTATTTCGCGAACCAGGTTTTTTCAGAGGTCATGTGATTGACTGGATGCAACTTCCGCATTGGCCGATATTTAATATTGCGGATTCAGCTATTGTTGTTGCAGCGCTAATTTCCATGATTCTTTCAATTCGAAATATTTCACCCATTCAACAAACTAGCGAAAAATAAAAGAGTTAATATGAGCGAGCGAGAATTAAGAACACTTTCCGTACCAGAGGGTGTAGCTGGGGAGCGAATTGATAGCGCCCTGACTCGAGTATTGGGTCTTTCTAGAACTGCAGTAGTGAAACTGCTTGAAGATGGTGACATTACAACTTCCGGTAAATCAATGAGCAAATCTGAACGCGTTTCTGCCAACCAACTCATTGAAGTTTTAATGCCGGCCGTAGTTCACGCGCAGCCAATCCCGCTCACACCGTTAGAGGGATTACATATTGTTTATGATGATGATGCAATTGTTGTCATAGATAAGCCTGTCGGATGTGCCGCTCATCCAAGTCCAGGCTGGATGGGTCCTACGGTAGTAGGTGCACTGTTAGCAGCTGGCTATTCAATTTCAACGAGTGGTTCACAGGAACGACAAGGAATTGTGCATCGCTTAGATGTTGGTACAAGTGGATTAATGATTGTTGCTAAGAGTGATCGGGCATTTACCGTTCTGAAAGATGCATTTAGAAATCGCACAGTTGAAAAGATTTATCATGCATTAATTCAAGGTCACATGGATCCCACCACTGGCACAATTGATGCGCCAATCGATCGACATCCAAAAGAAGATCACCGTTTTGCAGTCATGGCAACGGGAAAAGATTCAATTACTCATTATGAAGTCATTGAGTTTTATCGTGGAGTCTCTTTAGTTCAAGTCGAACTGGAAACCGGACGCACACATCAGATTCGCGTTCATTTTTCAGCTTTGAACCATCCATTGGTTGGCGACACTACCTATGGCGCAGACCCGGTATTGGCTAAATCCCTGGAAATGCGTCGGCCTTGGCTGCACGCTAAAGAGTTGACCTTTGACCACCCGATAACTGGGGCGAAAATGAACTTTAGTGCGCCTTATCCAGCCGATCTCACACGCTCGTTGGCGTTGCTTTCTGATGCCGTACTTCCTTAAGCAATAATCTACGTCCACTATGTCTTCGCAAAATTTCGTTCACCTCCACGTTCACACTGAGTATTCAATGCTCGATGGTGCTGCCCGTGTACCCGATTTAATGAATGAAGTTGCACGACAAGATATGCCCGCAATCGCCATGACAGATCATGGAAATGTTTTTGGTGCTTATGAATTTTATAAGCAGGCTAAAAAAGCTGGCGTGAAACCAATCATTGGAATTGAAGCGTACGTTGCACCCGAATCTCGCTTTGAGAAAAAGCGTGTGCAGTGGGCAAGTGGCGGCGAAGATGACGTCTCTGGTGGCGGGGCATATACGCACATGACAATTTTGGCTGAAAATAATATTGGCTTAGGCAATCTATTTCGTTTGTCATCATTGGCTTCGCTTGAGGGTTATTACTACAAACCTCGAATGGATCGTGAACTTCTTGCTGCGCACTCAATGGGATTGATTGCAACAACTGGCTGTCCCGGTGGTGAAATTCAAACTCGACTTCGAATGGGTGCTTATAAAGAGGCGCTTAAGGCGGCAAGTGATTACCGCGATATTTTCGGAGAAAATAATTTCTTCCTAGAAGTAATGGATCATGGAATTGAGATTGAAAGTCGCGTAAGAACTGACCTGCTAAAACTAGGCAAAGATCTCAACTTGCCACTACTTGCAACGAATGATTTGCACTACACACTTCAAGCAGATTCTGGTGCCCACGAAGCTTTGTTATGCGTGCAATCGGGTTCTACGTTGGCTGATCCAAAACGTTTCAAATTTGATAATGACAGTTTCTATGTAAAGACCGCCAGTCAAATGCGTGAGTTGTTTAAAGATATTCCAGAAAGTTGCGACAACACTCTCTTAATCGCCGAACGTTGTAATGTCACTATGCGCGAAGGCGAAAACCTGCTTCCGCAATTCACTGTGCCTGAAGGTGAAAGTGAAGATTCCTGGCTTAAGAAAGAAGCGGTGCGTGGAATGCGCCAACGCCTTGGCGAAAAACTCACTCCTGCCCACGAAGCTCGCCTTGATTACGAACTTGGTGTTATGGAAAAAATGGGTTTCCCTGGATATTTCTTAGTTGTTGCAGATTTAGTTGCACATGCAAAACAAGTTGGAATTCGGGTTGGTCCTGGTCGAGGTTCTGCTGCAGGTTCGTTAGTTGCTTATTCACTTGGAATCACCGGATTGGATCCACTCGAACATGGATTGCTTTTTGAACGATTCCTAAACCCTGAACGTATTTCTATGCCAGATATCGATCTAGATTTTGATGAACGTCGTCGCAGCGAAATGATCAAATATGCAACGAATAAATATGGTGAAGATCGAGTTGCTCAGATTATTACTTACGGCACCATTAAATCTAAACAAGCAATCAAAGATTCAACGCGAGTACTTGGTTATCCATATGTGATTGGCGAAAAACTAACTAAGGCTTTGCCACCAACGGTGATGGGTAAAGATATTTCTCTTGCCGGAGTCTTTGATTCTAAAGATGAGCGCTATGGGGAAGCGGGTGAATTTCGTGCATTGTATGAATCAGATCCTGATTCAAAACGCGTCGTTGACACTGCCCGCGGACTTGAAGGTCTCAAGCGCCAATGGGGAGTTCACGCTGCAGGAGTAATTCTCTCTCGCGAACCTCTCTTAGATGTTATTCCCATTCATCGCCGTGAAGCCGATGGGGCAATAATCACGCAGTTCGATATGGGCGCTTGTGAGGCAATTGGTCTTTTGAAAATGGATTTCTTGGGTCTTCGAAATCTCTCGGTATTAGATGATGCATTGCTCAACATCAAGGAAAATCAGGGAATCGATGTAGTTCTTGAAGATTTAACTTTGGATGATAAAAAAACTTATGAATTACTTTCACGGGGAGACACGTTAGGAGTATTCCAACTAGATGGTGGGCCAATGCGCGCCCTGCTTAAATCCATGTCGCCAGATTCATTCGAAGATATTTCTGCAGTTATTGCCCTATATCGACCAGGGCCAATGGGCGAAAACGCACATAATAACTATGCCGATCGCAAGAACAATCGAAAGCCAGTTGAGCCAATTCACGCTGAACTCTCTGATGCACTAGCCGATATTTTGGGAGATACCTACGGTCTGATTGTTTATCAAGAACAAGTAATGGCCATTGCTCAAAAAGTTGCGGGCTTTTCACTCGGCCGCGCAGATTTACTGCGAAAAGCCATGGGTAAAAAGAACAAAGATATTTTGGATAAAGAGTATGTCCCCTTTGAAGCTGGCATGAAGGAGAATGGATTTTCTACTGCTGCAATCAAACGCTTATGGGATGTGTTGATTCCATTCTCTGATTACGCTTTCAACCGTGCGCACTCTGCAGGTTACGGTGTTGTTTCTTACTGGACTGCTTACTTAAAAGCTAACTACCCAACTGAGTACATGGCAGCACTTCTAACAAGTGTGCGTGATGACAAAGATAAATCTGCACTGTATCTGAGCGAATGTCGCCGAATGGGAATAAATGTTCTTCCACCTGACGTGAATGAATCTAATGGCGAATACACACCGCGTCAGCGAGATATTCGTTTTGGGCTTGCTGCAATTCGAAATGTTGGTGAAGGTGTAGTTGCTTCCATTAAAGCCTCGCGCGAAAGCAAAGGGCGCTTTACTTCATTCGGAGATTTTCTGGCAAAAGTAGATGCACAAGTGTGCAATAAGAAAACTATTGAATCCCTCATTAAAGCTGGAGCTTTCGGTTCACTTGGAGCAACACGAAAAGGTTTAATGGCGATTTATCTTGAAGCAATTGATTCAGTAATTGAAAGTAAACGCGCGGAGGCAATCGGCCAGTTTGATTTATTTGGGGGAGAGGCTGTTACTCAGGTTTCCGGTTTAGATATTGAAATTCCAACCGGTGAATGGGATAAAGCAATGCTGCTTAGCTATGAGCGAGAAATGCTCGGCTTATATGTCTCAGATCATCCATTACTTGGCGTAGAGCATGTGTTGCGTGCCAGTACAGATATGTCTATCAGTGAATTAGTTGATGAAGGTGCACAGCACGAATCAATCGTGACAATCGGCGGATTAATTACAAGCGTTACGCGCAAAGTATCCAGACAGGGTGCGTCATGGGCGGTAGTCACGGTTGAAGATTTAGAAGGTTCTCTTGAAGTTCTTTTCTTTTCTAATACTTACAATCAATACTCGATGTCGCTCACTGAAGACCGCATCGTAACTGTGCGTGGCCGAGTGGATCGCCGTGAAGAGAATCTTCGTTTTACCGCACTCGAAATGTCTATGCCAGATATTTCAGCCGGTCCAACTGGACCACTTGTAATTTCTTTGCCAATGTCGCAATGCACGCCTCCTGTCGTTGAACGAATCAAGGAGATCTTGCGTTCACATCCAGGTAAAAGAGAGGTCCATTTATCTTTGCTTGATAACGGCACCAATACGGTTATGAAAGTTGAAGCTTTAGTAACTGCGTCACCTTCATTGAGCGCAGATCTCAAATCCATTCTTGGTCCTAACTGTCTGGCATAAATTCAGACACATCCTCTGTCGGCTAGCCGATACAATTTGGATGTGATTCGCACAGTAGATTTACGCGGGCTAAAGCTCACCAAGAGCCAATACATCGCCAAACTTCCACGCGCGCAATTAGATGTAAATGAAGCCATGAAATTAGTTGAACCTATTTTGCAGAGAGTTCGAATCGGCAATGAAGCCGAATTAATAAAGTTGGCCGAGGAATACGATGGCGTAACCCCAACTTCTATACGAGTTGCGCAAAGCGCGCTCGATGATGCTTTGGCCAATCTTGACCCCGAGATAAAAATCGCACTTGAACTAGCGATTGAACGTGTACGGAAAGTTCATGGCGATCAAAGCCGCAGCGATAAGACAACGCATGTCGTTGATGGCGGAAGTGTCACCGAACGCTGGATTCCAGTAGATCGCGTTGGTCTCTACGTTCCGGGTGGACGTGCCGTTTATCCAAGCAGTGTTGTAATGAACGTAGTTCCCGCACAGATTGCACAAGTTCAATCCATCGCAGTTGCATCACCGCCACAAAAAGAGTTCAACGGATTGCCGCATCCAACAATTTTGGCAGCATGTGCATTATTGGGAGTCACGGAAGTTTTTGCCGTGGGAGGTGCGCAGGCAATTGCAATGTTTGCTTATGGCGTTGATGGTCTCTGTGAAAAAGCAGATTTAGTAACGGGACCTGGAAATATCTACGTCGCTGCTGCTAAACGTGCACTTCGCGGAAGCATCGGAATTGACTCAGAGGCAGGACCTACAGAGATTGCTATCCTCGCAGATTCAACTGCTATCGCTGCAGATGTAGCGGCAGATCTGATCAGTCAAGCCGAACATGATGTTATTGCCGCGGCGATTTTAGTAACCGACTCGCTGGAGTTAGCCACCAATGTTGAACGCGAACTTCAAGTGAGACTGGAAAATACTAAACATGCTGTTCGCGTAAGGGCTGCACTCTCCGGAGTTCAATCAGCAATCGCGTTAGTAGATGATATGGAGCAAGGCCTGGATGTTGTAAACGCTTACGCCGCCGAGCATTTAGAAATCCAAACGAAAAATTCACAATCAGATGCTGCCAAAATTAGAAATGCTGGCGCAGTTTTTATTGGCAGATTTTCACCCGTCTCACTCGGCGACTATGTTGCTGGTTCTAATCACGTTCTACCAACCGGAGGGTGTGCATGTCACTCGAGCGGTTTGTCGGTTCAAACATTTTTACGGGGCTTACATTTCATCGAATACAACGAGCAAGCTTTCACGAAATTAATTCCAACGGTAGTTACTTTGGCAAACTCAGAAGATTTACCGGCACATGGTCAAGCCATGACTGTGCGTTTGGAGAATCCATAAATGAGTTGGCCCTCATGGTTACCACTTCGAGCGGATTTGCAACCTCTGTCGCCTTACGGTGCGCCACAAATTCCAGCTAAGGCAACGCTGAATACCAACGAAAATCCTTACCCACCTTCACCTGCACTCATCGAAGCGATTGCAGATGAAACAAGAAAAGTTGCGACGAATTTGAATCGCTATCCAGATCGTGATGCGATTTTGTTGCGAGAAAAACTTGCAGATTTTATCAATGGTTTAAGTGGGACAACTTTTGACTCAGAAAATGTTTGGGCAGCAAATGGAAGTAATGAGATTATTCAGTCAATCTTTTTTGCATTTGGAAAAACGGTTGCCCTTGGATTTACTCCGTCTTATTCAATGCACCCATTAATTGCAAAAGTAAGTGGAACGATTTGGGTTGATGGAGCACGAAATTCTGATTTCTCAATTGATCTCAACCAAGCTATTTCGCAAATTCAGGAGCACTCACCAACTTTAACTTTCGTAACAACACCTAATAACCCTACGGGTGGCGCGGTTTCTTTAGCCGAGATTGAGCAATTGGCACAAGCAACCAAGGCAATAAGTGGATTATTAGTAATAGACGAGGCTTACGCTGAGTTTTCTACCGAGCCGTCAGCCGTGACCTTAATTGAGAAATATCCTCATATCGTTGTGATTAGAACAATGAGCAAGGCATTTGCCTTTGCGGGAGCACGTGTCGGATATTTAATCTGTAACTCCGTTGTTAAAGATGCATTAATGCTGGTGAGATTGCCGTACCACCTCAGCGCTCTCACACAAGCCGCAGCCAATGTTGCTTTAGATTTCAAGGAAGAACTCCTTGGTTATGTTTCAACACTCGTCAGTGCACGTGAAGATTTGGTCAGTCAATTAGAAAAGTTGGGTCTGACCTGCGTTCGAAGTAGCGCAAACTTCATATTATTTAGTGGTTTCCCGCAATCTGCCCCTAAACTTTGGTCACAACTCTTGGAGAAAGACGTCCTCATCCGAGATGTTGGACTACCGGGATATTTGCGAGTCACCGTCGGCAATGAGGCCGAAAATAAAGAATTTATCGCTGCTTTGAAAGATCTTGTCTAAGGAGAACCACATGAGAACAGCCCGCGTCGAACGAGCAACTAAAGAGTCGCACGTCTTAGTTGAACTCAATTTAGATGGACAAGGCATCATCGATGTTGCAACTGGAGTTCCATTTTTTGATCACATGATGTCGCAACTCGGTAAGCACTCAGGCTTTGATTTAACAATTAAAACTAGTGGAGATGTTGATGTCGATTCGCATCACACAGTCGAAGACACATCTCTGGCATTTGGACAAGCTCTTCGTGAAGCCTTGGGTGACAAAGCAGGAATTCGCCGCTTCGGAGATTCGATGGTTCCACTGGATGAAGTTCTCGTTCAGGCAGCAGTAGATCTTTCAGGTCGACCATATTTGGTACATCGCCAACCTGAAATTGTTGAACTTATTGGAACTTTCGATACAACTCTTGGAAAACATATTTGGGAATCAATCGTTGCAGAAGCACGAATTGCCTTGCACATACGTGTGCTTGAAGGCAGAAATGCACACCACGTGTTTGAGGCGCAATTCAAAGCCGTTGCTCGGGCGCTGCGCGATGCGGTATCTATTGATGGGCGAGTAACGGGAATTCCTTCAACTAAGGGATCTCTTTGATAGCGATTCTTGATTACGGCTCTGGCAACCTTCGTTCTGCGCAGCGCGCCTTTGCCGCCTCGGGAAAAGATGTTGTAGTTACTTCACATTACGACATAGCAATGGAAGCTGAAGGGTTAGTCATCCCTGGCGTAGGTGCTTTTGCTGCATGCATGGTTGGACTTGATTCAGTGAAAGCTCGCACCATTATCACTGAGCGAATTAAGAGTGAGCGACCAATATTGGGAATTTGTATTGGGATGCAAATCCTTTTTTCGAAAAGCACCGAACATGGAATTCATGAAGGTGTTGGAATTTGGGATGCAGAGGTTTCTCAACTACAAGCACCAATCTTGCCGCACATGGGTTGGAATACCATCGAGACTTCTGCTGACTCAATTCTATTTAAGGGAGTAGAAAACGAGTCCTTCTATTTCGTGCACTCATATGCAGCTAAAGAAAAAGTTGGAAAAGTACAAAGTTGGAGCATTCATGGAGAGCGATTTCTAGCCGCAGTGGAAGATGGGTATGTCTGCGCAACACAGTTTCACCCTGAGAAATCTGGGGATGCAGGACTTGCATTAATTAAGAATTGGACACAGTCATTATGAGTTACTTAGAACTTCTTCCTGCGGTAGATGTTAAAGATGCACGCGCGGTTCGACTCGTGCAAGGCGAATTAGATAAAGAAAGTATTTACGGCTCTCCGTTAGAAGTTGCGTTGGAGTTTCAAGGCGCTGGCGCCGAGTGGCTGCACCTTGTTGATTTAGATGCCGCTTTTGGCCGTGGCTCAAATGCCCAACTCTTAGCAGAAGTAGTCGGTGCACTCGACATTAAAGTCGAACTCTCCGGAGGAATTCGTGATGACGAATCATTAAAGCGCGCACTTGCCACTGGCTGTCGACGCGTTAATTTGGGAACGGCCGCACTCGAAGATCCAGAATGGACATCGCGAGTTATAGGCACGTACGGAGATCGCATTGCTGTAGGTCTTGATGTTCGAGGACACGTATTAGCTGCGCGCGGATGGACACAAGAGGGTGGAGATCTCTTCGAAACTATCGAACGATTAGAAAAAGATGGCTGCAGTCGATATGTCGTAACTGATGTAACTAAAGATGGAACCTTGGCAGGTCCAAATCTTGAATTACTTAAATCGGTATGTGCGGTAACTAATAAACCAGTTATCGCCAGCGGTGGCATATCTTCACTTGCCGATATCAGTGCACTAGTTGAATTGAACTCCATAGGTGTTGAAGGCGCAATTGTAGGAAAGGCTCTCTACGCAGGTGCTTTCACTTTACAAGAAGCATTAGAAATTACTTCACGATGAGCCTTTCAGTCCGAATAATTCCATGTCTTGATGTAACTGATGGACGTGTTGTTAAAGGTGTTAATTTTACGAACCTTGTAGATGCTGGCGATCCAGTTGAAATGGCTGCGCTATACGGCCGCGAAGGCGCAGATGAGTTAACCTTTCTAGACATCTCGGCAAGTGTTGCTGGACGAGAGACAACTTTGGATGTTGTTCGACGTACTGCAGAACAAGTTTTTATTCCATTAACCGTAGGCGGAGGAATAAGAAGTGTTGGCGATGTCGACCGCTTACTTCGCGCTGGCGCAGATAAAGTCTCTATTAACACTGCTGCCATCGCTCGCCCAGAATTAATCGCAGAAATCGCTGACCGCTTCGGCTCACAAGTGCTGGTTTTATCTGTAGATGCCCGTCGGGCACGTAGTGAGTCTGGTTTTGAAGTTACTACTCATGGCGGCCGAGAGAGCGCCAATATTGATGCGCTTGCATGGGTTGAGAAAGCGTGTGCGCTAGGAGTTGGCGAGATTTTGTTGAACTCAATGGATGCCGATGGCACACGTGCCGGATATGACATTGGAATGATCACAGCAGTTCGAGCAGTATCAAAAGTGCCGCTGATTGCAAGCGGCGGTGCAGGGGCGTTAAGTGATTTTTCTGCAGCCCTTGATGCGGGTGCCGATGCATTACTGGCAGCGAGTGTTTTTCACTTTGGAATTCACCGCATTAATGATGTCAAGAGCTATTTAAATTCGCACAATTATTGTGTCCGCGCAAGTGCGGGCAAATAAGGCAGAATTAGCGATATGAATTCCTTGGATCCGCAGATTTTGCAGAAGCTAAAAGATCCTATGGCGCTTATTCCTGCGATTGTTCAAGATACAACCACGCAGCAAGTTTTAATGTTGGCATATATGAATAGCCATACTCTGGCAATGACACTGTCGACTGGAAAAGCGACGTACTGGTCGCGTTCTCGCAATGAAATCTGGGTTAAAGGTGCAACTTCTGGACATTTTCAAGAAGTGCAAAGCGTTGCATTGGACTGCGACGGTGACGCGCTGTTAATTGGCGTTAAACAGATTGGTGTCGCCTGTCATACGGGCGAGCTCACTTGTTTTCATACTCCACTTACATCGGCGGTAATAAATGAATCTTGAACAATTTAGAGAGTATGCGAAAACTTCAAATGTTATTCCAGTCTCACGCAGAGTTTTAGCCGACGCTGAAACACCATTAGGTGTCTACAAGAAATTAGCGCAATCTGCGCCCAATACTTTCTTACTTGAATCTGCCGAACATGGTGGTGCTTGGTCACGGTATTCCTTTATCGGAGTTCATAGTGAAGCAACGCTTAGCGAACAAGACGGTAAAGCGTATTGGCAAGGAAATGCACCGGCAGGTGCACCTACAGGAATAGATCCACTTGAAGCACTTCGGCTTTCTGCCCAACATTTAAAGTCACCAGTAATAGCCGGCTTACCACCATTAACTGGGGGATTAGTTGGTTTCATGGGTTACGACGTTGTTCGCCGCCTTGAGAAATTACCGAATCTTGCAACAAAAGATCTTCCAATACCTGAATTAAGTTTTATGTTGACGAGCGACTTAGCTGTGATGGATCACAGCAACGGAACTATCACATTGATTGCTAATGCAATTAACTGGGATGGAAGCAATGAGAGAATTGATGAAGCTTTTGAAAATTGCAATGAACGCTTGGACCGAATGGAAGCTGATTTAAAACGTGCACTGCCTGGTGATATAGCTCAAATTGATACTCATGGAGCCCCGCAATTTGATGCCAATATGACTGGTGAAGCGTTCAAAGCGAAAATTGCACAAGCAAAGGAAGAGATTCTTGCAGGTGAAGCTTTTCAAATAGTTTTGTCGCAACGCTTTTCAATGCCATGCGAAGCCGACGCCCTAGATGTTTACCGAATGTTGCGACTTAATAATCCAAGTCCTTATATGTACTTATTTCGCTTTAATGAAGGAATAAATATTGTTGGATCTAGTCCTGAAGCTTTAGTAAAAGTAAATCAAGGTGAAGTGATGATTCATCCGATTGCCGGAACCCGAAAGCGATCAGCATCCCCTGAAGAGGACCACCGCTTGGGTGAGGAACTCTTGGCAGATCCGAAAGAGCGAGCTGAGCATTTAATGCTTGTTGATTTAGGGCGAAATGATTTAGGGAGATGTTGCGCGCCAGGAACGGTTGAAGTTATCGATTTCATGCACATTGAGCGTTATTCACATGTCATGCATATTGTTTCAACGGTTACTGGCAAATTGTCAGAAAACTCCACACCAACTGATGCGTTATTTTCAGTGTTCCCTGCTGGAACTTTATCGGGAGCTCCAAAACCAAGGGCTATGGAAATTATTGAGGAGTTAGAACCAACTCGACGTGGAATTTACGGGGGAATAGTTGGTTACCTCGACTTCACGGGAAATATCGATACATGTATCGCCATTCGCACGGCACTTCTTTTTGAAGGGACTGCCTACGTCCAAGCTGGGGCCGGAATTGTTGCCGACTCTGATGCTGAATCTGAAAATCAGGAGTGCAGAAATAAAGCGGCAGCTGTATTAGTTGCAGTGGATGCGGCAAATAGATTGAGAAAAGATTAATGAACGAAACTGTGAAAATTGTTGTAAGCATTGCGGTTGTATTTCTTCTAACAATTCTTATAAGTAAAAAGTTTAAACTTTCCACCCGTTATGAAAGAGCACCTCGTGAATTAAATAGTTGGAGCGCTTTAGATAAAGGCTTGGACCCTACGGATCGAGATGGTGAATGAGCGTTCTGGATGCAATTATCGAAGGCGTTCGAGAGGACTTGGCAGCTCGCCGAAAATCTCTTTCGTATATTCAGGATGCTATAGATCAAGCTGCTGCACCGATTGATCCACTACCAAGTCTTTTGAGTTCGCAATTATCTTTGATTGCAGAAGTTAAACGCTCATCTCCTAGTAAAGGCGCGCTGGCTAGCATTTCAGATCCAGCTGGGCTGGCCGAAAAGTATGAAGAAGCCGGAGCTAGCATCATTAGTGTGCTTACGGAGTCACGACGATTTGGCGGCTCGCTTGCTGACTTGGATGCAGTTCGTTCACGCGTACAAATTCCTATTTTGCGAAAAGATTTTATGGTTGATGAGTATCAATTTTTTGAGGCGCGAGCACACGGTGCAGATCTAGTTCTGCTCATTGTTGCCGCGCTCAGCCAATCTCAGCTAAATGATTATCATCAACTTGCACATGGTCTGGGAATGCGCGCACTCGTGGAAGTTCACACAAATGATGAACTTGAACGTGCACTTGAAATTTCTCCACAAATAGTTGGAGTAAATTCTAGAAATCTAAAAACTTTAGAGGTAGACACACAAAGTTTTGCCGAATTGATTCCACGAATTCCAAATGAACTAATCGCTGTCGCAGAATCTGGAATCTCTACTAGAGCAGATGTGGATTTTGCCCAACGAAATGGTGCACGTGCAATTTTGGTGGGAGAGGCATTAGTTCGGGCGGGCGATCCAAAAGCTGCAGTGCGAGAACTTCTTGGTGAGGATAAGGTTGCGCAATGAGTATTGAGACCAGCGAAATCCTTGGCCATTTTGGCCAATACGGCGGGCGATTTGTTCCAGAAGCTTTGATCGGTGCGCTCAATGAACTTGAAGCCGCACACGTTGCCGCACAGAAAGATCCCGTTTTCCAAGCTGAATTAGCCGAACTCCATCGCACATATACAGGACGCCCCAGCATCATTACTGAGGCTAAGCGTTTTGCGCAACATGCGGGCGGGGCTCGGATTTTATTAAAGCGAGAGGATCTCAATCACACTGGTAGTCACAAAATAAATAATGTTTTAGGTCAGGCATTGCTGACTAAGAAAATGGGTAAGCAACGCATCATCGCTGAAACTGGTGCTGGTCAACATGGTGTTGCTTCAGCAACGGCAGCTGCGTTGATGGGTCTTGATTGTGTTGTTTATATGGGTGAGGAAGATACGAGACGCCAAGCTCTCAATGTTGCACGAATGAAGTTGCTTGGGGCAGAAGTAATTCCAGTGACAACGGGATCTAAGACACTCAAAGATGCAATTAACGAAGCGATGCGCGACTGGGTCACAAATGTTTCTACAACACATTATCTATTGGGAACTGTTGCAGGTCCGCACCCATTCCCAACAATGGTGCGAGATTTTCACAAAATTATTGGTGAAGAAGCGCGCGCACAAGTTCTGCAATTGATTGGAAAACTTCCAGATGCAGTTTTAGCGTGTGTCGGTGGCGGATCAAATGCAATTGGGATCTTTCACGAATTCATTCCCGACACACAGGTCCGTTTAATTGGATTAGAGGCAGGTGGTGACGGCGTAGAAACTGGTCGCCATGCAGCAACAATCACAGGTGGTTCTCCCGGTGTATTGCATGGAACTCGTTCCTATGTTTTACAGGACAAAGATGGCCAGACCATCGAATCACATTCAATTTCAGCTGGTTTGGATTATCCAGGAGTTGGCCCAGAGCATGCCTACCTCCATGACATTGGACGCGCCGAATATCGAGCCATCAATGATGATGCAGCGATGAATGCATTTGCCCTGTTATGTAAAACTGAGGGAATAATTCCTGCGATTGAAAGCGCGCACGCACTTGCGGGAGCTTTAATTGTGGGACAAGAACTTGGACCAGATGCAACATTGCTTATTAATCTCTCTGGGCGCGGTGATAAAGATGTATCAACTGCTGCCGAGTATTTTGGAATTAAATTATGACAAGCACGGCGCTCGACCAGCTTTTTCAAAAGACTCGAGCTGAAAATCGCGCAGCGCTTATCGCGTATATCCCTGCGGGCTTTCCATCTAAGGCAGGGTGTGAACGCGCAATTAAAGCTCTCGCTGAATCTGGTGTAGATGCAATTGAAATAGGTTTTCCATATAGCGATCCAGTAATGGATGGACCGACAATTCAAGAGGCGGCAGAGATTTCACTTAAAGGTGGAACTAGTGCTGCTGATGTTTTTTCGGCCCTTAAAACCGCAAGTTCAAGTGGTGTGGCTGCAGTTGTCATGACGTACTGGAATCCAATTGAAAAATATGGCGTAGATGAATTTGCTCAATCGATTCGTGAGAACGGTGGGTCCGGCGTAATCACTCCTGACTTAACTATTGAAGAATCGGGACGCTGGTTATCTGCGACAAGTAAGCATGAAATTAATCCAATTTATGTAGTTGCTCCCAGCACTTCTGATTTACGTTTAGGTGAAGTCACATCTAAAACTGGCGGATTCGTTTATGCAGCCTCCGTCATGGGTGTTACAGGCGCACGAACTAATGTGTCGGTAGATGCCAGTGAACTTGTGCAGCGAGTGCGTACAACTACTTCGTTGCCGGTTTCAGTAGGTCTTGGTGTTTCTACAAGAGAGCAAGCTAAGCAAGTTGCCGCCTATGCAGATGGCGTGATTGTTGGTTCAGCTTTCATTAAATTACTTCTTAACGCCGCAAGTGAGGATGAGGGAATAGCTGCAATCTCAGAGTTAGCTAAAGAATTGGCGCTAGGAGTGCGTGAAGGACGATGAAAAAATTTAATGCACAATATCAATCAATCATCACTTTGATTGCTCGTTTAGTTGTGGGTGGAGTTTTATTAGTTGCCGGTGGACTCAAAGCTTTTAAACCTTCAGAAGCCGCATCCGCAGTGGCCGCATATAAAATTCTTCCCAACAATATTGCCCACGTCATTGGTTACGCCCTGCCGTGGCTAGAAATTGCCGTTGCAATCCTGCTCATTATTGGACTTTCTGCACGTTTTGCCGCGATAGTTTCAGGAGCCATCATGGTGGTTTTTGTTGCCGCCATCATTTCAGTCTGGGCTCGCGGGCTCTTAATTGACTGTGGATGCTTTGGTGGCGGGGGAGCCATTGATCCAGCCAAAGCAGCCGAAGTGCATAGAACTTATTTCTTGGAGATTTTGAGAGATTTGGGATTGGCACTGCTTTCCTTATATCTATACTTTTTCCCTTACGGACGTTTAAGCATCGAAAAACCAGCCAAGATCAACGAGGAGCAATAATGGCAAAGCAGAAGAAAGCAGCAACACCTAAGAGTGGAGATAAATTCACACGTTGGTTAGTCATTGGCATGGTGACTTTAGTTGTCGCAACTGGCGCAATTTTCAGTGTTATTAGTCAGAAAGCTAAAGCCGAAGAGTCATTTGCTGCGCTCAAAGGTTTCAAGCCAGGTCCTGCAATAACTGCAAAAGTCGATACTGCAAATGGTTCAGGGATTTTGCTTGATACGGGAGCCTCAAAAAACCTTGACTTGTGGGAAGACCCACAATGTCCAATCTGTAATGATTTTGAAAAAGCTAATGGCGCATATATCGATGATTTAGTTCGAAACAAGAAAGCAAATGTAACTTTTCACGTAGTCTCCTTCATTGGTGATGAGTCAGTTTCTGCAGCTAATGCCGAGTACTGCGCTGCGGACGAAGGTCACTATTTAGATTTCCACAAGGCTGTTTATTTAGTTCAGCCTGCGCTAGAAAACTCAGGGTTTTTCACAACAAAGAATTTAATTAAAATCGGAAGCAATGTTGGCTTAACTTCACAAAGCTTTATTGATTGCGTGACTAAGGTTTCTAAACTCGATCAGGTTAAAGCTGCCTATGACTCGATGACAAAGTACAACGTCAAAGGAACGCCTACAGTATTTATTAATGGAAAACTTTGGCAGCGAAAGAACTCAGCTTTCGTACTGGATGAATTCAGTGCAGCTGTAGAGGCTGGCTAAAAAGTTGCACCGCTCAATTCCTTCACCGAGTATTTCGGTGTTGGAGTTTGGCCCCTTCACTTTTCACCTCTATGCCGTATGCATAATTTCAGGTATTGCTGTTGCTATTTGGTTAGGCGATAAACGATTTCGTGCAGTTGCACCCAATGGAAAATCTGTTGTTTCCGAAGTTGCAATAACTGCGGTTCCTTTTGGAATTATTGGTGGTCGCATGTATCACGTGATCACATCCCCGGATGCCTATTTCGGATCAACAGGTCACCCAATTGACGCGCTTAAAATTTGGCAGGGCGGCTTAGGGATCTGGGGAGCAATCTCTTTAGGTGCAGTTGCTGCGTGGGTTAGATACAAGCAATTAAGTAGAAGAATTGAACTTCCACGTTTTGCATTTTTTCTAGATGCCCTTGCACCTGGAGTTCTCTTTGCGCAAGCAATCGGTCGATTTGGTAATTGGTTTAACATCGAACTCTTTGGCCGCCCACTTAATGCACCATGGGCGCTGCAAATCCCACTTCAATATCGCCCGGTTGGATATAGCGCCTTCGAAACTTTTCATCCTACTTTTCTTTACGAATCGTTGTGGTGCGCGGCTTTAGCAACTGCTTTGATTATTACCGGAAAGAGATTAAAAACGGGCCAAGTTTTCTCGCTGTACATACTTGGTTATTGTGTTGGACGTCTAGCCTTTGAACTAATTCGTATCGACTCTGCTCACATTATTTTGGGTCTTCGATTAAATGTGTGGGTCAGCATCGTGGTTGCCACCGTTGCCGGGGTGACACTGCTCTCGCAATCAAAGAAAGTGGATTAACCATCAGGTAGGCTGACGGACATGGCTTTAGAAGAGGTTTATCAGAGAAATTTGCAGCATCGAACCCACCGCGCTGGTTGGCTTCGCGCAGCTGTCTTAGGTGCAAATGACGGCCTCGTCTCAACAGCCTCTCTCATGATTGGAGTCGCAGCTGCGGGCAAGAATGATTTTCTTATCACTGCAGGGCTAGCTGGAATTTCTGCCGGAGCCATGTCGATGGCAGTAGGTGAGTACGTCTCGGTTCGCTCACAAAATGATGTTGAAGAATCCGATCGCCTTTTAGAGATTGAACATTTAGCGGTAGATCCCGAAGGTGAACTTCAGGAACTGGCTGAGATTTACGTCAAGCGCGGTCTCTCGCCCGAACTTGCAATGACGGTAGCGACAGAGATGCACAAAGTTGATCCATTGGCTGCGCACCTTCGTGATGAACTTGGACAACACCCGCATACAAAAGCTAAGCCAGTACAGGCCGCCGTTGCTTCAGCGATTAGTTTCACAGCCGGGGGATTCATCCCATTTCTTGGAGCTTTCGCACCCAATCTAGGCGCAAAGGCGTGGAGCATTGTCGCCTTTACGGTGATCGGTTTAGTCGTAACTGGAATCGTTAGTGCCCGTACAGCCGGGTCAAAAGTTCTTATTCCGACTATTCGGGTAATCCTTGGTGGATGTTTAGGCATGCTCATCACCGCTGGAATCGGTCAATTAGCAAATGTTTCAGGGATTTAATTTCTTCTACATTGCTGGGGTTTGTTGCTACTCTTTGCCAGCATTACTAAGGGCCAAGGTTGTCCCGCAACTTTCTTTATGACAACAGGAGCTCTGACGCCGTGGCACTGTCTTCCAATTATCCAATTGCTCAAGGTCTATATGACCCAGCAAATGAGCATGACGCATGTGGTGTTGCCATGGTCGCAACACTCAACAAAGTTGCCACTCATGAAATTGTTGACAAAGCATTAACGGCGCTACGAAATCTTGAACACCGCGGAGCCTCAGGGGCAGAACCCGATAGTGGTGATGGTGCCGGAATTCTCATTCGTGTTCCAGATGCGTTCTATCAAGCAGTAACGAGTTTTGATCTTCCAGCAGCTGGTTCATATGCAACAGGCATCGCATTTATTGAAGTTGGCGTAGACATTAAATCTGCAATTGAAAAAATTGCAGTTGAAGAAGGTTTGAAAGTATTAGGTTGGCGCGAACTTCCAATTAACTCTTCTTCCCTTGGAAAGACCGCGTTGTCGGTCATGCCAAATTTTCAGCAACTTTTCATCGCTGGATTAAATAATGAATCTGGTTTGATGTTAGATCGATTGGCTTTCTGTTTACGCAAGCGCGCAGAGCACGCCTTGAAAGTTTATTTCCCTTCCTTGTCCTCTCAGACAATTGTCTATAAAGGCATGCTCACGACAGGTCAGTTAGAAGAGTTTTTCCCAGATTTATCGGATGAGAGAGTTGTTTCACCGCTTGCTTTAGTTCACTCCAGATTCTCTACAAATACTTTTCCATCGTGGCCACTTGCTCACCCTTACCGCTTTATTGCACACAATGGCGAGATTAATACGGTGAAGGGAAATCGTAATTGGATGCGTGCCCGTGAATCTTTGCTGGCTAGCGATTTAATTCCGGGTGATCTAAAGAGATTATTTCCAATCGTTGAAATGTCAGGCAGTGACTCAGCATCTTTTGATGAAGTCTTAGAACTTCTCTACTTAGGTGGGCGCTCACTTCCACATGCAGTTTTGATGATGATTCCTGAAGCGTGGGAAAATCATGAAACGATGCCTGAAAATCGCCGCAATTTCTATGCTTTTCACGCATCCCTTATGGAGCCATGGGATGGACCTGCCTGTGTAACTTTTACCGATGGAAATCAAGTGGGCGCAGTGCTCGATCGCAATGGTCTGCGACCTTCCCGCTTTTGGGTAACCACTGATGGATTAGTTGTGTTGGCATCTGAAGTCGGGGTACTTGATATTCCCGCTGAAAAAATTGCACGCAAGGGACGCCTGCAACCAGGCAAGATGTTTTTGGTCGATATCGAAGCCGGTCGAATTATTGAAGATGGCGAAATCAAAGATAACCTCGCAGATGCTGCGCCGTATGGTGATTGGTTGCATGCGGGCATTGTGAAATTAAATGAATTACCTGCACGTGAACATATTGTTTATCCGCACTCTTCAGTTATTCGTCGTCAGCGAGCTTTTGGTTACACCGAAGAAGAAGTTCGCATTCTCATCACGCCTATGGCAAAAAATGGCATGGAGCCGCTAGGTTCGATGGGTACAGATACGCCAATTGCAGCGATCTCGGAAAAGCCCCGATTGGTTTTTGATTACTTTTCACAGTTATTTGCCCAAGTTACTAATCCGCCACTTGATGCAATTCGTGAAGAGTTAGTGACAAGTCTTGGAACTTCAATGGGGCCAGAGAACAATCTTTTGAATCCTGGACCAAGCAGCTGCCGCCAGATTTCTCTAGCATTTCCGGTAATTGACAATGATGAGTTAGCGAAAATAATTCATATCAATGCCGATGGTGACCACCCTGGTTTGAGCGCACATGTGATTCGTGGACTTTTCTACGTCGCAGATGGCGGAGATTCACTGCGTGAGCGTCTTGAAGAGATCAAAGCAGAAGTAAGCCAGGCAATTACTGACGGCGCACGAATTATTGTTTTATCCGATCGCGACGCAGATGCTGAAGAAGCTCCGATTCCTTCCTTATTACTCACTTCCGCAGTGCATCACCATTTAATTCGTGAAAAATCTCGAACTAAGGTGGGCTTGGTCGTTGAAGCTGGCGATGTTCGCGAAGTACATCACGTCGCACTCTTAATTGGTTACGGCGCAGCTGCAGTAAATCCATATCTTGCAATGGAAACTGCTGAAGATTTAGTTTTACAAGGCGTGATTACAGGAATTACTCCTGAAAAAGCGGTTCGCAATCTTATTAAGAGCCTTGGTAAAGGTGTTCTTAAAGTTATGTCAAAGATGGGAATTAGCACCATTGCCTCATATACGGGTGCGCAAGTATTTGAAGCCATTGGTTTAAGTCAAGAGTTGGTTGATGAATATTTCGTTGGCACAACTTCGCGTTTAGGTGGAGTTAATCTAGATGTAATTGCACAAGAAACTATTGCGCGCCATCACATTGCGTATCCACCAGGGGGAGAAGTTCCTGGCACAAAGCGCTTACCTATCGGCGGTGAATATCAGTGGCGACGTGAGGGAGAACCTCATTTATTTGATCCAGAGACTGTTTTCACTTTGCAACATTCAACACGCAATAAGCGTTATGACGTTTTCAAGCGCTACACAAATCGGGTAAATGATCAGAGTTCTCGATTGATGACTTTGCGTGGCCTCTTTGCTTTCAACCAGAGTGTTCGTCCTGCAATATCAATCGATGAAGTTGAACCAGCTTCAGAGATTATGAAACGTTTTTCAACTGGTGCGATGTCATACGGCTCAGTTTCGCAAGAAGTTCACGAGACGCTGGCGATTGCAATGAACCGCTTAGGAGCAAAGTCCAACACCGGTGAAGGTGGAGAAGATCCAGCGCGATTTATTGCGATGGAAAATGGAGATTCAAAGCGTTCATCTATTAAGCAGGTTGCCTCTGGGCGATTTGGAGTAACTAGCGACTACCTAGTTAATTCAGATGATATTCAAATCAAAATTGCGCAGGGCGCAAAACCTGGCGAAGGTGGTCAGCTGCCGGGAAATAAGGTGTATCCGTGGATTGCAAAAGTGCGTTATTCAACGCCTGGAGTTGGTTTAATTTCACCACCTCCACACCATGATATTTATTCAATTGAAGATTTAGCGCAGTTAATTCATGATCTCAAAAACGCTAATAAAAATGCACGCGTTCATGTGAAGTTAGTTGCTGAAGTAGGTGTTGGAACTGTCGCTGCAGGTGTCAGTAAGGCGCATGCCGATGTAGTTTTAATTTCCGGTCATGATGGCGGAACTGGCGCATCGCCATTGACTTCACTCAAGCATGCAGGCGCCCCATGGGAGCTTGGTTTAGCTGAAACCCAGCAGACCTTGTTGCTCAATAATCTGCGTGATCGCATCGTGGTTCAAACTGATGGACAGCTTAAAACCGGCCGTGACGTTGTCATCGCAGCGTTGCTTGGAGCTGAAGAGTTCGGCTTTGCAACTGCGCCACTTGTTGTTTCAGGTTGCGTGATGATGCGTGTGTGTCATTTGGATACGTGTCCAGTTGGTGTTGCAACGCAAAACCCTGAGCTTCGCAAACGTTTTAGCGGCAAGCCAGAGTTTGTTGAAACTTTCTTTGAATACATCGCCGAAGAGGTTCGCGAAATTCTTGCAAGCCTTGGATTCAAAACTTTACTTGAAGCCGTAGGCCATGTTGAATTTTTAGATACTAAGCGGGCAGTGGATCACTGGAAAGCAAGTGGTTTAGATCTTGCGCCGCTATTAGTTCGACCAGATGTAACCAGTGCGCTGCATAACACCCAAAAGCAAGATCATGGTTTAGTTGCCGCTCTCGATAACACGCTGATTGCATTGGCCGAGAAAGCTTTAACTAGCAAAGAGCCTGTGCGCATCGAACAGGCAGTTCGAAATGTCAATCGAACTGTTGGCACAATGCTTGGCGCAGAAATTACTCGCAACTTTGGGGGAGCAGGACTTCCAAATGACACTATTGACATCACTTTGCGCGGATCTGCAGGACAATCACTTGGTGCATTTATTCCAAGTGGCTTAACGATTCGATTATTTGGCGATTCCAATGATTATGTTGGCAAGGGAATTTCTGGGGGACGAGTAATTCTTCGCCCGGATGAAAAATCTACCTTCGCTTCAGCAGAAAATGTAATCGCAGGAAATGTAATTGGTTATGGTGCAACGTCGGGTCAGATAATGATTCGTGGTGTTGTCGGAGAACGTTTCTGTGTTCGAAACTCTGGAGCTAGTGCAATAGTCGAAGGCATTGGCGATCACGGTTGTGAATACATGACTGGCGGAACCGTTGTAGTGCTTGGTCGCACAGGTCGAAACTTTGCTGCTGGAATGTCTGGTGGTCGTGCATTCGTTTTAGATTTAGATCCAGCAAATGTAAACACTGACATGGTGGATATTCTTGCTTCACCTGCCGATCAATCTGAAAGCTTGCGCGCTTTAATCTCCGATTTTGCGACAGAGACGCAATCACAAGTTGCCGAAGCTTTATTGGCTGATTGGGAAAGCGCAGTCAAGCGAATCTCACTTGTTATGCCACGTGATTATGCGCGCGTTCTTGAAGCAATGGCCCGAGCAACTCGGGAAGGTTTACCGGTTGATGCTCTAGTAATGGAGGTTGCAGCAAATGGCTGATCCAAAGGGATTCTTAACTACGCCACGTGAAACTCCAACGCGCAGAGCTGTTGACGTTCGCATTCAAGATTGGCGTGAAGTGTATGAGCCACAAAGTTTTGAGCACCTGCAGAAACAAGCTGGGCGCTGCATGGATTGCGGTATTCCTTTTTGTCACTCTGGATGCCCGCTCGGAAATCTAATTCCTGAGTGGAATGACTTAATTTGGCGCGGCGATAAAACAGAAGCAATCAATCGACTACATGCAACAAATAATTTTCCAGAGTTCACTGGACGTTTATGCCCAGCACCTTGTGAGACTGCTTGTGTTGTAGGAATTAACCGCGATGCAGTAACTATTAAACAAGTGGAGCTTCGCACGATTGAAGAAGCCTTTGACTCTGGAAATGTTAAACCGCTTGCTCCAGATCGTATTTCTGGAAAGACGGTCGCAATTATTGGTTCAGGGCCAGCAGGTTTGGCTGCCGCGCAGCAGTTAACGCGTGCAGGGCACACAGTGGCAGTTTATGAACGGGCTGAAAAAATTGGCGGTTTATTGCGCTATGGAATTCCTGAGTTCAAGATGGAAAAACATATTTTGGATCGCAGACTTTCCCAGATGGAGAAAGAAGGAACACGTTTTCGTGCAGGAGTAGATGTTGGCCAAGAAATTACTGGTGCCGATTTGCGCAAGAAATACGACGCAATTGTTTTGGCAGTAGGTGCAACTAAGTGGCGCGACTTGCCAATTCCTGGTCGTGAACTAAAAGGCATCTATCAAGCCATGGAGTTCTTGCCATGGGGAAATAAACAAGCACTGGGTGAAGTAGAAACTCCACCAATTAATGTCACTGGAAAGCACGTCGTTATTTTGGGTGGTGGAGATACCGGCGCTGATTGCTTAGGAACTTCAACACGTCAAGGAGCTGCAAGCATCACGCAGTTAGAAATTATGCCGCGCCCGACAGAGGAGCGACCAGCTTCCCAACCTTGGCCAACGTATCCAATGATCTATCGAGTTTCTAGTGCGCATGAAGAAAAAGACAATCGCATGTTTTCTGTAAGTACTGAGGAATTTATCGGCGATGAAAATGGAAATTTGCGTGCGTTGCGCATCGTGGAAACAAAATTTGAGAATGGAAAATTCGAACCTATTCCTGGAACACAAAAAGAGATTCCAGCAGATTTTGTTTTCTTGGCAATGGGATTTACTGGTCCTGAGCAATCTCCAATAATTTCCCAACTCGAAGTAGAGCTCGATGAACGGGGAAACATCAAGCGAAATGCTAACTTTGAAAGTAGCGAAGAAGGCATTTTCGTTGCAGGCGATGCTGGCCGCGGCCAATCGCTGATTGTGTGGGCCATCGCAGAGGGCAGAAGTACTGCAGCGGCAGTTGATAGATATCTCACTGGAGAGACACAACTGCCTTCGCCGATAGAGCCAACTACTCGTCAGCTAATGGTTTAAGGTAGCCCAATGCGTAGAGCGAAAATTGTGTGCACCATGGGTCCAGCTGTTGAGTCACCTGAAAAAGTTAAGGAACTCATCGATGCGGGAATGAATATGGCCCGTTTGAATCTTTCTCATGGATCCTATGAAGAGCATCAGGGTCGTCTCGATCGCGTTCGTGCGGCGGCAAAAGAGGCAGGCCGTCCAGTTGCAATTTTGGTCGATCTGCAGGGACCAAAAATTCGTTTGGCTCGTTTTGCTGCTGGCCCACATGATTTAGCTCGCGGCGATATTTTTACAATCACAACTGATGAAGTTGAAGGCACAAAAGAACGCGTTGGTACTACGTACAAAGGGTTACCAGGAGATTGCAAAGCCGGAGATCGTATTTTGATCGATGATGGAAAAGTTACTGTTGAAGTAATTGAAGTCAAAGGAAATGACGTAGTAACTAAAGTTATTGAACCTGGCGCAGTGAGCAATAACAAAGGCATAAACCTTCCAGGTGTAGCCGTATCTGTTCCAGCGCTTTCTGAAAAAGATATCGATGACTTGCGCTGGGGATTGCGCGCCGGTGCAGATTTCATCGCGCTCTCATTTGTGCGAAGCGCTGAAGACATCAAAGATGTTCACAAAATCATGGATGAAGAAGGTTTCCGAGTTCCAGTAATTGCGAAAATTGAAAAGCCGCAAGCCGTTGAAAATCTTGTTGGAATTGTGGAAGCCTTCGATGGCATCATGGTTGCTCGCGGTGATCTCGGTGTTGAACTTCCAAATGAAGATGTTCCACTAGTTCAAAAAATGTGTGTTGAGCTAGCTCGCGATATGGCAAAGCCAGTAATTGTTGCGACTCAAATGCTTGATTCAATGATTACCAATTCTCGTCCAACACGCGCCGAGGCAACAGATTGTGCAAATGCTGTTCTCGATGGTGCAGATGCATTGATGCTCTCAGGTGAAACAAGTGTGGGAGATTTTGCAATTGAAGCCGTACAAACAATGGCGCGCATTATTCAGAAAACTGAAGAAGGCGGACTCGATCGAATTCGCCCAATTAAAACTGCTCCACGCACGAAAGGTGGCGCAATTACTAAGGCGGCCACTGAAGTTGGCGCAATTCTTGGCGC
Source organism: uncultured Actinomycetes bacterium (assembly GCA_903852815.1). Lineage (GTDB taxonomy): Bacteria > Actinomycetota > Actinomycetes > Nanopelagicales > Nanopelagicaceae > Planktophila. The sequence continues at coordinate 41,170 of CAINRW010000019.1, forward strand.
TAAGTACTTAGTTGCATTTACTCAAAGCGGTGACTCGGCCCGTCGAATGTCGCGTCTGCGCTCACCAATTCCAATTCTTGCAATGACTCCAGAATCTGGAACGTACAACCGTCTTGCACTTTCATGGGGTGTGGAGTCAATGCTTACTCCAGTTGTCGGTGCAACTGACGAGATGGTCAAATTAGTAGATAAGTCATTACTTGATTCAGGTCGCGCACATACTGGCGATGAAGTCATAATCGTGGCTGGCTCGCCTCCAGGAATTCCTGGTTCAACCAATGCCATGCGCGTTCATCGCGTTGGCGACGCAGTTGCTGGCGTAGCAGCGGCTTACCGCTAAGATTTCACCCGCTGGTAATTAAAAGCCTCGGTACTCCAACGGTAGAGAGGGCAGTCTCAAACACTGCATAGTGTCGGTTCGAATCCGACTCGGGGCACGCACGTTAGGCATCCTGGAAGGATGAATAAAACATGGGTGTTCGCATTCTGGTTGCTGAGGATGAAGCACTTATCCGCATGGATCTTGTCGAAATGTTGCAAGGTGCAGGTTATGAAGTAGTTGCCCAAGCCAGCAATGGGCAAGAGGCGATTGAACTAACTAAAGAACATAAACCAGATTTAGCAATTCTCGATGTCAAGATGCCGGTTCTGGATGGAATTTCAGCGGCAGAGCAGATTATTGAACTTGCTCCCGTGCTTATGTTGACCGCATTTTCACAAAGAGAGTTAATTGATCGAGCTCGCGATGCTGGCGTCATGGCTTACGTTGTTAAACCTTTCACAATTGGCGACTTAGTTCCTGCAATTGAAATCGCCATAAGTCGTCACACCCAGATGAAATCATTGGCTGAAGAAGTTGCTGATTTGCATGAGCGACTTGAAACGCGCAAAGTCATTGATCGAGCCAAAGGTATTTTGATGAAAGCTCTCAATCTCTCGGAGCCAGAAGCTTTTTCCTGGATTCAACGAGCGGCCATGGATCGCCGGCTCACCATGAAGCAAGTGGCTCAGGCCGTCATTAGTCCGGACGCCGTACCTGAGCACTGAAGCCGGCGCATTGCGGTAAATCGTTACACAAAAATAACAAAACTGAGACATATTTAGGCTCAGTCGCACTTGTTACTAGGCGTGGCCTACCAGTACCCTCAACTCCTCCCTGTCCCGGGACACAAGAACAGGAAAGGCAATACATGAACAAGAAGATCAAGCAATCCCTTGCGATTGTTACTGCTGCAGCCCTTGCATTTGGCTTAGCATCAGTTTCATCAGCAAGTGCAGCTGCGAAGACTTACACAATCGGTTACCAAGGTCCACTTTCTGGTGGAGAAGCATCAACAGGTATCGATGAGCAAAACGCAGTTAAGTACGCAATCAAACTATTTATGGCTAAGAATCCAACAATCAAGATCAAGCTAGTTTCAATCGATGATCAGGGCGACCCAGCAGTAGCTGGAACAGTTGCTCCAGGAATCGGAACTAACAAGAGCATTCTTGGAATCGTTGGACCTGCTTACTCAGGTGCAACAATCGCATCACTTCCTTATTACAAGGCTGGCGGATTAGCACTTATCTCTCCATCAGCAACACGCGTATCACTAACAGATCCAGCATCTCCTGACTTCGGTTCACCTGTATTCCACCGCAACGTGGCAACAGATGACAAGCAGGGTCCAGCGTTGGCTAAGTACGCAACAAAGGGTGTTTCAAATGCAAAGGTATTCATCTTTGATGACCAATCTGCATATGCAGTACCTCTTGCAGGTTATGTAACTTCAGGTTTGAAGTCTGTATCAGGTGCTTCACTTGTTGGAACAGATTCAGTTCCTAACACAACAACAGATTTCAGCCCAACAATTGCAAAGATCAAGACATCTGGTGCAAACGTTGTTATTTACACTGGTTACTACAGCCAAGCTGCAGTATTCATTAAGCAACTTCGTGACTCAGGTTCAACAGCAGTATTTGCTGGTGGCGACGGCGTATTCAACGCACAGTTCGCAGTTCTTGCTGGAGCATCTGCTGAAGGTTCACGCCTTACAGGTGTAGCTGGACTTGCAGATGTCGGTGCAAAGGTTGAAGCAGCGTTCAAGAAGTCAATGGGCGTATCTTCAGGTGTTTATGCTGTTGAAGCTTTCGATGGCGCAAACATCTTCCTAAACGGAATCAAGGCTGGTAAGACAACTCGTGCTGCAATGCTCAAGTGGGTTAACTCCTACAAGGGCAAGGGCATCGGTGGAGCAACTCTTGGTTTCGACAAGAATGGTGACATCGCTGTTGGTGGATTCTCAGGATTCACAGTTACAAAGGGTCTACTAAAGAACACAGGTCCAGTTAAGTAATTAACTAGCCCCAACGCTTAACAAGTCGGTGGGTGTTTTGGAAAACTCTTGAAAAAGAGGGCCAAGACACCCACCACTTGCGTAAGGCAAGGCTTTATAATCGCGCAGTTGCATTAGCGAAGGAGAACAATGTTTAAAGTGCTGATTGACCAATTTTGGTCTCTCACAATTTCTGGAGTGGCTCTGGGATTTATCTATGTTTTGATTTCTCTTGGGTACACCATGGTTTACGGCGTTCTACGCATGATTAACTTTGCAAACTCCGAAATATTTATGTGGGGAACTTTTGGAACGGTCGTAACCAATCGAGATCTATTCCATTACACACAGTTGTCAGAACCTGCCAAGGGATTCAAATTAGTTTTTGTTCTCTTGAGCGCACTTCTTGTATCAATGGCCATTGCAGGCATAACTGCAGTCTTTGTTGAGTTCGTCGCTTATCGACGCTTGCGCGCTAAAGGCACAAATCGCTTAGCTACTTTAATTTCAGCTATCGGTATTTCAATCGCACTTTCAGAAGTGATGCGTCTACTTACTGCATCACGTCCAGTTGGATCACCACGTGTTCTTGAAAAATTAATTTTGACTGAAGTGTGGGGCGCAAACATTCGTCTCGACACCGTAATTACGATTATTGCCGCCGCCATCATTTTCTTCATTCTTGAGCGCTTTATTAAGTTGTCTCGAATGGGTAAGGCGATTCGCGCAGTTTCAATGAATGAAGATGCCGCAAAACTTATGGGCGTCAACCTCAACCGTGTAATCACAACAACTTTCTTAGTAGGCGGTCTTGCTACAGGTGCAGCTGGATTCTTCTATGTAACAGTTTTCGAGTACACCAAATTTAATATTGGTTTCACAATGGGAATGGCAGCATTTACTGCAGCCGTACTTGGTGGAATTGGAAATATTCGAGGTGCATTTTTTGGGGGAGTATCTCTTGGTCTCCTAGAAGTGTATGCATCAGCCGTACTAGGAACGCAGTGGAAGGCCGTAACAGTCTTCATCGTTTTGGTACTTGTCCTTCTCTTTAAGCCAAATGGATTATTTGGCGAAGCCGTTCAGACAACGAGGGCATAATTATGAAAATTAGAAATTATTGGAATCTTCGCGACTGGGGCGCAAGTGTTTGGGAAGGCGCAAATCGTACAAAGCGCGTGGCCATCGCATTAACCGCCATCGTTTTAGTCGCGCTACTACCTTTTGCTGGAGCTTCATTTTTAGCAACACCTATCGCTTCCTACGATGCAGTATTGGTTTACCCAGTCGGTATCTTTGTTTTGATGGCGTTAGGTCTCAATATCGTTGTTGGTAAGTCTGGAATGCTCGATCTTGGTTATGTTGCATTCTTTGCAATTGGTGCCTACACGATGGCATTGATGGGAACTCATACCGGGTTAAATACTTGGGAAATCATGCCTTTCGGTATCGCCTTTGCGATGATTGCAGGCGTTCTGCTTGGTCTGCCAACTCTTCGACTGCGCGGTGACTACCTAGCAATCGTTACTTTGGGCTTTGGTGAAATTGTTCGCCTAGTTGTTTTGAACTCAACATGGAGTAAAGGTCCTAATGGAATTGCAAACGTTCCAATGCCTCCAGATATCGGTCCACTAAAATTTAAACTCGATGATCAGAAGGTTTTCTTCTGGGTGGTGGTCATCATGATTCTGTTGACCATCTGGATGATTCGTCGCCTCAGTGTTCGTCGTCCAGGTCGTGCTTGGGAAGCTATTCGCCAAGATGAAGATGCCGCAGAACTTATGGGTGTACCAACGTTGAAATACAAGATTTGGTCATTCACATTAGGCGCGGCCGTTGGCGGAGCCGCAGGAGTTCTCTACGCTTCTAAAAACCTTTTCATCGCACCAGAAATGTTTACTTTAAATGTTTCGATTCTGATTCTCTCTTGTGTTGTTTTTGGTGGAATCGGAAATATCTGGGGAGTAGTTGTTGGAGCAACGATTTTGGGTTACTTGCCAGATCGCATCCGCTTCATTTCAGATGCTCGAATGCTTGTTTTTGGAACTGTTCTCGTTGTAGTTATGAATTTCCGTCCAGATGGCTTGCTTCCACGTAAGAAGCGCGAAAAAGTTATCGTTAAGAAAGAGGTGGTTGCATAATGTCTGAAACTCTTCTTTCCTTGCAAAATGTCACAATGAAATTTGGTGGCGTTACTGCACTTGGGGATGTCAGTCTTGAAGTTAAGAAAGGCGAAATCCTCGCGCTCATTGGTCCAAATGGTGCTGGTAAGACAACTGTTTTCAATGTTGTCACAGGCGTCTATAAACCAACGAGCGGAACGATTACTTTTGCAGGTAAGCAAATCACGAAGCAAAAGCGTTTTGAAATTACCCAAATGGGAATTGCACGTACTTTCCAAAACATTCGCCTGTGGGGCGATATGACAACTCTTGAAAATGTCATCACTGCAACTGATGCACATAAAAAGAGCGGACTCGTTGGAGCGCTTTTCGGTCTTCCACGTGCCCGTCGTGAAGAGCGTGAAAACCGAGAACGCGCACATGAGATCTTGAAGTTCATTGGAATCGATGAGTACTCAGATCGCCTTGCAAAGAATCTGCCTTATGGTGTGCAACGACGTCTTGAGATCGCTCGAGCTATGGGTACAAACCCACAGCTCTTGTTGCTCGATGAACCAGCTGCAGGCTTTAACCCGGCAGAAAAAGTTGAACTAGCAACGCTGATTAAGAAGATTCGCGATGCAGGCTATACCGTGCTTCTCATCGAGCATGACATGTCACTGATTATGGGAATCTCAGATCGTGTTGCAGTTCTAGATTTTGGAATCAAGATTGCAGATGATCTACCAAGTAAAGTTCAAAACGATCCAAAGGTGATTGAGGCCTATTTAGGAGTACCAGCTGATGCGTCTTGAAATTAAGGATTTACATGTCCACTACGGCAAAATTGAAGCAATCAAAGGAATCTCTGTTGTCGTAAATGAGGGTGAGATTGTTACTCTCATTGGAGCTAACGGTGCTGGTAAGACAACTACATTAAAAACGATTTCTGGTCTTCGCAAAGTAAGTTCAGGCGCAATCATTTTTGATGGTCAAGACATTTCAAATGTGCCTGCCCATGAGCGCGTTGATTTAGGCATTTCACAAGCACCTGAAGGTCGAGGAATCTTTCCTGGAATGACAGTTCTTGAAAATCTTGAAATGGGTAAATTCCACCGTAAGAATCGCAAAGCTGAGATGGATGAAGATCTCGATAAGGTCTACACCTTATTCCCACGCCTGAAGGAGAGAATTTCTCAAGCTGGTGGAACTCTTTCTGGTGGCGAACAGCAGATGTTAGCCATTGGTCGCGCACTTATGTCACGTCCAAAGGTTTTGCTGCTTGATGAGCCTTCAATGGGTCTTGCACCACAAATGATTGCAAATATTTTCCGCATCATTACTGAAATTAATAAAACTGGTGTGACGATTTTGTTAGTTGAGCAAAATGCCCAGCAAGCTCTACAACGTGCACATCGTGCCTATATTTTGGAGACAGGAAATGTAGTTAAAGAGGCCAAAGCCTCTGATCTACTTAACGATCCTGCAGTACGTGAGGCATACCTTGGAACGGGTGCTCACTCGTAACATTATTTTCTTTCAGCCAAAATTAGGCAGGTGATTCGCGCAGTACATGTGCGTTCACCTGCCTCATTTGTTATAACGATGTCCCAGCTACACAGCGTTTTGCCTAAAGAGATTGCAGTTGCGACACCTGTTACTAAACCAGAAGTTGCAGATTTATGATGAGTCGCATTGATATCAACACCTACAATTTTTCGTGTAGGACCTGCATGCAAGGAAGTTCCGATAGATCCTAAACTTTCTGCCAATACAACATTTGCACCACCATGCAAGAGACCAAATGGTTGCGTATTGCCTTCAACTGGCATTGTTCCTACTAGTCGACCTGGCTCTATTTCGATAATTTTTATTCCCATTTTTTGGTCAAGCGCACCGCTTCCGCGCTCTTTATAAAACTTAAGAAACTCTTCGTTGATCACGAGAAGTATTCTAGTGTGCAACCTAGGATGTGCCCATGAGCAAACGCCTATTACTTATCGATGGGCACTCGATGGCATATCGCGCCTTTTACGCCTTACCTGCTGAAAACTTCACTACAGCTCAAGGCCAACACACCAATGCAATCTACGGGTTTGCAACGATGTTGCTCTCGCTACTTAGTAGCGAAAAACCCACACATGTGGCAGTGGCATTTGATGTTTCACGTAAGACTTTTAGATCTGAGATTTTTCCAGATTACAAAGCAAACCGCGCCAAGACTCCCGATGAATTTCGTTCCCAAATGTCCTATTTGCATGAACTTGTGAGCGCATTTGGAATTACACAGTTTGAAGTTGAGGGCTATGAGGCCGATGACATTTTGGCAACAATTACGAAGCAGGCAGAGCGAGAAGGCGCAGAAGTTTTAATCTGTACTGGAGATCGCGATTCTTTCCAGTTAGTTAATGAGAAAACCACCGTGCTTTATCCAAAGCGTGGAGTGAGTGATTTGGCCCGAATGACTCCCGAAGCAGTCATCGAAAAATATGGAATGACGCCAGCACAGTATCCAGATTTTGCTGCCTTGCGTGGAGACCCAAGTGATAACTTGCCATCAATCCCAGGAGTGGGTGAAAAAACTGCAGCTAAATGGGTAGTTGAATATGGCTCACTCCAGGAACTTCTTTCAAATGTAGATAAAGTGGGCGGCAAAGTTGGCCAAGCTTTGCGCGATTCAATCGATAACGTGATTCGAAATCGCGAATTAACTCAATTAGTTTCCGAAGTTCCACTTGAATTATCAATCGATGCGCTGGCTTGGAGCGGAGTCGATGAAAATGAAACTAACCCACTTTTTGAGCGTTTAGAGTTTAAAACTCTAAAAGATCGAATGAAACCTATTCTTATCAAAGGTGTTAGCAAAACAGTAGAACCAGAGTTTCAACTCTTTGCCGATGAAATGAGCGAGGGAGTTCTAACCCCAGCTGAACTCGATGCAAAAATTGCGGGACATCAAGGAACAATTGGTGTGGCCTTCTCATTAGTTGAGGAGAAATTACATCGGTACGCAGTTGCCTTTTCTCGAGATGAAGTTTTCTTAGTGCATTCAGCGACTATGGGGGATTGGGCCCGCGATTCTACAGTTGGAAAAATTGCGCACGATGCCAAATCTCTTGCACGAACAAATGGATTCAAAGGGGTTATTTTTGATACCTCGCTCGCGGCATATCTAGTTAATCCAGGGGTTAGAACCCAAGAACTTAAAGATATTCAAGAGCGTTGGGGTGATGGCAGTGCCATAAATCTTTCATCACCCGAACAGGAACTTTTGACTTCTGCTCGAGCGCTTTTTACCTTGCAGGATTCTTTGACCCGCGAATTAAAAGAGCGAAATCTATGGGATCTTTTTCTCACAATGGAGCTTCCAATTGCCGAACTTTTGGCAACAATGGAATCGGTAGGAATTGCTGTTGATAGAAAAGAACTTGAGAAATTGGCTGCCTTTTTTGAAGGTGAAGTCAGCCGCGAAACAAAATTAGCACACAGCGCAGTTGGTCACGAGTTCAATGTGGCTTCGCCAAAGCAATTACAAGTTGTCCTCTTCGATGAATTGAAACTACCAAAGACCAAGAAGATTAAGACTGGCTACACAACTGATGCCGAAAGTTTGGATTGGCTCCATCAGAAGAGTGGGCATCCAGTGCTTACTTCATTACTTCGCATTCGAGAAACTAAAAAATTGGGCACAACTGTTGAAGGTCTCATAGCTGAAATTGCAAAGGATGGGCGAATCCATACTCATTTTCAACAAACAGTTGCAGCAACCGGTCGCTTATCTTCCACTGGTCCTAATTTGCAGAATATCCCAGTGCGCACAGAAGAAGGCCGCTCGATTCGAAACTGCTTCATCGCTGGAAAAGGTTATGTGGGTTTACTTACTGCCGACTACAGCCAAATTGAAATGCGCATAATGGCGCACCTATCCCATGACGAAAAGCTTCTAAAGGCTTTTGAATCCGGGGAAGATTTGCATGCAACTATCGCAGGTCAAATTTTTGGAGTCGCTCCACATGATGTTGATCCCCAAATGCGCAGGCAAATAAAAGCCATGTCCTATGGACTTGCTTACGGTTTATCTTCTTATGGACTATCGGCCCAACTAGATATCTCACCACCTGCAGCGCAGGACTTGATGGATAAATATTTTGAGCGCTTTGGTGGTATTCGTGATTACTTAAAAATTGTTGTCGAGGATGCTCGCAAAGTTGGTTACACCGAGACAATTATGGGTCGACGCCGATATTTGCCGGATTTAATGCACGATAATCGTCAACGTCGAGAGGTTGCCGAACGCATGGCACTCAACGCACCCATTCAAGGTTCGGCTGCAGACATTATTAAGTTAGCAATGCTTAAAGTGCAGGCGGCAATTGAGAAAGAAAAATTGGCGTCGAGATTGCTTCTACAAATTCATGATGAATTAATTGTGGAGGTTGTTAAAGGTGAAGAAGATCAAGTTGCAGAATTAGTTAAACGTGAAATGGGTGCTGCATACCCACTGCGCGCACCATTAAATGTTAGTGCTGGCCTTGGTCTTACTTGGCATGAGGCTGCGCACTAATTTGTCTCATCTGCGTTATCGCGCATCGCTCTTAAATCACTCGCAGGGTTTATTTTAATATTTGCTGCAGCTAATGATTTACGACCAGCAATTAAAATTAGCGCGCCGATTGCAATACATGCAGGGGTGATTCCGAGCGCGATTCTTGGTGAATACTCTTGAGAAACAAAACCACCAAAAGCAGATCCAAGTGCCATAAAGGATCCTTCAATCGTCCAGATCCATCCAATAGAGGAGACTTCTGACCCTAACGGACGCACCGCCTCAAGTACTTCCCAATAGAAAACCTGTTGCGCACCGCCGACAAATCCTAAGAGCGCACCGACAAGTGCCAGACTCCAACCAGGATAAGTAAGACTCAATGGAAGTGCTAGAACTAACCACAACATGTAATTGCGCATGAACCAACCCAGTGGTGTGTATCGCTTTGAAACAATTCCCGCAGCGATTCCGCCAATGATGCTCGCAATACCCATAGCCCCAAGAATCCACGCGGTGCGTGCGGGAAGTTTTTCTAACGTAGCAAAGGCAGGAACGGCTACATCAAAGACGCCCCAACCAAAACCTATAAAGATTCCTTCAATCATTAATAACTGCATCGAACGGTGTTTCCATAAAGCTTTTTGACCAGATTTCTTTTGTTCAGGAATCCATGCGCGAGATACTGGATTGATAGCTAGTAAACCTCCACCAAGTGCCATGCAACCTGCGGCAAAGAGAAGGGCTGATTGCGGGTGCACAGATAGAGCTAGTGCTGTTGCAAGAACTGGACCTAAGACACCTGCAGCATTAATTACCGCAGTGTCAATGGCATATGCGCTGCGTAAGAGTTCTTCCGGAACGATTGCTTTCCATAAAGGACGAATTGAAAGATTGATGGGCGGCGCACTGACACCAAGTAGAAAAGCAAAACCAATAATTGTTGGTCGAGTGTGTGCAAAACTCAAAACGATAAGCATCGTCGTATAACCCGGAACGAGAATTCTAAGTGGCCACTTTTGTCCGTAGCGATCCATGATCGATGAACGAACACCAGCCGAAAGCGAGCCAGCAACCGAGTTGATTCCAATGACGAGTCCAGCGAAAGCTATGGAATGTGTTTCATGCTCAGCCTTGAAAAAGATTGATAAACCCACCATCCCGTAGGCGATTCGTGCGGGAAAAGAGGCAACAAATAAGACCACGACCTGGGGGGTTCGAAAGAAATCAAGGTAGCGCTTCATATGAATCCTCAGTCTACCGAGGCGGGCCCACGTTAGGCATGGATTTGCTCAAACTCACGCGTAAACCGTACCCTTGCCCTTCAGCCGCGTAAGCGGGAACTACTACTCATCTATCCCTACGGAGCAAATTGACTACAGCACCAGTAATTGCAGTAAATGACATTGGATCAGCTGCCGACTTTCTAGCAGCAATCGAAGGAACAATCAGAAATTTTAATGACGGAGATCTAGTAACAGGAACAATCGTTCAAGTTGGACGCGAAGAAGTTCTTGTTGACATCGGATATAAAACAGAGGGAGTCATTCCTTCACGCGAGCTTTCAATTCGCCACGATGTAGATCCAAGTTCACTTGTGAAGGTGGGCGAGTCAATCGAAGCTCTCGTTCTTCAGAAAGAAGATAAAGAGGGTCGCCTGATTCTTTCTAAGAAGCGCGCACAGTACGAACGCGCATGGGGAGATATCGAAGGCAAGAAAGAACGTGACGAAGTTGTTATCGGAACGGTTATTGAAGTTGTTAAGGGTGGACTCATTGTTGACATCGGATTGCGTGGCTTCTTGCCAGCATCTTTGGTTGAAATGCGTCGCGTTCGTGACCTTACTCCTTACATTGGCAAGCAGGTTGAAGCTCGTATTATTGAATTAGATAAGAATCGCAACAATGTTGTTCTTTCACGTCGTGCATTCCTTGAGCAGACACAATCTGAGTCTCGCACTACTTTCCTTAACCAACTTCAAAAGGGTCAAGTACGCACTGGCGTAGTTTCATCAATCGTAAACTTCGGTGCTTTCGTTGACCTTGGTGGAGTAGATGGACTTGTTCACGTATCAGAGCTTTCATGGAAGCACATCGATCATCCAGGTGAAGTTGTTGAAGTTGGCGATGAAGTAACTGTTGAAGTTCT
>CAINRW010000020.1 GCA_903852815.1 uncultured Actinomycetes bacterium
ATCGAAAGATTGACTCTCCCCCTGAGCATCGCAACCTTGAAGTGAAGCCAACCATCGAGAACTTCGGTTCAACTATTAAACAACTAACCGAGCGCCAGATTTTAATCCTTAAAATGATGAGCGAAGAGCGAACAAATCAAAACATTAGCGAGCTTCTTGGTTACTCAGAATCAACTATTCGACAAGAGACTGTAAAAATTTTTTCAAACCTCAACTGCAATGGTCGTGAAGAGGCTTCAAGGATTTATAAGACTCGTTTACTTCGCACACCAGAGGTTGCTTAAACTATTCGGGCTTTCGGCCTTGCCGAAGTAAACCGAAAGTGACTGCATCTTCTAAAGCCATAGCCGATGCTGCAATAACATTTTCATGTACTCCCACGGTATTCCACTCGCCCTTACCGTCACTTGTTTCCACTAGAACACGTGTTACTGCCCCAGTGCCCAAGCGCCCTTCAAGAATACGAACTTTGTAATCTGTCAGTTCCAAAACCTCAAGTTCGGGATATAAAGTTTTCAATCCAGTACGAAGTGCATTATCAAAAGCATTGACTGGACCATTTCCTATGCCAGTGCAGGAAATTTGTTTGCCCATGGCGGTGACAGTGATGTCAGCTTTAGTAAGAATGCTTTGATCTTCAGAGCGTTCTACTGTTGTTAACCAGTGATCAATTGTAAAGAAGCTCGGACGCTTACCATTAATCTCTTCATGAACTAAAAGTTCAAATGAGGCATCCGCGGCTTCAAAAGTGAAACCTCGAGATTCCATTTCCTTTACTCGATCGACGATTCGACCGATAAGTTCTTTATCTCCTCCAAGATCCACACCGAGTTCTTGGGATTTCAACTCGATTGATGCCCGGCCTGCCATGTCAGAAACCAACATACGCATATCGTTTCCAACTGATGCTGGATCCTCGTGTTGATAGAGCGAAGGGTCGACTTTAATTGCGCTGGCATGCAGACCTGCTTTGTGCGCAAAAGCTGACACCCCAACATATGGTTGACGCCCACTTGGCGAAACGTTTGTAACTTCGGCTACCGCATGTGAAATTCTAAAAGCTTCGCGCAAGGCATTGTGCGGCAATACAAGTTGATGTTTTTTCAGTTCTAAGTTGGCAATAATAGTTACGAGATCGGCATTTCCTGTGCGCTCTCCATAACCATTGAGAGTTCCTTGGACATGCGTTGCACCCGCAGCAACTGCAGCCATTGAGTTAGCAACTGCGCAACCAGTGTCATTGTGGCAATGAATTCCAAGGCGCGCAGAACTTGCCGTTAATACATCATGAACTACTTGAGAAAGTTCATCGGGAAGCATGCCGCCATTTGTATCGCACAAGGCAATCACATCTGCGCCAGCTTCGGCAGCTACACGTACAACTTCTAATGCGTACGCACGATTGCTGCGATAGCCATCAAAAAAATGTTCCGCATCTAAAAAAACGCGTTGACCTTCTTGAATTAAATGGGTGACTGAATCTCGAATCATTTCTAAATTTTCATCTAACGTTGTTTTCAGAGCTAAATCAACGTGTCGATCAAAAGCTTTTGCAACCAAAGTAACTGCCGGTGCCCCAGAATCACGAAGCGCTCCGAGTAATGCGTCATCTGCAGCTTTGGCATGCGGGCGACGTGTGGCTCCGAATGCCACAAAAGTAGCATTCTTGAGTTGTAATTCTTTCTTTGCCCGAGCAAAAAACTCGGTGTCTTTAGGATTAGCGCCTGGCCAACCTCCTTCAATAAAACCAACACCAAGTTCATCCAAGTGGCGAGCGATTGCTAACTTGTCATGAACTGAAAGATTTAGTCCTTCTTGCTGGGCACCATCACGCAGTGTGGTGTCATAAATATGAAATGCATCAGAGACTGGCATTAGAGAACCTTACGTACCCAGCTATGTGTGTCGGCAATGGTTCCATGTTGGATGCCCAGCAAATGATTTCGAATCTGCATTGTTATTACTCCAGGTTGACCATCCCCTGTTACCCACGTTCCCATTGCACTCTTTGCTAAACCAACAGGAGAAACAACTGCGGCAGTTCCGCAAGCAAAGATTTCAGTGATCTCTCCACTTGCAACTCCATCACGCCAATCGTCGATACTTAACATCACTTCATCGGTTTTATAGCCAAGATCTTTTGCCACAGAAAGGATTGAGTCTCGCGTAATGCCAGGCAAAAGCGTGCCAGTTAATTTTGGAGTAATAACTGTTGCATCTGCACCTTTACCTTTTACAAAGTAAAGATTCATGCCGCCCATCTCTTCAATCCACTTACGTTCAAGTGCATCAATCCACACAACTTGGTCGCAGCCCTCTTTTGCTGCAGCTTTTTGAGCGACGAGTGAGGCTGCATAGTTGCCGCCACATTTTGCCTCACCAGTTCCCCCTTGTGCTGCGCGTACATATTCCGTCGAGATCCATACTGATACCGCTTTGGAAGGATCAAAGTAAGCACCTGCAGGTGTTGCAATAAGAATGTATGTCGCTTTATTTGTCGGTCTTACACCTAAGCCGACTTCAGTTGCGATCATGAATGGGCGAATATAAAGAGACTCACCGATTTTATTTGGCACCCACCCGTTATCTTGCTTAACAAGAGTTTCAACAGTCTCTAAGAAAAGCTCTTCTGGAATCTCTGGAAGCGCAAGACGTCGTGCCGAGTTGTTAAAACGTTTTGCATTTGCATCCGGGCGAAAGAGTGAAATTCCTCCATCAGGTTGGCGATAGGCCTTCATTCCCTCAAAGATTTCTTGTCCGTAATGAAAAACTGCCGTTGCCGGATCAAGTGATAAAGGTCCGTATGGCTTTAGTTCTGGCTCTGACCAACCATCTTTTTCATTCCACTCACAAATGACCATGTGGTCGGTGTAGTACTTACCGAAGCCACCTTCAGCAACTAGTGCATTGCGAGTGGCATCATCTTTAGCTTGTGGATTGAGTGTGATTTTCATAGCCGTTATAGCGCTGCGACTAGCGCATCTCCCACTTCACTTGTGCTTCGTTTAATGTCACCACGTGATGCCAAGTCAGCAGCAACTGCGCGCTCTACATCGCGCGCAGCATCATGCAAACCTAAGTGATCGAGCATCATGGCTACTGACATTACAGTTGCAGTTGGATCGGCAATATTTTTTCCAGCAATATCTGGAGCAGAGCCGTGAACTGGTTCAAACATAGATGGGAATTTTCCAGTCGGATTTATATTTCCTGATGCTGCGAGTCCGATTCCACCACAAATTGCTGCAGCGATATCGGTTAAAATATCTCCAAATAGATTATCAGTGACAACGACATCAAAGCGCTCTGGGTTAGTTACGAAAAACATAGATGCGGCATCAACATGCAAGTAATCTGTTGAAACCGTTGGATACTCTTTAGCAACCTCATTAAAAGTGCGGGTCCATAGGCCGCCCGCACGTGTGAGCACATTGTTTTTGTGAACTAAGGTAAGTTTCTTACGATCGCGTTTTAATGCGCGCTCAAAGGCATCGCGGATAACACGTTCGGCACCACGTCGAGTATTCAAACTTTCCTCAGTTGCAATTTCAAACTCAGTTCCTTCAGCCAATACACCACCGGCGCCAACATATGGGCCTTCGGTACCTTCGCGAACAACCACGAAATCAATTGGCGCTTTAGTTGCCAGAGGTCCAGTTATTCCAGGCATCAAACGTGCTGGCCGTAAATTAATATAGTGATCAAAAGCAAAACGCAGTTTCAAAAGTAGTCCGCGCTCTAGAACACCACTAGGAACAGTTGGATCGCCAACAGCACCAAGCAAAATAACATCTTTAGTGGCAATCTCATCAAGGATTGATTGCGGCAAAACGTCACCCGTACGGTGCCAAAAACCTGCGCCTAAGTCATAAGAGGACTTGATAAATTCAACCTCATATTTTTTGGAAACAGCATCCAGAACTTTGAGACCTTCATTAACTACTTCTGGTCCGATTCCATCGCCTGCGATTACCGCTAAATTTATTTTTCTCATTTCTCCACCAAAAATACTGAACGTACAAATTCAGCATTTGTCTCTTTCTTAACTTTTCCAACGATATCTTCGCTGACATGTGAATCTACTGTTAACGCCATGAGCGCAGTTCCACCCGCTTCACTGCGTGCGACCTGCATTGCTGCAATATTGATCTGGGCTTCACCTAAAGTTTGTCCGACAATTCCAATCATTCCTGGGCGGTCAACGTAGCGAATGAAGAGGATGTTATCTGTAGGTGGAAGATCTAAACGGAATGAATCAATCGCAACAATTTTTTGTGTCTGCTTAATTCCCATCAAAGTACCATCGATGGACATTGCTTTTCCGGTACCTGTTGTTGCTCGCAAAGTGATCATTGAACGATATTCGGGGCACTCAGCTGTTGTTGCAACTGCTGAAGTCATACCACGATCGGTAGATAATCCAGGTGCGTTAACGTAGGTGACTTCTTCAGCGCCAACTGCGAGTAATGCACCTTTGAGTGCGCTGATTCCAAGAATCGAAGAATCGTGAATTGAAATTTCACCTTTGACTGTGACATCGATGTTTACTGGTAACTCACCTAATAGCTCCGTTGCGATTTCAGCCATTTTTTCTACCAATGGCAGAGATGGGCGAATATCTTCATGAATGATTCCGCCTTTGACATTGACCGCATCAGGAACTAATTCACCTGCTAAAGCTTTACGTACAGACACTGCCACTGCAATTCCTGCGCGCTCCTGGGCTTCATCTGTTGATGCACCCAAGTGCGGTGTTGCAACAACTTGATCAAGTGTAAATAAAGGTGAGTCGGTACATGGTTCAGTTGCAAAAACATCTAGTCCTGCACCAGCAACTCGACCTTCAACAATGGCATCGTAAAGCGCTGATTCATCTAGAACACCACCACGAGCTGCATTGATAATGCGAACTGCTGGCTTAACTTTCTTTAGTGCTTCAACGCCAATTAAATTTGCAGTCTCTTTAGTTTTTGGCAAGTGAATCGTGATGAAATCTGAAACTTTAAGAAGTTCATCTAAATCAACAAGTTTTACACCAAGTTGGGCTGCACGCGCAGGTTGCAGATATGGGTCATAGGCAACAACATTCATCCCGAATGCCTGCATGCGTGAGGCGACAAGTTGGCCAATTCTTCCAAAACCAACAATGCCTAAAGTCTTTTCAAAGAGTTCGGCACCAGTGAATTTTGAGCGGGCCCACTTGCCATTTCGAAGCGCAGCATTTGCTGGTGAAATAAAGCGCGCCGATGCTAGCAATAAAGATATTGCTAGCTCGGCCGCACTAACGATGTTAGATGTTGGCGCATTAACGACCATGACACCTGCAGCAGTTGCTGCAGGAATATCGACGTTATCTAGACCTACGCCAGCTCGAGCTATAACTTTTAAACCTTTTGCTGCACCAATCGCTTCAGCATCCATTTTTGTTGCTGAGCGAATTAAAACTGCATCGACGCCCTTAGCAAGGGCAGCAAGAAGTTGAGCTCGATCAGCGCCGTCACAATTAACGACTTCAAAATCTGGGCCAAGCGCTTCAAGTGTTGCAGGACTTAATTCTTCAGCGATTAGTACAACAGGTTTAGCCACGCGCTGCGCTGCCTTCTTTGTAATCATCACCCTTTGACTGCTTCATCCATGAAAACATCTTGCGAAGTTCACGGCCAACAGCTTCGATTGGATGAGTCTCACCTTTTGCACGAAGTGATTTAAATTCGGGAGCGCCAGCTTCTTGATCATCAATGAAGCGCTTTGCAAACGCACCGCTCTGAATATCTGCAAGAACTGCCTTCATGTTTTCCTTCACATGTGGATCAATTACACGTGGACCTGAAACATAATCGCCAAATTCTGCAGTATCTGAAACTGACCAACGTTGCTTTGCGATTCCGCCTTCGTACATCAAGTCAACAATCAACTTGAGTTCGTGCAAGCATTCAAAGTAAGCAACCTCCGGCTGGTATCCAGCTTCGGTCAAAGTTTCAAAACCATACATAACGAGTTGTGATGCACCACCACACAAAACAGATTGTTCACCGAAAAGATCGGTCTCTGTCTCTTCAGTGAATGTTGTCAAAATTCCGCCAGCACGAAGTCCACCAATGGCTTTTGCATAAGAGAGAGTGAGTGGCCAAGCACTTCCAGTTGCATCTTGCTCTACTGCAACAATAACTGGGACTCCACGGCCTGCTGCATATTCACGGCGCACTAAGTGGCCAGGACCCTTTGGTGCAACCATGCAAACATCAACTGATGCTGTTGGCTTGATATAGCCAAATCGGATATTGAATCCGTGACCAAAGAAAAGTGCATCGCCATCTTTTAGGTTTGGAAGAATTGAATCAGTGTAGATATGACGTTGTACGTGATCTGGTGCCAAAATCATGATGACCGTTGCTTCTTGCACAGCCTCTGCAACAGAGACTACGCGCAAGCCTTCAGCTTCTGCTTTTGCACGTGAAGCAGATCCTTCTTTCAACCCAACACGTACATCGACACCGCTATCACGCAAGTTAAGTGCGTGTGCATGTCCTTGTGAGCCGTAACCGATGATCGCGACTTTGCGACCCTGGATGATGGATAGATCTGCATCCTCTTCGTGATACATCGTTGCTGCCACGGTATTTCTCCTTTAGTTCTGGTAATCGGGTTGAGTGTCATGAACTGCTGGTGTTGCTTGATTTGGAACTATTTCCTTAATAGAAATTACATTGATCAACTTATCGAGTTGAGCGATTACTTGTTCGAGTGCGTGACCTTCCAGATTGACCACGATGTCCATCTGAGAAACCTCAGGGTTTGCAGTTGGGCCAACTGATAAACGTTCGATGTTGTATGCACGACGAGAAAACAATCCAGCTACACGTGCAAGTACGCCAGGTGAGTTTTCAACTAAAACTTCGAGAGTGTGTTGGGCCATTTTAGAGCTCCTGTGAATCCCAGTCAGGCGCAGTTTCACGCGCGATTTTAATATCATCATTTGAAGCACCAGCAGCAACCATTGGCCAAACCATTGCATCGCGGTGAACTCTGAAATCAACTACAACCGGTTGATCGTTAATGCTCATGGCTTTTTCAATCGTTGCATCTACATCTTCGGCGCGCTCACAACTCAGACCTACGCAGCCCATCGCTTCTGCGAGCATTGGAAAATTGGGTACTCGCTTGGATTCAAGGCTCGTATTTGAATAACGACCTTCGTAAAAAAGCGTCTGCCATTGGCGGACCATGCCAAGTGATTCATTATTAATAATTGCAACTTTAATAGGAATATTGTTGAGCGCACATGTTGTGAGTTCTTGATTCGTCATCTGGAAACAACCATCGCCATCGATTGCCCACACGGTTGTATCCGGTGCACCAACTTTTGCACCCATCGCAGCAGGAACTGCGTATCCCATGGTTCCAAGACCACCTGAGTTAAGCCACGTGCGTGGATTTTCATATGAAACAAATTGGGATGCCCACATTTGATGCTGGCCAACACCTGCGGCAACAATTGCATGTGGCCCAGAAATTTTTCCAATACGTTCAATAACATACTGTGGAGAGAGTGATCCATCAGTAGGAATGTCGTAGCCAAGTGGATATGTAGATTTCAACGAGTTCATTTGGCGAAGCCAAGCTGATAAATCAGGTTGGCTCTTAGCAAGTGCGGCCTTCAACGCTGGAATCAATGCAGAAATTGTGTTTTTCAAATCTCCAAGAACTGCGACGTCGGCAAAACGATTCTTTCCAATTTCTGCTGGATCAACATCGGCATGAATAACTTTTGCATTTTGGGCGAAAGTAGAAAGTTTACCTGTAACTCGATCATCAAATCGTGCACCTAAAGTAATGAGCAAATCTGATTTTTGAAGCGCGGTAACCGCAGCAACAGTTCCATGCATGCCAGGCATACCAAGATGAAGTGGATGACTGTCAGGAAATGCACCGCGCGCCATCAATGTTGTAACAACTGGCGCACCAAGAAGTTGTGCAAGTTCTAAAAGTTCCTTGGATGCATTAGCTTTAATTACTCCGCCGCCAACATAAAATACTGGTTTGCTCGATTGTGCAATAAGAGCAGCGGCATCGAGAATTGCTTGATTATCTGGAACTGTTTTCGGGTTATAGCCTTTTAAGTTAACTGACGTTGGATATTGAAAATCGGTTATTGCCTGTAATGCATCTTTTGCAATATCAACAAGAACTGGTCCTGGTCTTCCGGTGCTTGCAATGTGAAAAGCTTCGGCAATCGCACGTGGAATATCTGCAGGATTAGTTACTAAATAATTATGTTTTGCAAAGGGCATCGTGATGCCACGAATATCAGCTTCTTGAAACGCATCGGTACCGATAGCAACAGAGGGAACTTGTCCCGTGATTGCAACAACCGGAACGGAATCCATCGCTGCATCTGCAAGTGGAGTTACAAGATTTGTCGCACCTGGTCCTGATGTTGCAATGCAAACGCCAACACGGCCGGTGACTTGGGCATATCCAGTTGCAGCATGTCCTGCACCCTGTTCATGGCGTACCAGAATATGGCGAATTGAACTTGAGAAAATTGGATCGTAAGCAGGAAGAATCGCACCGCCCGGGATTCCGAACATGACATCGACGCCGGCTGCCTCAAGTGATGCGACAAGTGAACTCGCCCCAGTCATCTGACTCATTGTTTTTCTCCCTTCCTCTACGACATTTACAGAGATTTATGTGATTAAACAAAAAAACCCTCAGATAACTGAGGGTGGCGCATGATCAAAGTTCGATCACGCGCTATTAAATCACCACCACAAATGTTGTGCTCATTGGCTTATTCTCCAATGAATTATGCGTATGAGTCAAGGCATGAGATGCATGTCTCAAAATTTGAACAACAGGTGGGTCTAAAGCGGGTTTAGTCGCAGACTGCACCCTTTGATGCTGAACCCACAAGCTTTGAATACTTAGCCAAAACCCCGCGGGTGTATTTATGACCCAAAGGCTTCCAACCAGTTTTTCTTGCTTCGAGTTCGGCCGGATCAACCAATAAATCGAGTGTGCGATTAGTGATATCGATACGAATTCGGTCGCCATCTTTGATGAAGGCGATTGGCCCACCATCAACAGCCTCCGGTGCAACATGGCCTACGCATAAACCAGTTGAACCGCCAGAAAAGCGGCCATCAGTTA
Organism: uncultured Actinomycetes bacterium; assembly: GCA_903852815.1. Classification (GTDB taxonomy): domain Bacteria; phylum Actinomycetota; class Actinomycetes; order Nanopelagicales; family Nanopelagicaceae; genus Planktophila. The sequence continues at coordinate 9,154 of CAINRW010000020.1, forward strand.
ATAGCAGTGTGGACTTTCCTAAACCTGCACCTTTAATTGCTCCAGTAATCATGAGCATTTCGCGCATTCCGGGTCCGCCCTTAGGACCTTCGTAGCGAATAACAACTACATCACCTGCTTGAATCGTTCCATTTTCAAGGGCATCCATAGCTGATTGTTCGCGTTCAAAAACTCGGGCTGGACCTTCAAATGATTCAATTCCGATTCCCGCTGTTTTGCAGACGGCACCATCAGTTGCAAGTGAACCACCAAGAATCGTGATTCCAACATCGGTTGAAAGCGGGGCAGAAACTGGATGCAAAATTGAGCCATCTGGAAGCGGCGGATTTATGTCGGCTAAATTTTCAGCCATTGTTTTTCCGGTAACAGTTAATGTGTCGCCATGTAAATATCCTGCATCCAACAAAATCTTTAGGACTACTGGGATTCCACCCACGCGATCCACATCGCTCATAACAAATTTTCCGAAAGGCTTTAAGTCCCCAAGCAATGGGACTTTGGAGCCAATTCGATTGAAATCTTCAAGCGTTAAATCCACATCTGCTTCATGGGCAATTGCCAGCAAATGAAGAACTGCATTCGTTGAACCACCTAATGCCATAACGGTTGTGATTGCATTTTCAAAAGCTTTCTTCGTCAAAATATCGCGAGTTGTAATTCCTAATTTAATTAAATTTACAACCGCGGCGCCGGCCTGAATCGAAAAGGCATCGCGACGACGATCAACTGCTGGCGGTGCTGCAGATCCTGGAAGTGAGAGACCAAGTGCTTCGCCTACTGCTGCCATCGTGTTAGCTGTGTACATTCCACCGCACGCACCTTCGCCTGGACAAATTGCTCGTTCAATTTCATCCACACGCTCTTGCGAGATAAGTCCACGTGCACATGCGCCAACGGCTTCAAACGCATCGATGATTGTTACATCTTTGCCATCAACTTGGCCTGGCAACGTTGATCCGGCATAAACAAAAACTGATGCAACATCGATACGCGCTGCAGCCATCATCATTCCGGGAAGTGATTTATCACACCCTGCAAATGTGACCATGCCATCAAGACGTTCGGCCTGCATTACTGTTTCAACAGAGTCGGCAATAACTTCACGTGAAACTAAAGAAAAGTGCATTCCTTCATGTCCCATTGAAATTCCATCGGAGACTGAAATTGTTCCGAACTGCATTGGAAAACCACCAGCATCAATTACACCTTGGCGTGAAGCTTTAGCTAAGCGATCAAGAGAGAGATTGCATGGTGTGATTTCATTCCATGATGAAACAATTCCGATTTGTGGTTTAACCCAATCGTCATCACCCATTCCAACAGCACGAAGCATTCCGCGAGCCGGAGCCCGCTCTAATCCATCTGTAACTAGCCCGGAGCGCGGTTTCATCGTTGACATGAGAGAATTCTATCCTCTCAACAACAAATCATTTAATCTGAAAATGGAGATTTTGCGTGTCACAATCCAATAAAACTGAAGTACTTGACCCGACCAGATGGCGCACCCTTTTTGTTGTAGCTATTTCTCAATTAATGCTCGTCCTTGACAGTTCCATTATGAATATTGCCATTCCAAGTGCCAAAGTTGATCTTGGCATCACTGATGCTAATCAGCAGTGGGTCATTACGGCTTACACATTGGCCTTTGGTTCACTGCTTCTTCTAGGTGGTCGAATTGGTGACTATATGGGGCGCAAGAAAATATTCTTGATTGGACTAATTGGTTTTGCTGCAGCCTCTGCTCTCGGCGGCATTGCAACAACACAAGGTTTGCTCTTTGGCGCGCGTGCACTTCAAGGTGTATTTGGCGCACTCCTAGCACCCGCTGCACTTGCAATCATCTCGGTTACTTTCACTGTTCCAGCTGAGCGCGCTAAAGCTTTTGGTGTTATCGGTGCCATTTCAGGTGGCGGTGCGGCGATTGGTTTGATTTTGGGTGGAACGTTAACTGAGTTCTTCTCATGGCGATGGTGTTTAGGAGTCAATACACCTATTGCAATAATTGCAGCGATTCTGGCAATTAAATATGTCCACGAATCAAAGGCGACAGGCGATAACACGTACGACATTCCAGGAGTACTCACTGCAACGCTCGGTTTGTTCTCACTCACTTATGGTTTTAATGAAGCCGCAAGCAAGGGTTGGAGTTCTGCGACAACAATTTCCTTCTTAGTTGCAGCCGTTATTCTTTTAGTCATTTTCGTTTTAATTGAGATGAAAGTAAAGAATCCTTTGATGCCACTACGCGTTATTACTGAGCGAAATCGTGGCGGATCATATTTAGGTTCACTCGTTGTCGGTGCTGGTCTCTTTTCAATGTTCTTATTCCTAGGTCTTTATCTTCAAGTAATTCTTGGCTACAGCCCGCTTAAATCTGGCTTTGCTTTCTTGCCCTTTACTGCGGGAATAATAGTTTTTGCAGGAATTGCTTCGGCGCTTCTACCAAAATTTGGACCAAAACCTTTAATGGTTCCTGGTCTATTAGCGGCAAGTGTTGGCTTGCTACTTCTTACACGCATCACTCCTGAAACTTCCTACGTAACACATGTCATGCCATCACTTTTCATAATGTCGAGCGGTATGGCACTCGTGTTTATTCCACTCACATCAACATCACTACATGCAGTTTCAAATCATGACACTGGTGTTGCAAGTGCAATGGTTAATACAAGTCAACAGATTGGTGGATCACTCGGTACCGCACTTCTCAATACAATCGCAGCAACCGCTACAACTACCTATGCCGCAGCTAATTCGCAGTTAGGGAAAATGGTTCAACCTTTTGCGATGACACATGGATTTACAGTTGCTTTTAAATTCAGTGCAGGTCTGCTTTTTGTTGGCGCAATTGTTCTTTTCTTCTTTATTAATATCGGAAAAGAATCACTTGTTGAAACTGAAGGAGTGATGGCTCACTAATTAATTAGAACCTTGACCTAAGTGGCCAAGTAGAAGCTCCCTCACTCGGGCAGCATCTGCTTGGCCCTTTGTCTCTTTCATGATTGCACCAATCAATGCTCCAGCTGCAGGAACATGGCCATCGCGAACTTTCTGTGCAGTCTCAGGTTGCGCCGCACATGCCCGCTCAATTGCCGCCATTAACTCTGAATCATCGTTTACAACTTTAATGCCACGGGCAGCAATAACTTCGGCTGGCTTTCCTTCGCCAGCAATTACGCCTTCAACCACTTGGCGCGCTAACTTATCTGTTAATTCGCCAGCGTTAACAAGTGCAACGATTTCTGCAACATCTGCTGCGCTAATTCCTAACTCTTTTATCGCAACATCTTTTTCATTTGAGATTCGAGAGATTTCGCCAAGCCACCATCCGCGTGCCTTTGCAGGATCTGCACCGAGAGCAACCGTTGCTTCCACAACATCTAGTACATCGGCATTAATCATGGCCGACATTTCCTTGTCAGGTACAGACCATTGTTCTTGCAAGCGTTTGCGATGAATTGATGGACGCTCCGGAAGTGATGCGCGAAGCGTTTCAATCCATGCTGCATCAGGAGCAACTGGTACCAAATCTGGTTCTGGGAAATAACGGTAATCCTCGGCCTGTTCTTTCGATCGACCCGATCTCGTTAATCCTGTGTCTTCTTGGAAGTGGCGCGTTTCTTGGACTACACGTTCACCATTATTGAGAAGTTCGGCATGGCGAATCATTTCACCGCGAACTGCGCGTTCAACTGAGCGCAAAGAGTTAACGTTCTTAGTTTCACTGCGAGTTCCTAAAACATCTGAACCAATAAGTCTGAGTGAGACGTTGGCATCACAACGAAGTGATCCCTGCTCCATCTTTACATCGCTGACTCCTAAGGAGCGCAGGATGTCACGAAGTTCGGCGACATATGCGCGCGCAACTTCTGGAGCATATTTGCCAGTGCCTGGAACAATCTTGGTGACGATTTCAACCAATGGAATACCTGCACGATTGTAATCAAGTAATGAGTATTCAGCGCCATGAATTCGACCTGTGGCTCCCCCGACGTGCAGAGATTTACCTGTGTCTTCTTCCATATGAACGCGTTCAACTTCAATACGAAAAGTTTGTGGGCCTTCATCAGTTTCAATTTCGACATCAACGTAACCATTTACGCAAATCGGTTCGTCATATTGAGAAATTTGAAAGTTCTTAGGCATATCTGGGTAGAAGTAATTCTTGCGCGCAAAGCGACTAAATGGTGCGATAGAACAATTAAGCGCTAAACCAATTTTGATGGTTGATTCGATTGCTTTTTCATTGACAGTTGGAAGTGCTCCAGGCAAAGCCAGACAAACTGGGCAAGTTTGCGTATTTGGTTCGGCACCAAAAATAGTTGAACAGCTGCAAAACATCTTTGAATGAGTATTGAGTTCAACGTGAACTTCAAGACCCAGTACGGGTTCGTACTTAGCAACTACATCATCATATGTAAGCGTCATTGTCCACCTGCTAGTGCTGGAATCTTTGAAAGCAACGGTGCGCCCCATTTAGAAAGTAAAGCCGCTTCAAGTGATGCACCTACTGAGTACATGCGTTCGTCTTTCATAACTGGCGACATGATTTGGAAGCCAACTGGAAGTCCGTCTTCATCGGCAACTCCTGATGGCAATGACATTCCGCCAATTCCAGCCATGTTTACTGGAATCGTTGCAATGTCGTTGAGATACATCGCAAGTGGATCATTTGCTTTCTCGCCAATCTTGAAAGCTGTGGTTGGACATGTTGGAGAAACCAACACATCGGCAATCTCAAAAGCTTTATTGAAATCCTGTGTAATTAAAGTGCGGACCTTCTGCGCGCTTCCGTAATAGGCATCGTAATATCCTGAGGAAAGAGCATATGTACCCAAAATGATGCGACGCTTTACTTCTCGACCAAAACCAACTTCACGAGTTAGATTCATAACTGATTCGGCTGAAGCTCCATCACTATCACCAACACGCAAGCCGTATCGCATTGCATCAAAGCGGGCTAAGTTTGATGAGCATTCAGATGGTGCAATCAAGTAATAAGCAGCTAGCGCATATTCAAAGTTAGGTGCAGAAACTTCAACGATTTCAGCACCGGCGGCAGCTAACAACTCTAGGGATTCTTCAAAGCGTTTACGAACACCAGGTTGGTATCCATCGCCATTTAACTCTTTAACAACACCAATCTTCATGCCTTTTACATCGCCAGATTTTGCTGCCGCAACTACTGCAGGAACTGGTGCATTAATCGATGTTGAATCTTTTGGATCATGGCCGGCAATTGCTTCATGAAGAAGTGCAGCATCTAAAACAGTACGTGCACATGGTCCTGCTTGATCTAGAGATGATGAGAAAGCAACTAAACCGAAACGAGAAACACCGCCGTAGGTTGGTTTTACTCCAACTGTGCCTGTAACTGCTGCGGGTTGGCGAATAGATCCGCCCGTATCTGTTCCAATTGCAAGTGGTGCTTCAAAAGCTGCCAGCGATGCTGCAGATCCCCCGCCTGATCCACCAGGAATACGCGTTAAATCCCATGGATTATGCGTTGGGCCATATGCCGAATTTTCGGTCGATGAACCCATCGCAAATTCATCCATATTTGTCTTACCCAAAATAACAATGTCATTTTTCTTTAAATTTGTAACGACAGTTGAGTCATACGGTGGGCGCCAACCTTCAAGAATCTTTGAGCCACATGTAGTTGGAATACCTTTTTGTGTCATCACATCTTTAAGTGCTAATGGCACGCCAGCAAGAGGCGAAAGTTTTTCTCCGCTTTTACGTTTTGCATCAACAGCTGCAGCTTGGGTTAGCGCGCCTTCGGTATCTACGTATAAAAATGCATGAACATCGGTATCTACTGCCTGAATTCGATCTAAATGTGCTTGAGTAAGTTCAACGCTTGTTATTTCACCAGAAGCTAGTTTGCTAGCCATTTCGGAGGCAGAGTTGCGAATCATTCTTCACCCAAAATCTGAGGAACGCGGAAACGTTGTTCTTCTTGTGCTGGTGCTCCAGACAATGCTTCAGCGGGGGTTAACGATGGGGCGACCACATCTGGGCGAAATACATTACGAAGTGGAAGTGGGTGTGACGTTGCTTCAACATCGGCACTGGCGACTTCTTGTACACGAGCTACCGCATCTAAAATCACAGTAAATTCATTAGAGAGCGCAACTAACTCTTCATCGCTCATCTCGATTCGCGCAAGGCCAGCGAGCTTTGCAACATCATCACGGGAAAGGCTGGTCATGGGCGTGAGTCTAATTAATTTTGCACTTAACTGCGAATTTGCCCATTTCCGGTAACTATCCAGGTAGTCGTGGTCATTGCTTCAAGACCCATCGGCCCACGGGCGTGCAGTTTTTGATTTGAAATTCCGATTTCAGCACCAAAACCCATCTGCTCACCGTCAGTAAATCTCGTAGATGTATTGACCATGACGGCGGCACAATCACTCAAAGCGATAAAGCGCGCAGCATTAGTTTTATTTTCAGTCACGATTGCCTCGGTGTGCTGGGTTCCATACTTTGCAATGTGCTCACTTGCAGCATCCACGGAGTCAACAATCGCAACATTCATTTCTAGGGTTCCATACTCCGTGCACCAATTCTCATCTGTCGCCAGCGTAATTGGAACTGATCCCGATACTTCCAATGTTTGCGAATCCCCGTGAAGTACGACTCCGGCATCATGTAAAGCTTTTAACGCGACTGGCGCAAAATCTTTAGCTATAGCACTGTGAATCAAAAGAGTTTCAGCGGCATTACAAACACTTGGGCGTTGTACTTTTGAGTTAATAATAATCGGAATGGCTTTTTCAAGATCGGCAAATTCATCAATATAAACATGACAAACCCCTGCGCCAGTTTCGATTGCAGGTACCGTTGATTCATCTACAACCATACGAATGAGGGATGCACTACCTCGTGGAATTACTAAATCAACTTTCCCTCGCGCATGTAACAAGGCTTTTACGGTTTCACGATTATCAGATGGAACTAATTGAATTACATCTGGCGAAATTAAAGTTGTAGCCAGTGCATCACGCATTACCGTCACCAAAATTTGATTGCTCGATGCTGCGCTGGAAGAGCCGCGAAGAAGTGCAGCATTACCCGACATTAACAAAATCACTGCTGCATCAACGGTTACATTTGGACGGGCTTCGTACACCATTCCAATTACTCCAAATGGAACTGAGATTTGTTGCAAATCAATTCCATTGGGCAAAGTTGAATGACGCAGTGTGATTCCTAGTGGATCTGGCAGCTGGCTTACTTGGCGAGCACCATTGGCAATGCCTGCCACTCGCGCAGGAGTTAAAAGCAAGCGATCAAGTAGCGAAGCATTGATTCCAGCTTCACGACCACGAACCATGTCCAATTCATTAGCTTCAAGAATTTCGCTACTTCGGGATTCAATCGCATCGGCAATTGCATTTAGTGCAGCGGCTCGTTGCGCCCCAGTGGAAACGCTCAAAGTTCGGGCAGCCGAGCGCGCAGTAACCGCTAAATTCGAAACAATTTGCGCTGCATCCATGGACTAAAGCCTATATGGAGTTAGGCTTTTGCCGTGCTGAAATTAATTCGAAAAATTGCCGTTGTCCTCGTTGTTTTCTACTTAGCCCTTTTTGGTTTAACCAAGGCCATTAGATATCCCGAACCTATCGCAACAATTAAATTAGGTCTCGCGCCAGCTTCTAAAACTCCGGATCTGATGCCGTGGCACACAATTACTCCTGCCGGGACTCCAGCCGTTTGGAAAAGCACAAGTGAAGAGATGCCGACAGAGGTCAACTTCGACGGCAAAGTAATTTCTTTTGATGAATTTATTGCGCAAACACATACCAATGCTTTTCTTGTCATCCGCAATGGTGTTTTAACTTTTGAAAAATACTACAACGGAGTAAATGATAAGACTCGTTTACCTTCATATTCAGTTGCCAAAACAATGACATCTTTGATGATTGGCAAGCTAATCGATAGTGGAAAATTAAAAGAAAGCGATACTTTCGTAAGCATTCTGCCCCAATTTAGTACGGGAACATCTTTTGACAAAGTAACTGTTAAAGACTTGCTCGACATGAAAGGCGGCGTTGGAGTATCCGATAATTATCCAAATGGTCCATCAGGGTGGGGAGTTGCGATTGCTCAAATGTATGCCTCAACCGATGTCGATTGGTTCTTAATGCACAATCGTAAAATGAAAGAAGAGCCTGGCGTTTTTGCAGAATACAGATCAGTTGATACGCAGATGCTTGGTATGATTATTAAGAAAATAACTGGACAATCATTAGTTGATTACTTCAGTCAAAATATTTGGCAAGTAGCTGGAGCGGCACAAGAGGCTACGTGGAATGTTGACAAAGTTGGTGGCACAGAAAAAGCTTTCTGCTGTTTCAATGCAACAGCGCGCGACTACGCACGAATTGGTTACGAGTTAACAAAACCTGAGTCAAAAATTATAAGTTCGACTTGGCTTACTAGAATTTCTAAACCAGCAGTCACCCTTGACTATGGCTGGGGTTATAGCGCACAAGTGTGGCATCCGTATCCTGGAATCAATTTGATGCTTGGTCTGCATGGTCAATTTGTTTGGATGGATCCAGCGCATAAAACCGTCATTGTTAAGTTAAGCGATGAACCAACCAGTGCGGATGGGCGAAGTGCACTAGTTGCACCGGTCTTAAAAGCTATTTCAGAGAAGCACTAAATCATCTCTGTGAACTAGTTCGCGTTCATATTCAGGACCCAGGTGCGCTGCCAGCTCCTTTGTAGAGCGACCCAGCATCTTAGGTAAATCTTCTGAATCAAAAGCAACGAGGCCGCGTGCAATTACTGCACCATCTGGACCCACTAATTCAATGGCATCGCCAGCAATGAATTCTCCTTCAACTGCAGTTACACCTGCAGGAAGAAGTGAAACTCCACGCTCTTGGATGGCAGTGACTGCGCCTGCATCTAGAACTAACTTTCCATGTGGCTTAGTTGCATGGGCTAGCCACAAAAGTCGAGATGTTGTTTTGCTTTCCTGTGCATGAAAATAGGTTCCAAAATCCTGACCCGAAAGTGATTCATCGGATTGTGCGAGCGAAGTCAGCACCATCGGAATTCCCGCAGAAGTTGCTATTCGCGCCGCTTCAACTTTTGTAACCATTCCCCCACTACCAACACCTGCACTTCCAGCACCACCCAGCGTTACGTTTTCAATCTCACTCATTGTTGCAACTTCGTGAATTCGCTTTGCACCTGGTTGCGATGGTGGCGCATCATAAAGGGCATCAATATCTGAAACGAGAACTAATAAGTCTGCAGAAATTAAAAGTGCAACTAGTGCAGCTAAACGATCATTATCTCCAAATCTAATTTCACCCGTTCCAACAGTGTCGTTCTCATTAATAATTGGAACTACACCTAGTTGCAATAAGCGATACAAAGTGCGTTGAGCATTTTGATAATGTGAACGGCGAACAACATCTTCAGTCGTTAATAAGACTTGTGACGCGGTAATTAAATGTCGATTAAAACTTTGGGTGTATTGGGCAATTAAAAGCCCTTGACCGACAGATGCCGCCGCTTGTTGTGTTGCTAGATCTTTAGGGCGAACGCTCAGACCAAGCGGTGCTAAACCGGCAGCAATTGCACCTGATGAAACAACAACGACTTCGGCGCCGCGCCTTTTACAGGCTGCAACAACATCAACAAGTTTGTTTACAGCTTCGGCATCTAGCGCAGAACCGGCTTTACCTGTGAGAGAGGACGAGCCAATCTTGATGACGATGCGCTTTGCAGATGTGATCTGCGCTCGGCTCACTTGTCATCTCCATCCTCTGAATCCTGCACTAGTGGTGCTGAAAGTTTAGGTGTGTGAGGGTCAACAACGTTGTATTCCCACTGTCGCGCGATTTCTTCATCGCTTAAAACATCATCGACGCGCTCACTGTGTTGCCACGTTGATTCAAGACGTGAATCTTCACCACGGCGATGCAAGTGTCCTGCCAACTGTTCGGCTCCAGCTTCAATTGTTGGCTCCCAATCAAAGACAACTTGGGTTTCACCATCTCCAATTCGCACTTCGCTACCAGCAACAGCGCCTTTCTTGAACAATTCTTTTTCGACGCCAAGTTGCGCCAAACGATCAGCTAAGTAGCCAATTGCTTCTGCGTTTTTAAAGTTAGTTTGTCGAACCCAGCGTTCGACTTTCTTTCCGCGAATGTTAAAAGTTCCATCAGCATTTGCCCGTACGGCAAAACCTGAGTCATCAACTGCTACTGGACGCAAAACAATGCGTGCACGAACTTGCGTTGCAGCCTCTGCACGATCCTTTTGAATCAAACGCGCCATTGCATACGTTAAATCTTGCAACCCCGCGCGCGATGCAGCCGACACTGGGTACACCTCATAACCGCGTTCACGAAGATCGTCGGCAACCATATCGGCCATCGCTTGTCCATCAGGTAAATCAGTTTTATTAAGCGCAATAATTCGAACGCGATCTTCAAGTCCACCGTAAATCGCTAATTCATTTTCGATGATCTCTAAATCCTGGATCGGGTTGCGATCAGTTTCTAACGTTCCGCAGTCCAGAACATGTACAAGAGCTACGCAGCGCTCAACATGGCGAAGGAATTCAAGACCAAGACCTTTTCCTTGACTTGCCCCTGGGATTAATCCAGGAACATCGGCAACTGTGAATCGAGTTTCGCCAGCCTGAACTACTCCAAGGTTTGGAACCAAGGTTGTAAATGGATAATCAGCGATCTTTGGTCGAGCTGCAGAGATTGCCGCAATGAGTGATGACTTGCCTGCACTTGGATAACCGACAAGTGCGATATCGGCAACTGATTTAAGTTCAAGAAATAAAGTGCGCTCTTCACCTGGTTCACCGAGTAAAGCAAAACCTGGTGCGCGACGTTTTGACGATGACAAGGCCATATTTCCAAGGCCACCAAAACCACCTTGGGCTGCAACAAATACAGTTCCATTTCCAACTAAATCTGCAATCTGTTCGCCACGGTCATCGAAAACAACGGTTCCATTTGGAACACCAAGAATTAAATCTTCACCTTGGTGACCGTCTTTGCGATCACCATAACCTTGATGACCTGATGTTGCTTTGCGATGTGGTGAATGGTGAAAATCTAAAAGTGTTGTAACGCTTGGATCAACGATCAAAATGACATCGCCGCCGCGACCACCATTGCCACCATCAGGTCCACCAAGTGGCTTGAATTTTTCGCGCTTAACTGAGACGCAGCCATCGCCACCTTTTCCGGCAGAGGCATAGAGAGTTACACGATCAACAAATGTTGTCATGCGAAGAACTCCCTTCTAAGAAGAAAATAAAAAAGCGAGCCGCATGAATACGGCTCGCCCTTTTTGAGAAAGCTTTTATACAGCGGCCGGAACCACAACGTTGACTACGCGACGTCCGCGAGCGCGACCGAATTCAACTGCACCAGCTGCAAGAGCAAATAGTGTGTCGTCTTTACCGCGTCCAACGTTCTTACCTGGGTGGAAATGTGTTCCACGTTGGCGAACTAAAATTTCGCCAGCATTTACTTCTTGTCCGCCAAAGCGCTTGATACCGAGGTACTGAGCATTTGAATCGCGACCGTTACGTGTCGAGGAGACACCCTTCTTACTTGCCATTTATTTCGCCTCTTCCCTTACTTCGCGCCGTTGATGGCGGTAATTTTTACAAGAGTTAACTTTGCGCGAAAACCCTGACGACGACGGTGACCTGTCTTGTTCTTGTAACGCAAGATGTCAATCTTTGGTCCCTTTGTCTCTTCCAAAACTTCACCAGTAACTTTTACACCAGCAAGTGTTTGTGGATCAGAAGTAACAGATGTGCCATCCACTACGAGCAGTGCAGGAAATGAAACAGTTGCTCCAACGGCAGCGTCGATGCGATCAACGATGACTGTGTCTCCAACTGCCACTTTTTCCTGATGGCCGCCAGCTTTAACGATTGCGTACACGTGTAACTCCAGTTCATTTTTAGCCCATGCCAGGGGCAAGAAAGCTCCTTCGGGCAGAGGCTAAGGGTACGGAGATTGCCCCCCTGTGGTCAAATTGTCTTTTCTAGCTAGATTGCAGCGATGTGATGCGGGTCAAAGCTTTTTCCAGCGCATAAATTGGGTCACTTGCAGCGCCCTTAACTTCGGCATCGGCGGTGGCAACTGCCCCGACCGCATCGGCAATTTGCGCAGGTGACCAGCGGCTTAATTGACGACGGGCCTTATCAATCTGCCACGGTGCCATGCCCAACTGCCCTGCAACTTCAAAAGATTTTGCGCCCCTGTTTACTCCCGAGACCTTAGCCAGTGAACGAAGCGCCGATGCAAGTGCGCTGGTAATCATTACGGGATCTGTTCCAGTTTCAAGTGCGCTTCGAAGTGAAATTAACGCAGCAGAGAGATTTCCATCAAGGGCGGCATCGGCGACATCAAATCCAGTCGTCTCAACCCGGCTTTGGTGAAATTTATCAATCATGATTTCATCAATCACACCTGCGGGTGCATCTGCACAAATTTGGCCAACAGAGGATTGAAGTTCGCGCAAATCATTTCCGAGAGCACCTACTAACGCCGCAACCGCACCTTGAGTCGCTTTGCGATTGTTATCTAGAAATAAATTACGTACAAACTCTTCTTTTTCTGCCTCTTTCTTTATCGGCTCACAAGCAATAATCTCAGGATTAGTTTTCTTGATTGCATCCAAAAGCGCTTTACCTTTGACGCCACCTTTGTGCACAAAAATTACTGTCGTCGAAGCATCAGGTGCGGCTAAATAGCGCGAGATTTCATCACGGCTTTCTTCTGGTAAATCTTGAAGATCTCGAAGAATTAGTGCCCGTCTTTCTGAAAAAAGCGATGGTGCAAGCGCATCGGCAATATCGCCAACAATTACATCACCCGCAAAAAGATTGGTGATTTCGCAGTTTTCGTCTTTTAACTGAGCATTTAATTTACTGAGTGCGCGATCAGCTAAGGCGGCTTCAGAACCCTGGATGAGATAGAAGCTATTCAAATCGCTACCCCCATCTGATTAAGTTAAATCGCCCCTTGGCTTTTCGTATTGAAAATCTATGGTTGGCAGCCTTCACGGCTATCGCCCCATCGATATCGGTACGAACAACTTGTGAACCAAGTCTATCTAGCGCATCGATAGTTTGTGGCGCCGGATGACCATATGTATTTGTCACCCCAACGGAAATAATGGCAATCGAGGGATGAAGTGCCTGCATGAACTGCACGTCCTGATATTTAGAACCGTGGTGGCAGACTTTGTAAATATCTACGTGGTTCACATCTTTTATTAGCAGATGCTGTACTGGTGGCTCTAAATCTCCTCCCGTGAAAATTGTGAAATCCTTGCTGGTGATAAGCGTTGCGATGCTTGAGTTATTGATTTGTGAACCTTCACCCGGCATTTCGGTAAAGCTAGTCAGACTCGGTGTTGGCCATAAAACATTAATTGTCAGTGGACCTAGTTGAGAACGTAACCCCTTAACTGGAGTTATTAGCGGAACATTGGCAAGTAAAGATTGAACGAATGAACTTTCGATAATTGGTTGAGCATTCTGACTTACCCATAACTGCGAAATAATCCGACCTTTGATTGCTCCAGGTAAACCTGCAACATGGTCGGCATGAAAATGCGACAGAATCAATAGTGGGATTTCAGTTATTCCTAGCGCTTTAAGACAACGATCCTCGGCAATTGGATCTGGCCCCACATCAATAACAAGGGCGCGATGACTTCCAAGATTGATGACCATGGAATCACCTTGGCCAATATCGCAATTTGCAATCTGCCAATCACCACCTGGCCAACGTTGAAGCCAGGTCAAGCACATGAGCGCAATGATTGTCATAACAATCGCTTGCTTAAACCATTTTTTCAATAGCCACATCAATAAAGTAAAGCCGGCAATAAGTGCAAAACCCACAGTGCCAGTACGCAAAGTCAAAACTGGAAATGTAGAACCCCAATGAGCAATCAGCGCAATTGCCGCTGCAGGAAATCGGATTAGCCAAATGAGAATAATCGAGACGAGCGGAATAATGGGCGAAAGCAAAGCTGCAATGAAACCAACAATCGTGATGGGGGCAACGAAAGGTGCGGCTAAAAGATTGGCGATAACACTCATGGGTGCTAAATAGCCTGAGAGCGAGACGATGATTGGTGAACAAAAGATAATCGCAGCTATTGGTGGCGCTAAACCTTGTGCGATTTTGGTCGGCATCCACTGTGAAAATTTTTCGACAACAAGTGGTGCAAAAAGTAAGAGTCCCGCAGTTGCCATAACGGACAGGGCAAAACCGGCATCACGCGCTTGCCATGGATCTATGACGACCACTGCAGCAATTGCAAAGCCTAAAGCGGGAAGTGAGTCACGACCTTTTTTAGTAGCTTGGGCAACTAATAGCACTGCCGCCATTGCCGCAGCTCTTAGGACCGATGGCGACGGACGCACGAGTGCAATGAAAGCAACCAAAAAAAGGGCCGTTGCGCTAAGTCGAGCAGGAATTTTCTTAAATATAAATTGCATGATCCATAAAACAAAAGAAGAGACGATTGCAAAGTTGGCACCACTTACTGCTACTAAGTGCGTTAACCCCGAACGTTTCATCGAGTTTTTGAAAAGTTCACTTTGTTTTGAGGTATCGCCTAAGACCATGCCTGGAATTAATGCACCAGCGTCTCCATCTCCGGAAAGTGAACGCAATCCGTAACGAATAGCACCAAGCATCTTCGCCCAACGACTCGCGGGTGACTGAACTTGAACTTTCTCGCTAATGAGTACAAGAGCTGCAACTCTGGCCTCTTTACTTGAAACAATTCTGGCAGTGGCAGAAATTTGTTGACCCGGGAGCAGTGTGAGTACATCAGATTGTTTAGAAATGATTCGAATAGGAACACGAAGTGAATAGGAAATCGAATCATTATGAATATTGATAGCTCTTGCGATAAATGAATAATCACCTGATTTAGTTTGATTTGGATCGGTGACAACGACGGCTTGAATTTCTGCACTTTGTAGAAAGAATCGTGTTATCTGACTTGCAGCTAATGAAGATTGTCGAATAGACATCACCGTTGAACCCAAAAGAATTGCTACGACAATTACGACTAGTCGAAATTTCTTACTTGCAAGCGATATCAGTGAAAGCAGAGTTGCTGCAATAGCAATTCGCCACGGTGCAGTCGCACTTTGAATAAGCGCCCCACCCCAAATCGCAGCACCTAAAGCAACTGCCCGATAATCGGCTAGACGCGAATTTTGCTTTTGATTTGTGCGAATTTTGCCACACCTATACCGCTAACTTTTTGGAGATCCTCAATGGTTGTAAAGGATCCATTGGTTTTTCTAAAGGCAATTATCCGAGCAGCAATCACTGGACCTATTCCATCGAGAGAATCAAATTGGCTTTGTGTTGCACGATTTATATTTATTGGCCCAGTGGCTTTCTTTCGAGTTACAGAGTTTTGGCCGGTATTGGTAATCGCCGAATCAACGAAAATTTGTTCACCATCTGCCAAGACTCTTGCCAAATTTATTGTGCCGAGATCTGCTCCTGGGGCTGAATCACCTGCAGCTTTAATTGCATCAATAACTCTGGCACGTGAGGTCAGCGTATAAACACCTGGGTTATTAACTGCCCCGGCTACATCCACAACAATCTCTGGTGAACTTAATTCAATCGGAACAATTGGCGGAGCCGTTACTGAATGAGTATTACCAATTACGACTGTAAAAGTTGAAATAACTACAATCAAGCCGGCAATGATTAAAAGTGCACGCTTTTGAATCGCGGTGAAATTTAATTCAAACCACCAGGTCGAAAGCCGTTCAATGATTTCTCTGAAATTTTCCATGCCCACATAATCGATGCAGGCAATAGATCCAGCCTACGCGCGCTTAAATTGTGTGGATACTTACTTTTTAATCCAGTAGTCGTTGATGTATTTCTCGCCCTCATCGCAGAAGAAAGTGACAACGTTTTCAACGCCATATTGTTCCTTGAGACGCTTAGCGGCAATTAAATGCGCTCCTGATGATGGCCCAACAAAGATTCCATGCACTCTGGCAATACGTCGCATCTCTTCAATTGACTCTTCTGAACCAACATCGATGACGCCATCTAATTCATGGTGGTGGCGAGAAACGATTCCAGGGATAAAACCATCGGCAATACCTTCAATGAGATGCTTGGAAACTTCACCGCACAAAATCGTGCAAGACTCTGAAGGTTCAAGCGCAATAACTTTGCAATTCGGATTAGCCGCCTTTAAAGCCTGTCCAACACCGATAATTGTTCCGCCAGTACCAACACCACCAATTACTAAATCTGGAAGCGCTGGCATTTGATCCAGAATTTCTTTGCCTAACCATTCGCGATTTTCGTCAACGTTCCAGTCATTATCAAATTGTTGCGGCGCAAAAAATCCTGGCATTGCTCCACGACGACGCGCTTCTTCGAGTGCATCATTTACGTGGAAGTCGCCCATTGTGTGAACTTCGGCGCCAAAGGCTTCAGAAATAGCTGTGCGTTCTGGACTCATTCCATCAGGCATGATCACCAACATTTTGTAACCTTTAACTGCTGCAACCATACTCATTGCATTTCCAGTATTGCCACTACTTGCTTCAACAATTGTGTCACCTGGTTTTAATAAACCTTCTTGCTCGGCACGTTCGATCATGTATTTAGCAATTCGCGCTTTGATAGAGCCAGATGGATTCATATATTCCATCTTGACCCAGATGCCTTCAATATTTATTAGTGGAGTATTTCCGATTGCATCAAGAATTGTCTTCATTGACAGGCCTTTCACATTGTGGAACTAGGTGCGCGAGTATTAAGCGACGATATTAACTAACTTTGGCGCGCGCGCAATGACCTTTTTCGGTGCGTTGCTTCCTAGCTCATTCACAATTGTTGGATGTGAAAGGGCCAAAGCTTCAAGTTCGCCATCAGTAATCGTTGGCGAAACCTCGATGCGCTCTTTTATTTTGCCATTGATCTGAATAACTGCCTCGACCGAATCTGCAACAAGAAGTTTTTCATCAACAACAGGCCAACCAGCAAGTGCAACAGCAGGTTTATGACCCAAACGTTCCCACATCTCTTCGGCAGTAAATGGTGCAACTAGTGAGAGCATGATTGCTGTCGCTTCTACCGCTTCGCGTACGGCAGGATCTGCAGCTCCGCAACCAGAATCAATAGCTTTGCGCGTTGCATTTACAAGTTCCATAACGCGAGCAACTGCAACATTGAATCTAAAGGATTCAACGGCAAAGGCAGCATCATGTAAAGCTTTATGCGTTACTTTGCGCAGTGAAATATCACCAGTAGTGAAATCAACGCCAGGTGCACTTGTCACGTCGCCAGATAAACGCCAAGCACGAGTCAAGAATTTAACTGAACCTGAAGGCGATACATCGGACCAATCAACATCATCCTCAGGTGGTCCGGCAAAAACCATTGATAAGCGGATTGCATCAACACCGTGATGTTCCAACTCATCAGAAAGGCGAACTAAATTGCCGCGACTCTTTGACATCGCTGAGCCATCCATAACAACCATGCCCTGATTGAGCAAACGTGTGAAAGGTTCGTTGAAATCAACCATGCCCATGTCGTTAAGAACTTTGGTGAAAAAGCGAGAGTAAAGCAGGTGCAAAATCGCATGAGTAACGCCACCCACATATTGATCTACTGGCAACCAGGTTTCGACATCTTTTTTCAAGAATGGTTGATTATGCACTGTTGATGATGGGTAACGCAGGTAGTACCAAGAAGAGTCAACAAAAGTATCCATGGTGTCAGTGTCACGTTTTGCAGGTGCACCACACTTTGGGCAATCAACATTTACCCATTCTGTTGCCGCCCCCAAAGGAGAAGTTCCCTTTGGTTTTAAATCAAGGCCTTGTGCATCAGGCAAAGTCAGAGGCAGTTGTTCCAGTGGAACCGGAACTTCGCCACAACTTTGGCAATGAATAATGGGAATTGGTGTACCCCAATAACGCTGGCGCGAAACTAACCAGTCACGTAAACGATAGTTTCGAGCAGATTTACCAAGACCATCATTTTCAAGTTGAGCATTAATTGCCGCGATCGCATCAGCTTTGTTGAGACCATTAAGTGGACCAGAGTTAACTAAAACTCCGTCTCCCCCGGTGGCAATGCCACTGGTATTTGGATCTTCTTCGCCAGTTTCAACAACGACAACTACGGGCAAATTAAAAGCCTTAGCAAAATCTAAATCTCGTTGATCATGGGCAGGAACGGCCATGATTGCGCCTGTTCCATAATCTGCTAAAACATAATCACTTGCCCAAATTGGCAACTTCGCACCATTGACTGGATTTATGGCAAATCGATTTAAAAAGATTCCACTTTTCGGGCGATCTGTAGCTAAGCGATCGATATCGCTATCGGCTTTTATTTTCTCAAGGTACTCACTAAATTCTTTTTCTACACCGGTTCCTACAACTAATTCAGAAGCTAAATCGCTATCGGCGGCAACAACCATAAATGTTGCACCGTACAAAGTATCTGGCCGAGTTGTGTAAATAGTTACAGGCTCAGTACGACCTTCGATTACAAATGAAACATTTGCACCAGTTGATCGACCAATCCAGTTGCGTTGCATCATCAAAACTTTTTCAGGCCATTTGCCTTCAAGTTGTGCCATGTCATCAAGCAAGCGATCTGCATAATCAGTAATCTTGAAGTACCACTGGTTCAGTTTTTTCTTAGTAACAGTTGAGTCGCAACGTTCGCAAAGACCCGCAACTACTTGCTCATTAGCTAACACAGTCTGGCAACCTGGACACCAGTTAACCGCTGAATCTTTGCGGTATGCCAAACCACGTTCGTGAAGTTTTAAAAACAGCCACTGATTCCATTTGTAATATTCCGGATCGCACGTGTTAAAAACACGGTCCCAATCGAATGAGCATGCATATCTGCGCATCGATGCTTTTTGAACCGCAATGTTTTCATAAGTCCAGATGCGAGGATCTGAGTTGCGTTTGATTGCCGCATTTTCTGCTGGCAAACCAAAGGCATCCCAACCAATTGGGTGCATGACATTGAAACCTTTTTGAATCCAATAGCGAGCAATTACGTCACCCAATGCATAAGCCTCGGCATGACCCATATGTAAATCTCCCGATGGATACGGGAACATGTCTAAGACATATTTCTTCTCACGTGGGTCATCGTCGCGCCCGGATTTAAATGGCTGAACTTCATCCCAAATGGGCAGCCACTTTTCCTGAACGTAGGCAAAGTCGTATGCCGCGTGTTCGCGCTCTTCATTTCCGTTGGTATTCATACGTGGAGCTAAGGGGATTTGAACCCCTGACCCCCTGCATGCCATGCAGGTGCGCTACCAGCTGCGCTATAGCCCCATTTACTTCAAGTGCAGACCTTACCGCATAGTTTCCGGCCGGGCTTTAAACGAAAGTTGCTCCGCTTTCTTCGCCATATACAGGCTCTGGAATTGAACCAGCATTGTGTTCAACCAAATTCCACTGACGAGGATTTCTTTGTAAGACTGACCATGACGCATTTGATAGTCCGCCAAAAACACCCCAATGTGAAAGTGGAAGTTGGAGCAACTCGCCGAAAATGCAACGCGCAGTACCTCCATGAGTTGCAACGACTAAGAGTTGATCCGTTTTTCCTTCAAGGGCTTTTAGGATTTGGCCAACTGCTCGCGCCGCAACTTCACTTCGGCGCTCACCTGTTGTGCCTGCTGGGTTATCGTCACCATCTATCCAGCGAATAAAATTATGGAAATCTTCTGCGCGATTTTGCGAACCAGTTTTACCTTCCCATAATCCCCCGTTTGTTTCGCGCAGGGATTCGTGAGTTGTCGGAGTAAGGCCAGTTAGATTTGCTAAAGCTTGAGCAGTTTCTACTGCACGGCCTAAATCACTAGAAATAATCTGTGTTGGATTCATGCCGGCTAAAACTTGTGCGGCGTGTGTAACTTGTAGTTTTCCAACTTCATTAAGCGGAATATCTGAATGACCTTGAAAGCGATTAATTTTATTCCAGTCTGTTTGACCATGACGCCAAACAACAATTCGATTACCTACCATGTGCAGCTGCATCCTTTACTGCATCAAGTTCGATAATCGGGCAGTCATTCCACAATCGATCGAGCATGTAATACTTTCGAAGCTCAGTACTTTGAATGTGTACTACTAAGTCAGAGTAATCAAGCAAAATCCACTCTGCGCCTTTTTCACGCCGCGCAGGTTTTTCACCATGTGCGTTTAACTTTCTTTCTACTTCATCGGCGATTGAATCAACTTGCGCAGCATTCTGGCCAGTGGCAATCAAGAAAACTTCACTCAGTACAAGTTGATCTGATAAATCAATAGCGATGAGATCCGTGCCAATTTTGTCAATGATTGCATGGGCGGCAATTTGGGTGATTTCGCGGGTTTTGCTACTGATTGTCATAGAGCGCATTCTCTCGTATAAATGTGGCAACATTTTCCGTTACGTCGGCGCTGCGGCCTTCGCGAATTGTGGTCGCCTCGATATCTAGGGCTTGAATATCAATGCCTTGAGATGGATACCCTGGTCGGTCAATGCAAATAATTGACACCAAATCGAGCAGTTCTTCTACGCGATGCCATTGTGAAAGATTGGCAAAGGCATCTGATCCCACGACCAAGAAAATCGAATCCTCGGGATACGTCGCACAAATCGCGTGAACCGTATCAATGGCATAACTTGGACCTTCACGCAAAATCTCGATTGGATTTACTTCAATTTTATTTTGAAACTCGGTTGGCAATGTCGAAATTGCAAGTTCGCACATTTTTCGGCGCTGGGCACCTGTTGCTATAGGTGCATTTTTGCGCAGCAAAGGTTGTCCTGCTGGGACTACTAGAAGTTGATCAATGAGATCTTTTTCGAAGAGCGAAGTAATTACGCGCAAGTGACCTAAATGAATCGGGTCAAAAGTTCCGCCATAAATACCAACTCGGGACAAATTAATCCCGGTCTAGGCGAAGAGCTAAATATAGAAATAGAGAGAGAACTGAAAAGGCAATGATTCCGTAAACAAAAGGTGGCATTGGCAGTTCGCGAACTGTCTCGGCAGCAAGGTTAATCATGGGCAAAATCTTACTATGCCAAACCTGCAAGTAATTGCTTAAATTTGGCCTCATCGATAATTGCCACGCCTAATTCCTGCGCCTTGGCTAACTTTGAACCAGGGTCAGTGCCAACCAAAACATAGTCAGTTTTCTTCGACACCGTCGTTGATGCTTTTCCGCCATGCGCTGCAATAGTTTGCGCAATTCCATCGCGAGTAAAAGTTTCCAACCCACCAGTTACAACGAAGGTTAGGCCGGCAAGGGTTTGTGGTAGTTCCACAGTTGCTTCTTGGACTACTCGAACCCCAGCAGCGCTCCATCTTTTAATAATATTTTTATGCCAATCAACTTCAAACCATTCAACAATCGACTGAGCAATCGTTAAACCAACACCGTCGATGTTTGCCAACTCCTGTGCACTTGCTGCAGAAATCGCTTCAACTGATCCAAAGTTAGTTGCTAAAGCTTGCGCTGCCGTTGGTCCAACATGTCGAATAGAAAGCGCGACTAGCGTTCGCCACAGTGGACGAGTTTTAGCTTCATCAAGGGCGGCTAATAGTTTTTGAACATTTGCGCCTTGTTGTCCATCTTTCTTCATAAAGAAATCGCTGGAAGCTAATTTCTCTGCAGTTACATCAAAAAGTTCTGATTCATCCGAAATAATCTTTGCTTCAAGTAATGCATGTGCAGCCTCATAACCCAAAACATCTATATCCAACGCTGCACGTGAGCCGATGTAATAAATTCGTTCGCGCAACTGTGCGGGACAGCTTTGAGAGTTAGGGCAGCGAATATCTACATCCCCTTCTGACATTGCTCGAAGTTCACTGCCGCATTCTGGGCAATGTGTCGGCATCACAAAAGCTTTTTCTTGGCCAGTACGTCGCTCAATTACTGGCCCAAGTACTTCAGGGATTACATCTCCAGCTTTTCGAATAACAACAACGTCTCCAATTAAAACGCCCTTACGCACAATCTCTTCGGCATTATGAAGCGTTGCGTTTGTAACTGTAGAGCCGGCAACTTTTACTGGTTCCATAAAAGCAAAAGGTGTGACGCGTCCAGTGCGTCCGATGCTTACTTTGATATCTAAGAGTTTTGTCGTAACTTCTTCTGGCGGATATTTAAATGCAATCGCCCATTTAGGCGCACGTGAAGTAAAACCGAGCTGAGATTGCTCGCTAATCGAATCAACTTTAATTACGACACCATCTATTTCATGTTCTACATCGTGACGATGCTCTTCATAAAAGGCGATGAACTTTTCTACTTCCTTGCGTGTAGCGCAAACTTTAAAGCGATCACTAGTGGGCAAACCTAATTCAGCCAGCAGTGCATATGCATTGCTCTGTGAATCAAAGGAGATTCCAGTTCGAGCCCCAACTCCATGAACAACAACGGAAAGCGGACGCTGGGCAGTAACGCGCGGATCTTTTTGTCGCAAAGAGCCTGCTGCACCGTTGCGCGGATTAGCAAAAAGGGCTTTTCCAGATTCTTCAAGAGAATCATTGAGTTCATTGAATGCAGCAATAGGGAAAAATACTTCGCCGCGAATCTCAATGAGAGAGGGAACTTTGGAGCCTTTTAACGAGTGAGGCAAATTTTTAATTGTTTTAACATTAAGTGTGACATCTTCGCCAGTAACACCATTTCCCCGTGTTAAGCCCCGTACTAACTGTCCATTTTCATACGTTAAATTAATTGCAAGACCATCTACTTTAAGTTCACATAAATAATTAGGAGTTGGGACTTCCTTTTCCACCCGATCAAACCAGGAAGATAATTCTTCTAAATCAAAGACGTTATCTAAGCTCATCATCTTTTCGATGTGATCGCGTTGCTCGAAGTGGGTAGCAAAACCTCCGCCGACATTTTGGGTTGGTGAATCTGGCTCACGTAACTCTGGGTATTTAGTTTCTAGCGCAATTAACTCTTTAAGAAGTGCATCGAACTCTGCATCAGTTACTGTCGGAGCATCTAAAACATAATATTTAAATTGATGCTCGCGAATCTCATTTACTAGTTCGGTAATACGATGGCGATCTTGATTGCTCACTGATTTGTCTCGCAGATTGTTGCCGAACCAACTACTCGATCTTCATCATAAATAACCATTGCCTGCCCAGTTGCTAAACCAAGAATTGGCTCATCTAGTTCGGCAATAAGTTCACTTCCATTAAAAAAGTACGAACAGGCAAGTGCTGCCCCGTGTGCACGCACTTGAACAAAACCTCGTGCTCTATTTTCATTGACTGCAGGCCCACACCAAACTGGTCGTTCGCCTTTCATGATTGAAACTGCTAACTCTTCACGTGCACCAACTACAACGGTATTTGTGACTGGTTCAATTTTTAAAACAAATCGTGGTGAACCATCAGCAGTTGGAACAGTTAAACCCAAACCTTTTCGTTGACCAATTGTGTAGGTATAGGCACCTTTGTGTTCGCCGATCTTTGTACCTTCTTGATCAACTATTGGGCCAACTTCACTGCCAAGTCGATCGCGCAACCATCCAGCGTTATCACCTGACGGTACGAAGCAGATGTCGTGACTGTCAGGTTTTTGAGCAACGGCTAGACCTCGGGCCTCTGCCTCTTTACGAATATCTACTTTGGTCGTATCTCCTAGTGGAAAAATAGCGCCAGAGATTTGTTCGACAGTTAAAACCGATAAAACGTATGACTGATCTTTTGAGTGATCGACTGCTCTGTGCAAAGTTTTTCCATTTGGCCCAATTTGTGTACGCGCATAGTGGCCAGTAACTACGCCATCAAAACCCATGGCACGTGCGCGATCTAGCACTGCGGCGAACTTTATTTTTTCATTACAACGCAGACATGGATTTGGAGTACGGCCTGCAGCATATTCAGATAAGAAATCTTCAACGACGCCATCGTGAAACTCTTCAGCCATATCCCAAATATAAAAAGGAATTCCAATTACATCGGCTGCACGCCTGGCATCAT
>CAINRW010000021.1 GCA_903852815.1 uncultured Actinomycetes bacterium
AAAATTGTTAATAGCACTAATAACTTAATTCCATATTTCGTGTGATTCAAAGTTTCATCGGGGTGAACTGTTGAAAACATACCAACCATTGCAACTCCGGCAATTAAGGCGGTAAGACCAGCATGCAAGATTCCAGGATTGAGTTTGCGTGGCGTCTTGTTCCATTGGTGCAAGAGCAGTGACAAAATCGCAATCACGCAAATAAGGTGGATACCCAGCAAAACATTGTTGATTAGTGACATGGTTGCAGTTTAGAGTGCCTACATGTCTTCTCCAACTACCCCAGCATCAATTGGCCCAGGAGAGTTTTTTCCCGTTGTTGGAGTTGGTCCACACGAATTGCCGTGGCCAGAAGGTACTGAGTTTGACCCAGAGTTACTTGAAAATGGTGATCGCAGAAATGTTCTGGACCATTATCGTTATTGGAGTGTTGAGGCGATAGTTGCCGACTTAGACTCCAAACGACATAAATTGCAGATAGCCATCGAGAATTGGCAACATGATTTAAATATTGGCTCAATCGTTCGCACTGCTAACGCCTTTAATGTTTCGGCCGTGCATATTGTCGGTAAGCGCGATTGGAATAAACGCGGGGCCATGGTGACTGATCGATACTTAAAGGTAATGCACCATCCAACTGTGGAGGATTTCGCACAGTGGTGCAAAGAAAATGCCGTACCCATCATTGGAATCGACAACGTTCCAGGTTCTAAGCAACTTGAGAGCGCTGCACTTCCTGAGAAGTGTGTTCTTCTCTTTGGCCAAGAGGGTGCTGGAATGTCCGATGAAGGAATTTCTGTTTGCGAAGTTTTATATGAAATCAATCAATACGGTTCAACACGTTCAATGAACGCATCCGCGGCAGGAGCAATTGCGATGTACCACTGGGCGCTTCAACATCTCCCGCGATAACTTTTCTAATTAGTTAGATTTTCGCCTTCATCTTCAAGGGCTTCTTGTACAGCTTTTAGTCGTCTTTCAATCTCATCGGCTTCATCATTTCGACCCTGCATGCGAATAATCTTCGCAATTCGTGTTTCTAGATCAACAATAAACTCAAAATCTTTTGGTTCATCTTCACTGACAACGGAAAGTACTTGTTCTAAAGTACTCAAGGCTTCATCGAATTTTTCTAATAATATTTGAGCTTTCCCGAATTCAAAGAGTGCGAAAGTTTCACGACGATGATCGTGGCCAGTTTCAAATACATCTACCGCGCGACGGGCAGTTTCGAGAGCTAATTCACCTTCACCAAGTTCAATCAAACACGATGCAATTTTTTGATCACACCGTGCAACATGAATAACTTCCTTATTTCGTTTGAATAAGCCACGTGCCTCTTTAAAAGAATCGATTGCTTTTTCATAGTTCTTTAATTCACGTTCGGCACACCCAATTAAATGTAAATCGTTTGCTGCGCCCATTTCATTTCCATCAACTAGATGCTCTTGTGCGCACTCATTCATGGTTTCTACAACTTTTTCATAATGCTTTGATGAATACCACCATTCACCCAGAGTGCAAGCAAGTTCTAAAGCGATAGGGGATTTGTTCTCACGCAAAATTTCTACAGCTTTACTCATTGCACTGGCCGCTTCATCCATGCGCTTGAGTTGATTTAAGTTGTAACCAATAGCTGAATAAGCCTGGGCTAAGCCTTCACTCGGTGCGCTATCGCCCAAGGTTGAATAAATATCGCGGGCAGTTTCAGCCAATGCAAGGGCTTCGTCATATTGGCCGCGTGCATAAATGCGAGCGCTTAATTCGTAATAGGTACTTGCACGCTCTTCGCCATCGACCTCAGGGATTCGATCCCAGAGCATCTCTTCGGTGATGATTTCTTCCATATCTTCTTCGTCACTCACGAAACAGACTCTATACGCCTGAAGTAATGTTGGGCTGAAAATAGGTGAATTTCAGATGGACAGCCACCGGAGCGTGATTTACCCTTGCTACTTGCAAATCATTTGCATCTAGGTAGGAGATTCAGTGAACCTTGTTGTAAAGCCAGTTGAGCGCACCCCATTGCGCAAGCTCCTCACCCGCGACGAATGGCGCCGTATGGCCGCGATGTTTGGCTTTATCGCCTTCCTTCATGTGGCTGGTGCACTTTTGATGTGGAAGGCAACAACTGGCAAATACGAACTAAGCGACGGCTCACTTTTTGGCTGGGGCACAGCGGCCCTGGCCTACACATTAGGAATGCGCCACGCCTTCGACGCCGATCACATTAGCGCGATTGATAACACCACCAGAAAATTAATGTCTGAAGGCAAGCGCCCGTTGGCTGTTGGCTTTTTCTTCTCACTCGGTCATTCATCTGTTGTAGCAACGCTTGCAATATTACTTAACTTTGGAATTAAAGCCCTTGGTTCCCAGCTCAAAGATGATAATTCACAACTTCATCATTACACCGGACTAATTGGCACAACGGTTAGTGGAACTTTCCTGATGCTGATAGCTATTTTAAATTTGATGATATTAGTTTCAATCGTTGGTGTCTTTATTCAGATGCGTAAAGGTTCATACAACGAAGAAGAGTTAGAAAAACATTTGGATTCGCGTGGATTGCTGATGCGTTTCTTTGGACCAATTGCCCGTCGAATTGATGCTTCATGGAAAATGTATCCACTTGGCATTCTCTTTGGTTTAGGTTTTGATACTGCAACAGAAATTGGCTTACTTGTTCTGGCGGGCTCATCAGTAATTGCGGGCTTACCGTGGTGGGCGATTATTTCGCTACCTCTATTTTTTGCAGGCGGAATGAGTTTGCTAGATACAATCGATGGTTCATTTATGAACTTTGCATATGGCTGGGCGTTTTCAAAACCAGTTCGTAAGGTTTACTACAACATCATTATTACTGGACTTTCTGTTTCGGTAGCGCTATTTGTTGGTGGCCTAGAACTTTGCCAAGTCTTTGCGCGACAATTAAATTTAAGTGGTGGTTTCTGGAATTACGCACTTGCATTTAATTTAAATAGTGCGGGCTACTTCATTGTTGGGGCATTTGTAGTGGTTTGGACAGTTGCGCTGCTACTTTGGAAGTACGGAAAGATTGAAGAGCGCTGGCACAACAAAGCACACGAGTCACAGCTGGCTCGAGGAGAAGAGAGTGATCACACTGCAGCCGGTATCGACCTTGGACCAATTAAAGATGGCTTTAAGATCGATTAAAAAGCTTTATTCGTTGTTGACCAATCGCTGCGCCTAGCAAAACGATAATTGCACCGACTGGCTCATACCAAACGATCGATTCACCTAGGAAAATAATTCCTACAATTACTGCAACTACAGGTGTCACATATGTAACTGTGCTTGCAATTGCACTTCCTGCTGCTTCCATAATTTTAAAGTTCCAGATGTATGCAAAACCGCTACCGAAAACACCTAAAGCAATCATTGCCAGAACTGGGCCAAAGCGAAATTCATCTTTGGCTATTCCATCGATTAAGTAGAACGGCAGAAGTGTTATTGCTCCCGTAGAAACTTGCACAGCAGCAATAGCTTCGGGTTTTAACTTGCGGGGCAAAATAAATTTTCGTGAATAAGGAAATGAAACTCCATAGCAACTGACTGCAAGAAGCAATGCAAGAACTGGTCCAATCGGATTACTTCCCAAACCTTTCCAAGCTCCAAGTACTGTTAAGACTCCTAAGAAACCTAGCAACAGTCCTATTACTTGAAAACTCTTAGGTTTTTCTTCACGGAAAGCAATCATGATTGCGAGCAGAGTCATCAATGGGGTAACCGCATTAATTATTCCAGCCAATATTGAAGTGACTTGTGTTTCTGCAAAAGCGAAAAGAAATCCAGGAATCACATTGAGCAGCAGCGATACGACCCATAAATGGAGCCACATCTTTTTCTCTTTAGGAAGTTCGATTCCTTTGTAGCGTGCCCATAAAACAAGAGTTAAAGCACCTAGCGACACTCGGCCAAAAGCCACACCTATGGGGGTTAGGAACTCAAGACCTAACTTGATGAAGATAAAAGAACAGCCCCAGACAACGCCTAAGGCGATGTAGAGGCTGATCCAATTTGAAGTTTTTTTATGGGAAACTGAGGCAGAATGCACCGAGCAATGATGACACAGCCATCCAGATCCACCATATTCGAACGATATCGACGTGCCAGAAATTCTCGGTATATAGACCCAAGCGTGCGCGATTCCAGTTTCCCAGAGAGATAAATACCGTGAGAATCAAGTGCGCCATGTTTAGAAAAGCAAACATATAGAAACAGGAAACATAAGCACCATCTGTGAAAGTAAATGGAGCTGATGCAATTGTGTTCGTTTGGTTTGCAATCGCAACAATTGATGCAATAAAGGCGACTAATGATCCCAATTTCAATTGGGTTTGATTGCCCGCTCGCGCACCTCTAAGTCCATAAACATGCGAGAGAACGCCAAAAGCACATATTGCAGTAACGATCCATGCAGATTTTGATGAGAGCGGCTCTATCGCTGGGTGATCAGCGGTTGCAGCAGGTAACCACATGTTATTTACATTTTGTCCGCGCAAGTAGAAGTAAACAAAAACCATACTCAGTGCAAATGCGATATCTGCAACAAGAAGCAGGATTACTCCTAGGCGATTACGACTTCCTACAACATCTGGATGTTCGTGATGTGCATGTGTCTCTACGCTCATGACTGTGCCTTTCCATAACCGTAAGCATCTGTTGTGACAGTTGGCAATTCATCAAAGTTTTCAAGTGGAATTGGATAATCAACTGTCCATTCCAAAGTTTTTGCCTGCCAAGGATTCTTTGGAGCTTTAACTCCGTTGCGCGCTGAATCAATAACACCATAAAGCAGCACAAGCATTCCAATCATGATTGTGTATGCACCAATAGTTGTTACCAGGTTAGCGGTGCTAAAGGTTGGTGCGTAAGTTCCAACACGTCGAGGTTGACCTGCAAGACCCACCATGAACATTCCAACGAATGCAACGTTGAATCCAATTTGAACTAACCAGAATGAAATCCAACTAAGAGTCTTATCAAACATGCGTCCTGTCATTTTTGGGAACCAATAAACAAGTGAAGCTAAAGCTCCAGTTAAACCAGCACCCATCAATGTGTAATGGAAGTGCGCAGTTACATACATTGATCCATGCAAGAAAGCATCGGCTGGAACATCTGAAAGATAAATTCCAGTAACTCCACCGATCATAAAGTTCCATAACAGTGCGAAGATTGACATAAGTGGCATCGTCATCCACAGACGCCCGCGCCACAAAGTTCCAACTAGAACTAAGAACAACATTCCCGTCGGAATCGAAATTAACTCGGTGGTTAACATAAATGGTGCGTTAAGCAATGGTGCCCAACCAGATATGTACATGTGGTGCGCCCATACAAGAACAGATAGGCCAGTAATTCCAGCGATTCCCATGATTGCAACGTTAAATCCAAATAATGGACGACGTGTAAAGACGGGCGCCATTTCCATGAGTGCGGCAATTGATGGAATCAAAATTACATAAACCTCAGGGTGGCCCATTAACCAGAATAAGTTCTCATACAACCAACCACTGCCACCTAGTGAAGTGTTGTAAAAGGAAGTTCCGAGAGCACGATCGAAAGCTGATAAAACTTGAGAAAGGAAAAATACTGGAAATGCTGGGAGCGCTAATGCAACTGATGCAACCGTTCCATAAATAAATATTGGTGTGCGATTCCAAGTCATTCCTTTAGCGCGCATTTTTACAACAGTCGTAGTGATATTTGCACCAGCAACCATCGTGGAAACTGCAAAGATGCAGATGTACATGATGTAACCATCCATGCCCAATGGTGCTTGGCTAGCTAGCGGGTTATATGCAGACCACCCAGTTGAAATTCCACCAAGGAACTGTCCCCATAACAATGGCACTGCTGCGGCAACAATGAGCCAGAAACTAAGTGCATTTAAGCGAGGGAAGGCCATATCTCGTGCGCCAATCATGATTGGCATGATGAAGTTTCCAAATGGTCCGGTGATCATGATGATTGTTCCAACAATCATCAAAATTCCATGCGTACCTACGATGTCGTTGTATGCCTGAGGATGTAGCCAACCACCTTCAGCACGACCAAGGTTAGTACGAATCAACATGGCAAGTCCGCCACCCAAGAAGAAGATAAGTATTGTGATGAAGAGATATTGAATTCCAACAACTTTGTGATCTGTTGTGTATCTGAAATAACGCTTTGGGCCCATCTCTTTTCCAGCTAAAAACATATTTTCATCGTGCGATAAATCTTTACCCATGAGCCATCTAAATGGTCCAACTAAGGCACCAATTCCGGTCATAAAGCCGACAAACCATGCACACATTGATAGGAGCGTAATTTTGTCTTCGCGAGTGAAGAGAGCAGCACTTTCTGAATCTTCTGGCAGGAATGCAAGAGATAAACGCCAAACAACTACGGCACTTACGATGCCAAGCACTAATGCTGTAACGACATTGAGTTTTTCTATTATTGACTTACCTGGAGCTACGGTTTTTTCTTGTGAAAGTGTTGTCATTATGCGCCCGCCTCCATTGCTGCATGGGCAGTTAGCCATGCGTCATAATCGCTTTGACTTACTACGTGAACTTTTGTTTGCATGTATGCATGTAGTAATCCACACAGTTCAGCGCACCGAACATCGAATACACCAATCTTGTTGGGAGTTACTGCAGTTTCAGTTGTGTAGCCTGGATTTGCATCCATCTTCACTCCCATTTGGACAATCCAAAATGAGTGCTTCACATCTTTGCTTGTAATATGAAATACAACTGGTTGATTTACGGGTAAGTAAAGATCTTCACTGCGAGCGCCATTTGAATAATCAAAGTTCCAAACCCACTGCTGTCCGACAACATTTACTTGAATAGCTTTTGAATCTAAAACCGCCTCGTTGTCTTGTTGCAAGACAATCAATCCGCCGATGAGAGCAAACAGACAGAGCAACCCTGAAACTACAATCCATACGGCAGAAGTGCGGGCAGAGTTGCGAATTTCATGCCCTGCCTCTGCTGGTGGATTATCACCATAGTGTCGACCAGATGTTAATACCGCAATACACATTGCGGTCACTAGACCAGCGACTGGTGCAGCAGCCCAAGTAAATATTCTAATTAAAGAGATAATGCTGCTCATATTTTCAGATGCAGGAGCAACAATGTTGCGAACGTGAAATTCAACGCCAACATAACCAATTACTGCTGTGCAGATAATCCAAAGAATAAAAGTTTTCTTTACATCTGGTTTTTTCCACCATTGAGGAGATTGAGGTGTTTGAGGAGATTGAGGTGACATTAAATCAGTCATGGCGCGTTATCCCTTCACCGTAAAGTG
>CAINRW010000022.1 GCA_903852815.1 uncultured Actinomycetes bacterium
TTATTTGGGAAATAGTTTTCAAGAGTCTTTCCATTAACAACCCACTTGCCGCTTCCTGGAACTAAGCGAACACGTGCAACTGCTTCTTTACGGCGACCTGTTCCGCGACCTGGAGCCTTGATGGCTGGGCGGTTAGTTGCAGCAGCTGGAGTTGAAGAAGAGTATGAAGTAGGAACTTCGGCCTCATCGAGATCGAAAGTTGTTGTGTTCTCTGACATTGTCATCCCTTACTTCACGATTTGTGAAACTTGATCGAATACATATGGTGTTGGTGCTTGTGCTGCATGTGGGTGATTTGGGCCCGCATAAACCTTTAGCTTTGAAACAATGTCGCGACCTAAACGGTTCTTAGGAATCATTCCCTTGATTGCTTTTTCAACTGCACGTGTTGGGTGCTTCTCAAGAAGTTCGCCGTACACAGTTGAAGTTAAACCACCTGGAAAACCTGAGTGTTGGTGTGACCATTTTTGCTTAGCCTTGTTACCTGACAATGCAACTTTCTCTGCATTGATAACAATGACAAAGTCACCCATGTCCATGTGTGGAGCAAATGTTGTCTTGTGCTTTCCACGAAGTAGAACGGCTGCATGAGTTGCAAGACGGCCCAAGACCACATCTTGTGCATCGATGATGTACCACTTACGGACCGCATCACCAGCTTTTGGACTGTATGTACGCACGCTATTGCCTACCTTCTATTTCGACGATTACTTCTTAAGCCCCTTGTAAGGGCAGAGGATTAGGGTACCCGTGCAGCGCGAAAGGGTCAAAATGGCCTTTTTAATGCTCAAAAATAGGCTCGGTGCTTTCATACACACGGCCATCGTTGCCGAAATTGAGGAAGCGGGTGAAGCCCTTAGTGAACCAGCGATCATGGGTCACGGTTATGACCGTTCCCTCGTAGCGCTCTAAGGCTTTTTCTAAACTTTCAGCGCTAGCCAAGTCCAAGTTATCCGTCGGCTCATCCAAAAGCAGCAAAGTTGCACCTAAAAGCTCAAGCAAGAGAACTTGAAAGCGAGCCTGCTGACCACCCGAAAGGGAGGTAAAACGCTGTTCGGCCTGCTGATCAATCTCATATTTTCGCAAAACACTCTTAGCTGGACCTAACTGAAGTGAATACATAGTCCAGAGAATCTCAAGCAGGCTCTGGGATTCAAACTCTGGATGAGAATGCGTTTGAGCAAAATAACCGATCTCGACTCGCGCACCAATTTTAAAAATTCCCGAATGTTTTACCGTCGAATCTCCAGAAATTAGGCGTAAGAAGTGGGATTTTCCAGTGCCATTTTTTCCAAGAACCGCGATGCGATCTCCAAAGAAAACTTCAAAACTAAATGGTTGAGTCAAACCTTCAAGAACTAGATTTTCAAAAGTTAATGCACGTAAACCAGTTCGTCCTCCACGCAATCCGACTTGAACATCTTGTTCAATTGGTGGAGCCTCTGGCGCACCAATATCTTGAAATTTTTTAAGGCGTGTTTGCATTGCATGATATTTGCTTGCCATATCCGGGCTGATAGAAGCTTGAACTTGCAAGGTGCGAACCAAATCCTTGAGCCGTTGGTGCTCTTGCTCCCAACGCAATAACACTTCAGCAAAGCGCGCATTTCTGGCTTTGCGAGCTTCATGCCACGTTGAAAACTTTCCACCGTGAACCCAAGTCGTATTACCGGTTGCACCTTGCTCGAGAGTCACGATGCGATTGGCAGTATTTTCAAGAAGTTCACGATCGTGACTAATAAATAAAACAGTTTTCTTGGTTGATGTAATTACTTCTTCAAGCCAGCGCTTTGAAGGAACATCTAGGTAGTTATCTGGCTCATCAAGGAGTAGAACTTCATCTGGGCCTTCGAGAAGTGCGGTGAGAACTAATTTCTTCTGCTCTCCACCTGAGAGAGTGTTTACTTCGCGCTTAGATACCTCATCAAAGGATTTTCCCAGAGCTCGCGTGCAACAGACATCCCATATGACTTCGTACTCATAACCGCCAGCATCACCCCATTCAATGATCGCTTGGGCATATGCCATCTGTGATTTCTCAGAGTCTTTTTCAACCATCAACAACTCCGAGCGTTCAACATTTTCGGCTGCGTCACGGATTTTCTTAGGTGCAACGGAGAGAAGCATTTGTGCAACGGTGGTGTTATCGCGAACTGAACCGATGAATTGGCGCATGACTCCTAAGCCACCAGAAATCGAAACTTGGCCTGAATCAGGTTTTAAATCTCCACTAATCATTCGAAACAGCGTTGTTTTCCCTGAACCATTTGCGCCAATGAGTGCCACTTTTGCGCCGTCACCAACTCGAAAACTGACATCATTTAAAAGTGCTCGTCCATCGGAGAGCATGTAATCAACTCCGCTTACATCAATATGTCCCATTAGTTTCCGGAAGTTTCTTGCGAGTAATCAACTTGGGTAAGTGTTAAACCGCGAGAAGGAAAAACCAATGAATCTGAAATCCGTTCTTTGTTGGCCAACGTTGCAGCAATCCAGTCTGTACCAAATCGCCCCTCGGCCACACAGACTGCTGCCCCAACGAGATTGCGCACCATTGAATAACAGAATGAATCGGCCGCAACGTGAGCAATCACGATGCCTTGATCATTTCTATGCCAATCAAATTGCAAAAGATTTCGTACCGTTGTACTTCCCTCCCGAAATTTGCAGTACGCAGCAAAGTCGTGCTCACCAATCAACATCTCACTTGCTTCATTAAGAACTTTGACATCTAATGTGCGATACCACGGCGCAATATCAAAACGATTAAGCGGTGGAACTGCAGCATTGGCATCCATAATTTTGTATACATAGTGTCGTCGCAAAGCCGAGAAACGGGCGTGAAAAGCTTCTTGAACTACCGTGACTCTATTGATACGAATATCTTCATCCAACATTCGATTGAGTTTGAATGCGAGTTCTTCAAGATTTAAGTTATCTGGAACATCCACATGAATCACTTGTCCAGTTGCATGCACACCTGCATCGGTCCGTCCGGCAACAATGGTTTCGACTTTACTCTGAGTAATTTTCGAAAGTGCATTTTCAAATTCTTCTTGAATGGTTCGACGATCTGGTTGTTTTGCCCAGCCTGAATAATTAGTTCCGTCGTAGGCTAAATCAACGCGTAAACGAAGAAACCCACCCTCTGGGTAGAGAGTGGGTTCCGTCATGAGAATTAATTTCTAAGGTTTTTAGACTTAGTTATCTTTCTCAGTTAATACTTCAATTACTGCCATAGGTGCGTTGTCACCCTTGCGAGGACCGACCTTAGTAATGCGTGTGTATCCACCATTACGAGTTGCAAAGCGTGGACCGATTACAGTGAA
>CAINRW010000023.1 GCA_903852815.1 uncultured Actinomycetes bacterium
GAAATTGATTTACGTTATGCCGACGCATTAAGCACCGCCGATAACATCATGACTTTTCGCCACGTGATTAAAGAAGTCGCACTCGATCAAGGTTTCCACGCATCCTTTATGCCTAAACCATTTACTGATCACCCTGGAAGTGGCATGCATACACACGTGTCACTTTTTAAAGGTGAAGACAATGCTTTTTATGATCCAAATGCCGAACTCAATCTCTCTGCAGTTGGCCGCTCATTTATCGCAGGTCTTTTAAAGCACGCTCCAGAAATTACTGCGATAACTAATCAGTGGGTAAATTCTTACAAGCGTTTGCATGGCGGTGGAGAAGCGCCAGCTTTTGTTAACTGGGGTCCAAGTGATCGCGGGGCTTTAGTTCGAGTGCCAATGTATAAACCTAAGAAAGAAAACTCAACACGTATTGAATTTAGATCTCCAGATACTGCATGCAATCCATATCTTGCCTACGCAGTGATGTTGGCCGCTGGACTCAAGGGCGTCGAAGAGGGTTACGTTTTGCACAATTCCGAGGAGCCCGTCTCGCTTCCTTCCAACCTCAATGAAGCTATTGCAGAGATGGAAAAGAGCGAACTCGTACGCGAAACTCTAGGTGAGCATGTTTTTGAATATGTTCTTCGAAATAAGCGCGCAGAGTGGCAGGACTATCGCCGCCAGGTAAGCGCTTACGAACTAGATCGCTATTTGCCAGTTCTTTAATATCAGCGTTACCCTAAAGACATGAAAACACGCAGTCTCCTCCTTATCTGCCGTGGCGGGGTTAATTAACCGAACCCCTCGCTGCGGGGTTTGTCGTATCGGTTAAAAGACAAATTCCGCACACTAACAAGGAGTAAGAATGAATTTTCCACAGCAAAAACCTTCATCGATGCCAGTGCATCGCTATGAGCCTTTTCACCCTGTAGATCTTGCCGATCGCACGTGGCCTAATAAGAAAATCACGAAAGCCCCTAAATGGTGTTCAGTAGATCTTCGCGATGGCAATCAAGCACTCATCGATCCGATGGATACCCCGCGCAAGTTGGCAATGTTCAAATTATTGGTTGTAATGGGTTACAAAGAGATTGAAGTTGGTTTCCCAAGTGCCAGCCAGACTGATTTTGATTTCGTACGAAAAATTATTGATGAGAATTTAATTCCGGATGATGTTGTTATTCAGGTACTTACCCAGGCCCGTGAAGCACTGATAGTTCGAACTTTTGAAGCAATTAAAGGTTCCAAGCAGGCGATTGTTCATCTTTATAACTCAACTTCTACTTTGCAACGCCGTGTTGTTTTTGGTCTAGATAAAGAAGGAATAAAAAAGATTGCAACTGATGCTGCCAAGATTTGTTTAGATTTAGTTCCTACGGTTCCTGAAACCAAGGTCTCATTTGAATATTCACCTGAGTCTTACACAGGTACTGAACTCGAATTTGCTGTTGAAGTATGTAACGCGGTAAATGATGTGTGGAAGCCAACTCCGCAGTGGAAGACAATTATGAATTTGCCGGCAACGGTTGAAATGGCAACCCCAAATGTTTATGCCGACTCAATTGAGTGGATGTGCCGCAATTTAAATAATCGTGAAAGCGTGATCGTTTCATTGCACCCACACAATGACCGCGGTACAGGTGTTGCAGCTGCCGAGCTTGGCTATTTAGCCGGAGCCGATCGCATTGAAGGAACTTTATTTGGTAATGGTGAGCGCACAGGAAATGTCTGCCTCGTAACCCTTGGAATCAACTTAGTTACGCATGGAATTGATCCACATATTGATTTCTCTAATATCGATGAAGTTCGCCGAATTGTCGAGTATGCAAATCAGTTACGCGTTCCAGAGCGTCATCCTTATGGCGGCGATTTAGTTTTTACTGCCTTTTCCGGGTCGCACCAAGATGCAATCAAAAAAGGTTTTGAACATTTAGCACGCGATGCAAAAGCTGCAGGTAAAGAAGTTCGTGATCACACATGGGCGATTCCATATCTACCAATTGACCCATTAGATATTGGTCGAAGCTACGAGGCAGTAATTCGCGTGAATTCTCAATCTGGTAAGGGCGGCGTTGCTTATCTGATGAAGAATGAACACCACCTAGATTTACCTCGACGTTTACAAATCGAATTTTCTAAAAATGTTCAAGCAAAGACCGATGCCGAAGGTGGCGAAGTAAGTTCTGTTGACTTGTGGAATATTTTTGAAGATGAATATCTTCCAACTGACAATGCACCGTGGGGCCGTTTTCGACTCAAAGGTTTGAGTCAAAGTTCTACGCTTGGAGAGGATGTTCACCTCACCGTTTCATTGACTGATCGAGGCTCGGTTCAGGAACTCACTGGGCAGGGCAATGGCCCTATCGCTGCTTTCTGTAATATTTTGCAGAATTACGGCGTTGATGTTCGAGTTCTTGATTATTACGAACACGCACTTTCTGCAGGTGGCGATGCATCGGCGGCGGCATATCTTGAATGTGCAATCGATGGCGACGTCTTTTGGGGAGTCGGAATCGATCCAAACACCACAACCGCATCACTTAAAGCGGTCGTGTCTGCCATAAATAGAGCAATTCGCTAAGGCACGCACTACCTTTGCCCGTATGAGTTTGTACCGGGATGAGGCAATTGTCCTTCGCACCCAAAAACTCGGTGAAGCCGATCGCATCATCACCATGTTGACCAAAGAACATGGCCGAATTCGCGGAGTGGCAAAAGGTGTGCGGCGCACAATGTCTAAATTTGGAGCTCGCCTTGAACCCGGCAGTCATGTTGATATTCAACTTCATGTTGGTAAAACCTTCGACACAGTCACTCAAGTCGAAGCACTGATGAATTATGGCGAAGCACTTACCGAGGATTATCAACGTTGGACGGTGGCGTCAGCGATTCTTGAAGCCGCAGAACGTTTTAGTCCAAATGAACATGAACCTGCATTGCAGGAATTTAATTTAGTCGTTGGTGGAATGAAAGCACTGGCCGAAAATAGATATGAGCCACTATTAATTCTTGATGCATTTCTCCTTCGTTCTTTGGCGGTTGCTGGTTATGCGCCATCGATGACAATCTGTTCACGTTGTGAAAAACCTGGACCTCACCGATATTTTTCTTTGGTCGGTGGCGGTTCTGTTTGTAATGACTGTCGGCCTTCTGCTTGCGCAACTCCTGCCACGCAAACTTTAGAACTAATGGGCGCACTGCTGAGCAGTGATTGGAATACTGCATCTGCAAGTGAGGGCAAGTATCGGCGCGAGGCTAGTGGATTAATTGCGGCATATTTACAATGGCACCTTGAACGCGGGTTAAGGAGTTTGCCAATGGTGGAACGCGTATGACAATTCATATCCCACATCACGTTGCGGTCGTTATGGATGGAAATGGTCGCTGGGCAAAACAACGTGGACTCGCTCGAACTGCAGGTCATGAAGCTGGTGAAGCTGCACTTTTTGACGTTGTTGAAGGTGCAATCGAATTTGGAGTTAAAGAGTTAAGCGCATATGCATTTTCAACTGAGAACTGGCGACGCTCACCCGAAGAAGTAAAGTTCTTAATGGGGTTCAACCGCGACGTGATTCGTCGTCGTCGCGATCAAATGAATGAACTGGGCGTACGAGTTCGTTGGGTGGGGCGACCTAAACGTTTGTGGAGCAGTGTCATAAATGAATTAGAGGAAGCCGAAGAGTTAACTGCTAAGAATAAAGTTCTCACTTTAAATATGTGCGTCAATTATGGAGGCCGTGCAGAGATTGTTGATGCCGCAGCCGAACTTGCTCGCGATGTAAAACGAGGCAAGTTAAAAGCCGATGCGATTAATGAAAAAGTGTTTGCAAAATATTTAGATTCTCCAAAAATGAGCGATGTAGATTTATTTTTGCGCTCTTCAGGAGAACAACGCACAAGTAATTTCTTGCCGTGGCAAAGTGTTTATGCCGAGTTAGTTTTTATGGATGTTTTGTGGCCTGATGTAACACGTAAAACGCTTTGGAAAGCGATTGAAGAGTATTCACTGCGGGATAGAAGATTTGGAAAAGCTTAAGAAAACGCCACGACTATCCACATTATTACCACGCCAATGGAAGTCATAACAAGAGTCCATCGCGATTCGTGGCGCGAATGTGCTTCAGGCAAAATATGTGAGGTCGCGATGTAAATAACAAAACCAGAAAAGAGAGCTAAGTAGAGAGCTAAGAATTTATCATTGAGTGCTAGATACGTTCCTAAAGTTGCACCACCAATTCTTGCTACCGCATCAATACCAAGAAGATATTTACTTGATTTGGTCCAATGACCGCTCTTTACCAACATTGAAACTGTATTGAGACCATCACTAAAAGCATGCACCACCACTGCTAAGAAAACGGCAATTCCTAGCGAAGTACTCACGCGGAAAGCAACACCTAAACCAATGCCATCTAGAAATACATGGCCTCCCATTGCTAACGCGCCAATAGTTCCAGAAATAGTGTGGTGTTCATGATCATGTCCGTAATCGGATTCAACTGGTTCGTGAGAACCAAAAGATCGCTCCAAAACGTGAAGTAGTAAGAATCCGCCCAAAATGGCTACCGAAACAATTGGTACTCCAGCGACGAGATCAGTGTTCATTGAAAATACTTCTGGAAGTAAATCAAAGCCGACTAGACCAAGTAATAATCCAGCTGAGAGACCTAGGACTAAATGAAAGCGATCGCGTGATTTAAATGCCAGAACGCCACCTGCAGTGGTCGCCGCAACAGTAAATATGGCGAAGAGAATCGCTAAGTTCATAGTTTTAGACTATCGCGATTAGGCTATGACTCATGTTCGCTATTGCCCGCTTTAATGTCGCTTTGGCCGATGCCTCTACCTTTAATTCAGAAATGGTTACGGCATTAGATGCATTTTCTGCATGTGCCGGCTTCATTGACGGCGAATTCGGGCAAAATCTCGATGATTCTGGGCTCTGGGCCTTTGTCACACGATGGGAAAACGTGGGTTCCTATCGCCGGGCTTTAAGTAACAACACGGTAAAAATGAATGCGATTCCATTACTCGCCCGTTCTATTGATGAGCCGGGTGCATATGAACACCCCCTTTAGAAGGTAAAATTTGAACCACGCAAAGTAACGCTCGTTGCTTTTCGCCGACAGCCAGCCGGACGGAGATTAAAAAAATGGCAACGGATCGTTTAGAAAACATTGTTGGTTTATCAAAGCGTCGGGGTTTTGTTTTCCCCTCATCTGAAATTTACGGAGGTCTTCGCGCTTCCTGGGACTACGGCCCACTTGGAGTTGAACTTAAAAATAACGTTAAGCGCCAATGGTGGAAATCCATGGTTACTGGACGCGAGGATGTTGTTGGTCTTGACTCATGTGTCATTTTGGCGAAAGAGGTTTGGGAAGCATCTGGTCACGTCGCAACTTTTAGTGATCCGCTTACTGAATGTACTGCTTGCCACAAACGCTATCGCGCCGATCATCTTGAAGAAGCATATGAAGCCAAGCATAAGAAAGCCCCAGCATCATTAGCTGAAATTAACTGTCCTGCATGTGGAAATAAAGGTCAATTCACTGAACCAAAACAATTTAGTGGAATGTTAAAAACTTACCTTGGACCAGTAGAAGATGAATCTGGTCTTGCATTTTTGCGCCCAGAGACTGCGCAAGGAATCTTTATTAACTTTGATCAAGTGATGACAACTTCACGTAAGAAGCCACCATTTGGAATTGGACAAATCGGAAAATCTTTCCGAAATGAAATTACTCCTGGAAACTTTATTTTCCGCACTCGCGAATTCGAACAGATGGAGATGGAGTTCTTTGTAGTTCCTGGAACTGATGAAGAGTGGCATCAATACTGGATTGATACGCGATTAGCTTGGTACACAGGTCTTGGCATAAATCCGGATCGACTTCGAATTTACGATCATCCAAAAGAAAAGCTATCGCACTACTCAAAACGCACGGCAGATATTGAATACAAATTTGAATTTGCTGGAACAGAGTGGGGCGAACTCGAGGGAATTGCTAACCGTACTGATTTTGATTTGAAAGCACACTCAGCGGCTTCCGGAAAAGATTTGTCTTATTTTGATCAAGAAAAAGGCGAACGCTGGACACCATATGTGATTGAACCTGCAGCAGGTGTTGATCGATGCACTTTAACCTTCTTGATGGATGCCTTCACTGAAGATGAAGCCCCAAATAGCAAAGGTGAAATGGAAAAGCGCGCAGTATTAAAACTTGATCACCGTTTAGCACCGATTAAAGCTGCAGTTTTGCCGCTTTCCCGTAACGCTGATTTATCACCAAAGGCGCGCGATTTGGCTGCCCAACTTCGTAAGAACTGGGCAATAGATTTTGATGACTCTGGAGCGATTGGTCGACGTTATCGCCGTCAAGATGAAATCGGAACTCCATATTGC
Source organism: uncultured Actinomycetes bacterium (assembly GCA_903852815.1). GTDB lineage: Bacteria > Actinomycetota > Actinomycetes > Nanopelagicales > Nanopelagicaceae > Planktophila. The sequence continues at coordinate 6,392 of CAINRW010000023.1, forward strand.
ATCACTATCGACTTTGAAACTTTAGAGGATCAAGCGGTAACGATTCGCGATCGCGACACAATGGCTCAAGAGCGCATCTCTCTTGATCAGGTAGAAGCTTGGCTGGCACCGCGATTACTGGGCTGCTAAATCCACTTCGCCTGCCACTAGCAAGTGGGGATCATTTAATTGATCCATCAGTTGTCCTTGCACCAATGGCTGGAATTACAAATGCACCTTTTCGGACGTTATGTCGCGAACAAGGCGCGGGCCTTTTTGTTTCAGAGATGGTAACTGCGCGCGCACTTATTGAACGTCGTCCTGAAACTATGCGCATGATTGTTCCTGGCAAAGATGAATGGCCGCGTTCGGTTCAGTTGTATAGCGTTGACCCAACAACGATGCGTGCAGCAGTAACAATGATTGGCAAAGAAAACTTAGCCGATCACATCGATATGAACTTTGGTTGCCCAGTTCCAAAAGTTACGCGAAAAGGTGGCGGTGCTGCACTTCCGTTTAAGCGAAAACTCTTTAGCAATATCGTTCAAGCCGCCGTTGAAGCCGCTAAGCCTTTCGGAATTCCCGTGACTGTAAAAATGCGTATTGGGATTGACAGCGACCACCATACTTTTCTAGAAGCTGCGCAATCTGCGGCAGATTTGGGAGTGGCTTGGGTTGCTTTGCATGCTCGAACTGCAGCCCAAATGTATGAAGGCAAAGCCGATTGGTCGAAAATCGCAGAGCTAGTTGAACATTTAAAGTCAAGCGGTGTTCCGGTTCTAGGTAATGGCGATATCTGGTCGGGCAAGGATGCAGTAGATATGGTCACGCAAACTGGATGTGCGGGAGTAGTAGTCGGGCGCGGTTGCTTGGGGCGTCCTTGGTTATTTGCAGATTTAGTCAGTGCGCTTGAAGGCAGAGAAAGTGAGTTAACTCCAACCTTGCATCAAGTGCGCGAAGTAATGTTTAGGCACGCACATTTAATCGTTGAGTATCTAGAATCAGAAGATCGCGGAATTCGCGATATGCGAAAACACATGGCTTGGTATTTAAAAGGTTTTCGTGTTGCCCGCGAAATTCGCCATGATTTAGGAATGGTTTCTTCACTTCAAGAAATGCGCGAATTACTGGATCGACTTGAAGAGCAGCCATATCCAACTGAAGTTGGTGACAAACCACGAGGTCGTACCAGTCATGGACGACCACCTACTTTGCCCGACGGTTGGCTCAATGATCCAGATGAACTAGTTCATGTTGAACTAGAGGATGCTTTTTCAGGGGGATAAGTGTTTATCTTTCGCTGGATTCGTCGCACACTTACTTTGATTGTATTAGTTGCACTCATTGCACCTACTTATGCAGCGACACAGATTTGGCACGAAGCTAAACACCCAATTATTCGCAAAGCCGATGTGATTGTTGTTTTAGGTACTGCACAATTTAATGGTAAGCCAGGGCAAGCTCTTGAAGCGCGCTTAGTTGAAGCTAAGCGAATCTTTGATCTTGGATTAGCCCCAAAAATAATTACAGTAGGAGGCAAAGCGCCGGGAGATCGCACAACGGAGGCTGCATCAGGTAAGGATTGGTTGATTCACCACGGAATTAAAGCTTCAAAAATTATTGCCATCGAAGTTGGTCGAGACACTTTATCGAGCACCAAGGCTTACGTAAAAAATATGAAGAAAGCGTACGTGAGTGATGTAATTATTGTGACTGATCCATACCACTGCAAACGTGCGATGACTATGGCTAATGATCAGGCAGTTGTGAGCACCTGTTCTCCAGTTCAAACTGGCCCTGAAACTATTTCCAATTCAGGTTATAAATATTTCATTCGTGAAGCTGGAGCGTATTTGGTCTATATAACTTTGGGCCGACGAGGAATTCAAGTAAGTGATCATTTACCTACGGCAGATATCGTCACTAAGGTTATGCCGTGACTTACACCGCACATGACACCGAGCGATTTCTTGACGAGCCTGCAAAACGTGCAGGCCGTACCGAGTTCATGCGTGATCGGGCGCGAGTAATTCACTCTGCTGCACTTCGTCGACTTGCCGCTAAAACTCAAGTCGCAGTCCCTTGGGAAAATGATTTCCAACGTACACGTTTGTCACATTCATTAGAGTGCGCACAAATCGGTCGTGAACTTGGAGAATCGTTGGGTGCTGATCCGGATTTACAAGACACTGCCTGCCTGGCCCATGATTTAGGACATCCTCCTTTTGGACACAACGGCGAGGAAGCGCTCGCGGCAATCGCTTCAGAGTTTGGCGGCTTCGAAGGTAATGCGCAAAGTTTTCGCTTACTTGTTCGCCTTGAAGCTAAAACGGTTGATTCATCTGGAGAAAGTGTCGGCTTGAATTTAACGCGCGCCTCACTTGATGGCGCCACTAAATA
>CAINRW010000024.1 GCA_903852815.1 uncultured Actinomycetes bacterium
ATTTACGAATGCAAATGTCCAAGTACATGGTTGGTCAATCACAAGCCCTGATTACATCAACGGTTTGAGTTCACAACTTTCTGCGAGCCCAGGTTGGAACAAGGTAATTCCAAATGTAACTGTTTCTGGTTACACACAAACTCTAGGAACTTCTTCTGGAAATTACTTGCTACTAGATCGCGCTATCGATTGGATCTCTGTTGGATCAGCAGTTTCAATTGGCGGTAATGCTCTAGTGGATACCAACGGCGACGTGATTACGGTTACCGGCGTTTATGGTGAATCTGTTTCACTTTCTGCCACACCAACTGTGATTCCGGGTGTATTCCCAACGACAGCGTCATTTACTCCAAACGGCACCTTCTCTGGTGGAAACATTATGTTTGGTGGAGCCGGCGATGACATTCTTTATAGCCAAGGCGGCGATAACGTTATTGATGGTGAGGCATACGTTCATACATGCATCGTGGTAACAAATGCTGATGGCTCAGCTTTTGAAACTGGTGCGGATCAGGATTGCGGAACCGGCCGAGGTTATTCATCGCTGCACTTGCTTAATGATTATGCAGGCCAGGGAATAATCAATTCAGGAAACATGAATATCGTTCGTGAAATTAAGTCTCCTGCCACACCATGCGGTTACACATGTAACACCTTGGTTTACAGCGGACTACAGAATCAGTACACAATCACTCCAATGGTTAACCCAATGGGTGAAATTCAGTACTTACAAATCACAAAGCCAGACGGTGTCGATATCGTCCGTAATGTAAAGACAATTCAATTTGGAAATCCAACGATTAATTTCTTGGATCCATTTGCAGCAATGTGGAATGGATTGTGTACTGGCGGAGTAGCTTGTATAACTCTTTCAAGTAACTATCCACCTATTTCATCCACATGTCTTTCAGTGTGTCCAGCACCAAATGTCAACTCATTCGCACCACCAACAGTTGCATCAGTTGCACCTGCAGGTGGCGGAGCCGGAACACTGGTAACAATTACTGGAACTAACTTCCGCACAGTTGGTGGGGGAACAACAGTTACATTCAATGGCGTACAGGCAACGGATGTGACGGTCTTGGATACGATGACATTGACATGCCGAACACCAGTAAACGTAACAACAGGTCCAATCGTCGTTACAACACTTGGTGGAAGCGCTACGTCTCCAACATCATTCACGGTAGTTCCAGCTCCAACAATCACTAAGTTGAGCGTAGTTACAGGTACGTCAGGAACAGCCGTGACAGTCACTGGAACTAACTTGACCTACTTGGTAAGCGTTGATATCAACGGCGCACCTGCACTAGTTCGTACTAAGACAGCTACAACTATTGGTATAACTGTTCCAAATAACGCATCAACTGGTGCAGTTCACGTAATCACAACTAGCGGTACTGCTACAAGTGCGAACTTCACAGTTAAGCCAACAATTACAACTCTGACACCTGCAACTGGTGCCCGTGGAAGTTCAGTGACAATTACTGGAACAAACTTCACCGGAACAACTGCAGTGACAGTGGGCGGAATTGCTGTTGTGAGTGGAAACATTCGCGTGGTTTCACCAACATCGCTCATGATCACTGTGCCAAACACGGCCATCACTGGACGTGTCGTTGTAACAAACGCGGGTGGAATAGCAACCTCGGCTGCGAACTACACAGTCGTGATTCCACCAGCATTTAACGGTGCGAACCCATTCTGCGTATCTTCAGCTGCAACTGCGCCGGTTCCATGTACTACTAGTGGTCCAGCAGGATCTGTTGTTACTGCGTACGGAACAACTCTTACCGGTTCTTCACTAGTCAAGATTGGCAATGTTGTAGCACCAATTGCAGCAGTCACCGGTTCTACAGCAGTTCGTTTCACGATTCCGACTGGTGCTCCTCTTGGCGCACAACGAATTGCGATTACGACTCCTGGTGGAACAATCACCTCTGCTACGAGCTTCACGGTTACAAACCCAGCTCCAACAATTAGCACATTTACTGCTAACACTGGCGGCGGATTTACTACAGTGAAAATCAACGGAACAAACTTCACTGGTGTAACAGCCGTGAAGTTCGGTGGATCAGCGGGAACAGCAGCTTCATACAAGGTAATTAACTCGACCTTGATTATTGCTGATGCACCTGCTGGCTTAGCAACAGCTTCACATGCAATCTATGTCGCAGCTGCCGGTGGTTCTGTAACCTCAGGTTCAACTTTTGCGAAGACCGCTGGAACCGCAGCTGCACCAACAATCGCATCCATCTCTCCATCACTTGGTAGCGTAGGAAGCACGGTAACCATCACGGTTCCCGGTACTTCATACCTAGCCAGCTTGGTTGCAGTGAAGTTCGGTGCAGTAACCGCCCCATTCACAATCACCTCAGCAACATCAATTCTGACTGCAGTGCCTGCAGGTGCCACAACAAATAACATCACACTGGTTTACCCAGGATCTGTTGTTTCTAATGGCGCCTCATTTACGGTGAGTGGAGCTACAGCTGCACCAACGTTGACTACTTTCTCTCCAAATCAAGCATCAATTGGAGCGACAATAACTGCCTCAGGAACAAATCTTGCAGGAACTACGGGTGTCTCTTTCAAGGGAATACCAGTTTCATACAAGGTTAACTCTGCGACATCAATTTCCTTCGTTGTTCCAGTTGGAGCAACTACTGGAACACTTACAGTTGTTACAACCGGAGGTTCTACAACCTCTACATCAACTGTTTCGATTCTGTAGAGTCGATACTTAATTCACGATGACTGCAATTGCGAGCATCTGGAGTTCTCTTACCCACGGTAAGAAAATTTCCAGGGCCGCAATTGCAGTCATATTAATTTCCGGGCTTTTTGCAACATCCAACGCCGTAGCAGCTCCGACTCCTACTCCCTCACCAAAGTTAACTCTTTCAGTAAAGATTCCTAAAGGCGCTATTGGGCCTTCATATGGAATCGTCTTCAACCCTTCTGCAAAGAAAGTTGTAGACATTTGGGAAGATTACCAATGCCCAAAGTGCGCTGTTTTTGAGTCAATAAATCGAGGCAACATCGCTCAACTTATTAAGACTAAAGGCGTTCGAGTCGTTTTTCACCCACTCTCATTCATTGGAATTGAGTCAGAACGCGCAGCAATGGTTGCTGCTTGTGCATCTGATCAAGGCAAGTTCTTGCAAGCCAACGAACTACTATTTAAGTCTCAAGCAACAAAAGAAAACAGCGGTCGTTGGACATATGTTTATTTGCTCAAAAAGATGGCCACTATTGGCCTTAAGAGCACAGCTTTTAAGAACTGTGTAAGCAGTGAGAAATATTCATCTTGGAAGTCTACGGCTCAACAATCTGTTGTGAATACATCTGTAGTTGCTACTCCAACTGTTGTTGTTAACGGTATTCAGTTAAACCGAAGTACCGATTACTCAGACCCTGCAGCTTTTATGAAGGCAATTTCAAATCCAGCAAGTATTGCAACTGCAACACCAACACCTTCTCCCACCCAATTCGAATTAACTTTTAGCATCAGTAAAGAAATGGGAGTTGAACCAACAATTGGCAAGCCAACTGGGGCCGCTCCGAAGACTTTAGTGTTGGGTGATTTAGTTGCTGGCAATGGGGATACAGTAAAAGCTGGTGACACCGTGACTGTGCAATATGTCTTAATGGATTGGGCCACCGGCAAAGTCTTGGAATCTTCTTGGAAGAGCACTCCAGCAACGTTTGCACTCTCATCTGTTATTTCAGCATGGCAGCGCGGTATTCCAGGAATGAAAGTTGGAGGGCGGCGCTTGCTGATCGCTCCACCAGATTGGGCATATGGCGCAAATGGAAATGGAAAAGTTGGCGCTAATGCCAATCTAGTTTTTGTAGTTGATCTACTCGCGATTCCTTCACGTGTGATTCCATCTGCAACACCATCGCCAACATCATCAAAATAATATAATTAAATTTAATAAGAAACTAACGTGGCTTGGGCCGGGATCGAACCGGCGACCTAACGATTTTCAGTCGTTCGCTCGTACCAACTGAGCTACCAAGCCAAACAAGGTTTCAATCTCGGCCACCATAAGCGTACGAAACCAAAACCTTTGCGACCCGGACGGGACTTGAACCCGCGACCTCCGCCGTGACAGGGCGGCGCGCTAACCAACTGCGCTACCGGGCCTTGAAAAAATATTGTTTTAATATCTCTGTCACATAAGTGGCTCTTATGTCACCTTCAAAGCCGTTACTACTTGTCTAACTTGTCGTGCGTGCCCCCAACGGGATTCGAACCCGTGTTACCGCCGTGAAAGGGCGATGTCCTAGGCCCCTAGACGATGGGGACGTTTGAGGCTTGGCAATCTTACCCGTTAATCAATAGGAGACCAAACCCGATTATTGAGGGCACTCGCCTCGAATTAAGCCCGCATATACAAAAGCAGGGCTACCCATTTCGGAATAGCCCTGCCTTGGTTTTAACTCTTTATTTGATTACAACGCCCAATGAATGGTGACTGAAACAGTAACTTTTTGTTCACCGAGGTCAACTTGAGTTGCCATTCCATCAGCCTTGGCTGCAGATGCATAAACTGGGTAATAAGTAGGAGTTGAGCTCTCTTCGAAGAAGATGATCTTTCCTAGTTTGATTCCAAGTAGAGATGCATAAGTCTTTGCCTTTGCCTTTGCAGTTTTAACTGCTGCTGCGCGTGCGCTCACTGTTGCCTTTGTATCATCTAATACAAATGGGCTCACACCATTGATTTGAACATTATCTCCGCCTGCTTCAACAATTGCATCAACAACATCGCCTGCAGTTGCAGTTGCGCGAACCACGATATTAAAGCTTTGTGAAGCACGGTAGCCAGAAATTACTGGATTCGAATTCGCTGGATATGTGTATTCAGGATAAACAGTGATTGACTGAGTTGAGAAATCCTTCTTAGAAATCTTATTAGCAACCAATACTGCGCGGACTGCTGCTGAAGAAGTACTTGCACTGGCAAGGGCCTCTTTGCTTGTCGCACCAACAACGGAAACATTGGCATTAATACGAACTGCATCAGGCACAACACTGGTTGAACCAGTAGCGCTGATCGTGATGTAGTGAGTGGCGGTCTCTGCGGCAGAGGCTGGTACTGCAAGGCCTGCGCCGGCAAAGAGTGAGAGTGCAATTGCACTAATTACGAAGGTACGAGAGTTTTTTAGTTTCATGCGTCAATTATTGCCTATTGGATGAAAAAGTTGTTAATGGAACCTGTGAAAAGTGAGAGAATTGGCCAGTGACCCCATCGCAATTTGTATCGCAATGCACTGCATCTGCAATGAGTGATGCTGCAAAGCTTTTGCATGATGGCGGGCTTGTGGCCTTTCCCACTGAAACGGTTTATGGATTAGGGGCCGATGCCTGCAACGACCAAGCCGTAGCCAAAATTTATGAGGTTAAAGGCCGCCCATCTGACCATCCATTAATAGTTCACGTATCTTCGATGAATCACTTAGGACAATGGGCTAGCGAAATTCCGGATTTCGCAATTAAGTTGGCACGCGATTTTTGGCCTGGTCCAATGACATTGATTCTCAAGAGATCAGAGTTTGCTAAAGATTTCATTACTGGTGGCCAAGACACTGTGGGCGTTCGAGTACCTAATCATGTCGTTGCCTTGGCCCTTTTAGAGGCGGCAGAACAGATAGGAATAAAAGGTATAGCAGCTCCAAGTGCAAACCGATTTGGTCATGTGTCTCCAACGAGTGCGGCCGCGGTTCAAGCAGAGCTAGGCGCCTTTATGAATGAAACAGATTTAGTACTAGATGGCGGCTCATGTGCAGTCGGTGTTGAATCCACAATTATTGATTGCACGGGCGATATCCCACGAGTTTTAAGACCTGGTGCAATAACTGATGAGATGATCGTTGAAAGCACGGGGCTTAAAATTTTCCGTAATGACAGATTTATTGATGGCGGCGAAGGTTTTGTTTTTGTACAACCCAAAGAAGAGATTCGAGTCAGTGGCTCTTTAGAGAATCACTATTCGCCAGATGCAACAGTAATTCTTGATCAACAACCGACAGTAGGACAGGGTTTTATTGCGCTCGCAAGTATTGCCACCCCAGAGGGCGTAATTCGCTTGGCCGCCCCCACTACCAATGAGGAATTCGCGCAGCATTTATATACGGCTTTGCGTGAGGGTGATAATCAAGGATTGCAGCAGATTGTTGTGGTTCAGCCAGAGGGTTCGGGCATTGCAGTAGCAGTCAGGGATCGACTATCCCGTGCAGCAAACGGGCGATAACCAGGTTTAGCGCACTCCACTTTCTCCGATACGATTGCCCCTCGCACTTGCTGAGAAATTCTTGGATGCAAGTGAAAGTGGGGCCTATAGCTCAGTCGGTAGAGCAACGGACTTTTAATCCGTGGGTCGACGGTTCGAGCCCGTCTGGGCCCACTTTTTGAAAAACTCACAGAAAATCCCAAGAGGCTAGCGTCAATACTTCGGCTGGAATCTTCCTGGCTATCTGCGATAATTAATTTCTAACCCCCAGTTTCAAGGAGATCCATGAGAATCAGTTTTAAGTCAATTGCTGTCCTTACATTGTCTGCCATTTTTGCAGCCACTCTGGGATTTTTGCCGATTGCCCAAGCAGAAGAATCTCATGGATCAAATAACATCCGCGAAAATCACTACAGCGCTGATGATCCTGAGCATCTGAGTGCACCAAACAAAATTGTTGCAATGTCCACCAAGCCTGCCGCAGTAGCCCCTGCAGTAATTGCAGGAAATATTAATTACGTGTACGGAACTCCAGTCATGATCGATCCAACTGTTTATGTAATTTGGTATGGAACGTGGACAAACCCTTGTGCTGCAACTGGCGATAATTCAACGCCCGCGATTGTTAATGATTTTCTTAAAGGTGTTGGAGTAACGCCATGGTATGGAATCAACACGCGTTATTACCAACAGGCAAATTCAACTGCCCCAAAAACTTATGTAACTAGCACAGTCAACTGGGGCGGATGCACATATGACAATGCGTCTTTAGGTACTTCAATCGATGGTGCAACAGGAACACAATCCGGTGACATCGTTAATGCAGCTCTGACAAACAACACATTGCCACGCGATCCAAATGGTCTCTACTTTGTGTTTACAAGCAGCAATATAAATGCAACAGGCTTCTTAACTTCTTGGTGCGGATATCACTCTTACCTAAATCCTTCATACAACGTCACTCATAACATTAAGTATTCATTTGTTGGTGATCCATCATCATCTCTTGCAAGTTGCAACGGCCAAACAACTCCTGGAGTTTCTCCTAATTCAAACCCACCAGCCGATGCAATGACTAGCGTAATTGCGCACGAATTAGTTGAAGCCGTTTCAGATCCAATGCTAAACACTTGGTTTGATGCAGGCGGAAATGAAAATGCAGACAAGTGTTCATGGACTTTCGGAACACAATCAACTGCTACCAATGGTGCTAAGTACAACATGGTGGCATCAGGGCGTCAGTATTTGATTCAACAAAACTGGATTCCAGATGCTCCACAGGGATGCGGTATGAGTTACACAGCACCGGCATTAACTGCAACAACTGCTACGGCTACTGTGACCCTGACTCAAGGAACAGCAGTGCCGGGTACGGTTATTCCTGTTACTGCAATTGGTGGAACTTCGCCGTACACCTATGCAATATCACCGACTTTGCCAGCAGGCCTGACTTTCAATACAACTACAGGTCGTATCACCGGCACAGCAACAGTTTCACAGACAACAACAGTGCAAACTGTCACAGTTACTGATTCTTTAAGTGCAACTAGTAGTTCAAGTTTTAATTTAATTGTTAAGCCACCTGCTCCTATTGCAACCAAAGCAGTAGCTACCGTTGCATTGTTGACTGGTCGCGCAATTACTCCTGTTACTCCAATTACGGCAAGTGCTGGAACTGCGCCATACACTTTCGCAATTTCTCCAGCGCTTCCTACCGGATTGTCATTTAATACAACTACAGGACAAATAACTGGCACTCCAACTGCAAATCTCACAAGTCGCTTACAGACAGTGACAATTACAGATGCAAATGCGGCTAAAGCGACATCAACATTTACGTTGGCGATTACAACTCCTGCTGCTTTGAGTAGAACAGTTGCCGTTGCGACGAAGAAGTTAATGATTAATAAAGTTGCGGCCGCATTCACACCTGTAACTTCTGCGGGTGGCTACCCTGCAAAGGTATTCACGGTTAACCCAGCACTTCCGACAGGTTTGATTCTTAATTCTGCAACTGGAGCAATCACTGGAACGCCTACGGCATCACAAGCTCCAACCTCACATACCATTACGGTTACAGATGCAGCAGGCACAGCCGTGTCAGGTGCGTTCACATTAGAAGTTAGCCCAGCACTTGTTGCAATAGCTGCAATTCCGGCAACTACGATTGTGCACAGGAGCCCAGCAGTTGCAATCACAGCATTTACTCCAGTAACTGCGAGCGGATCAACTTTCACGGCTTATCGATATGCAATCACTCCAGCGTTGCCAACCGGATTAACTTTCAGCACAACAACTGGTGCGATTTCTGGTCGTACACCTACCGTTGCAAGCGCACTCAAGACCTACACAGTCACAGTTACTGATGCCGCACCTACTACGGTCGGAGCATCATCAGTGAAGGTAACTTTCACGCTAACAATTAGCTAGTTGAAATGAGTAAACAACTGCGCGCTCGCACTTTGGGTGTTCTCTCGGTCTTACTCATTTCGCTGCTAGCGCCTATGCACAGCGCACAGGCGGCCGGCAAAATTTCACTTGCCGATGCTGACAACAAGCGAAATATTTCGATAAAGCTAAATACAAGCATCACAATTGCTTTGGCATCGACATATTGGCTAGATGCTAAGACAACCAATCTGAAAGTGGTTAAGGCCAAAAACGTAGTGCCAATTCCTTTTGGTCCCACCGCTCCCGAAGGCTGTCAGCATCCGGGCACCGGGTGTGGAACGTCGATGTGGGTCTTTAAAGCCTCTAAAAAAGGCAAAGCCAGTTTCACCGTGACCCGTGATTCATGCGGAGAGGCCATGCGCTGCACGCCTGATCAAGCTACTTACAAACTTCGCTTCACCGTTAAGTAATAGCGCAACGCCAACGTGGCTTTGGCAATATGTCCGTATTGTCCGTACTCCGCTACATGGGGGTATCTCTAGCGTAGAAGTAAATAGAGGGACGCTTCTAAGAACGTAGTAATCCATAAGGACGCTTCTACGATCAAGATTGGTCCAAGTGACTAACAAGAGCACGGCTCCACAAGGTTGGACCGTCGGCGACCTAGGCAGTTTTTATGCCGAGCACCGGTCAGAGCTCCACGCCCATGCCTCTCGCGTATTGAAAGACTCAATCAAGGCTCAAGAAATCACTCAAGATGCCTTAATCAAATTCATGATGGCTGCTCCAGAGCTTGAATCTGCCGAACATGCGCTCTCTTATCTTCATCGCACTATTGAAAACCTTTGCATCGATTTCTTCCGCGCCGAAGGCCGTCGCCCTAATCTTGTTGTTCTAGATGATGCAACTGCAGAAATAGAAGCACATTGGCAAGACAGCGGAGATCACTCTGCGGCAATGTCAGCAGCTGAAGATGCAGCGATTATTCGCCAGGCACTTGCTTTGCTTTCTCCTGCAGAGCGCGCAGCTCTTGTTATGTGGGAAATCGAAGGTCGCTCTACAAGTGAGATCGCGACAGAACTTGGCATTAAAGAAAGTGCAGTGCGCCATACCGTTTCACGTGCTCGTGTATCACTTCGTAAAGTTCTTGCAACGCTTGTTATTAATGAAGAGACCGGTCTTACTGCCCTCGATGCATTATCAACGACATACAAAAAAGCTGCAGAGCTTGCACAGAAATCATCTAAAGCTGCCCTCTCATTGCTTCTTATCGTTACTGCTTTCTTTGGTTTTAACTCTATAAAAGGAACGCCTATCGCGATCGTCGAAACAACTACCGCGCCAACAGCTATTTCACAACCAACAGATCCATCTGCTTCGGCTTCTCCTTCCATCACTGCTTCACAGAGTGCTGCAGCGGCAGCTGCTGAAAAGAAGGCGCAGATCGATGCACTTAACGTTAAAGCCGCACCTATCTCTTTCTATGGTCTAGATAAAGCCGGTATTCCAACTGCTTTCACCGTGACTGATGAATCAAATGTTGCAGGAATTGGCCGAGTTACTAAGGGTGTTACATCTCTTGGAAATATCGGAATCATCATCAACAACCAGTTCATCACCGGCTCTGTTGGTCCAAACGTTCTTATCGATCAAGTCATCACAATTGATGGAACAGGTACTCACTACTCAGCAAACAGTGTCTCAGTCGGTTTTGTTAGCAACTGGAACGCTATTGAAGTAAACAGCATCGACACGATCATCGAGCGATTAGGTAATGGCACGTATTTGCTAAGCGCAACTTTCAACATCGGCTATCTCACTCCAACTGACTTTGCTTACCCAGTTGGAAATCGTGGAAGCGATCTAGCCGATGCACCGAAAACAATCACAACGAAAATTTTAATGAATGCAGGAAAGACACAGGTACTTGCGCAAGCTGTTCAGGTGATTAACAAATAAAAAAATTTCCTCATCGCAACCGGATAGTCGATGGGGAATTTGGTGAATCAGCACGTGCGATTCATCGAACCGAGTTAGTGATTTTCTCGCCAAGTACGAGCTCATCACAAAACTCAAGCCGACTCTCGGATCGTCCGAGAATCGACTAATCGAAAGGAAACAAATGTCTACAAAGACAACTTTCAAGCGCATCGCGCTTGTAACTGTTGCAGCGTTGGGTCTCAGCCTTGTTGCTGTAGCTCCATCACAAGCAGTTGTGGTTGACCTAACTTGTACTGTTGCAGGAAATATCGCAACATCTACAACATGCAGCCAAAACTCAGGTGCAAACAATTACGTAGTTCTAACAGCTGGTTCAGCTGACATCTACATCACAATCGCTGGTGGATCAATCGTTGGTGGAGGATCATCAAAGGTAGTTACACATGACACTTCAGTAGCAATCGCTACACCAATAGTTGGAACAATTACTGTTACAGGTTATACATTTGCACTTGGTGCTCAGTCAGCAACAGCAACAGATACTGTCGTAATCACAGTGACTGATGCAGTAGCTACGGCTCTTACTGCAGCTCGTATCGCTGGTACTTACTACGATCACTCAACTGCATTTATCAAGTCAAGTTCACTTGGCTCAGAAGCAACTGTTGATTCAACAGGAATTACATCTATTAAAGATGCTTCTGCAACTCCTGTAGCTCGTGTAACTGTTAAGCAATATTCATCAACTGATGCTACTTACTTCATGACACCACTCAGCGCAAAGCTAGTGACTGTTGCTGTTGTTGGTGGAGCAGGTTATGTTTCAACAGCAAGCAACGGAACACTTTCTGGTCCATCAGCAAGCGTTACTGCAGATGAAAGTTCAGACTTCTATGTTTATCCAAATGGCAATGCAGGCGTTGCGTCAGTAACAGTTACTGTTAATGGTGTCCTACTTGCTACAAAGTCAGTTACTTTCTACGGAACTGCTACAGCACTCACAGCTGCAGTAGCAACAACTGTTCTTAAAATCGGATCAAACGCAGCAGCAGTAGTAGTTACTGCAAAAGACTCACTAGGTAACATTGTGCCAAACACACCTGTTTATCTAGTTTCAGATACAGCAGCTTCTATTGCAACAGGTACATCACTTGGTACAACAGATTCAACTGGAACACTTACAGCGGCCATTTCAGGTGTTGCTGCAGGATTAGCTTCACTTACATTTGCTAACGGAACAGATACAGCCGCAGTCGGTTATGTTGTTTCTGGTGCAACAGCAGTTCGCGTAAGTGCTGCCACATCTTCAACTGCAACTGGTGTAGTTCTTGCATTCGACAAGGACTCATACCTTCCAGGTGAAGTTGCAACTGTTACAGCAACTGTTACAGATGCATCTGGTGCTGTTCCAAGTGGAATTGGTTATGTTGTATTAACAGCAGGTATCACTTCATCTCTAGTAATGACTTCAGGTTCCCTAACTCTTGGAGCAATTACAACAACAATCACACCAACAGGTAATGCTGGAGCACAATCATTCACAGTCAACATGCCTTTATCAGCAGGTACAGTGACTCTTAGTGCTACTGGAGTTACTGGTGTAACTGTTACAAATGCAACAGCAGTAGTTGCTAATGATTCAACTGCAGCAGATGCAGCAGCAGAGGCAACTGATGCAGCTAACGCAGCAACTGATGCAGCTAACGCAGCAGCTGAAGCAGCAGATGCAGCAACAGCTGCAGCACAAGATGCAGCAGATGCAGTAGCTGCTCTTTCAGCACAGGTTGCGACTCTGATTGCTGGCCTAAAGGCTCAGCTAACAGCTCTAACAAACCTAGTAATCAAGATCCAGAAGAAGGTAAAGGCATAATCGCCCCCCCTTTGATCTGAATAAGATCTAGAACCAAAGCCCGGTTCCTCTTCGGAGGGGCCGGGTTTTGGCTTTCTGGGGGCTTGAATCACGCTCGCTAATCATAAAATGTCCGTTTTGTCCGTTCTCCACCACAAATTGACCAGTCCAGCGTAGAAGCAGATTGAAGGACGCTTTTACGAATGGAGAAATTCAAGTGGCTAAAAAGAGCACGGCACCACATGTGTGGACCGTTGGCGATCTTGGCAGTTTTTATGCCGAGCATCGTTCAGAGCTCCATGCCCATGCCTCCCGTGTTTTGAAGAATTCAGCTAAAGCTGAAGAAATCACTCAAGATGCCTTAATCAAATTTATGATGGCTGCTCCAGAGCTTGAATCTGCTGAGCACGCACTTGCATATCTACACCGCACTATTGAAAACCTTTGCATCGATTTCTTCCGTGCCGAAGGCCGTCGCCCCAACCTTGTTGTTCTAGATGATGCAACTGCAGAGGTTGAAGCACAGTGGCAAGACAATGGCGACTATTCAGCAACGATGTCAGCTGCTGAAGATGCAGCGATTATTCGCCAGGCACTTGCATTGCTTTCTCCAGCAGAGCGCGCAGCGCTTGTTATGTGGGAAATCGAAGGTCGCTCCACAAGTGAGATCGCGACAGAACTTGGCATTAAAGAATCTAATGTTCGATACACAGTCTCACGTGCCCGCGCATCACTTCGTAAAGTTCTTGCAACGCTTGTTATTAATGAAGAGACTGGTCTTACTGCTCTCGATGCATTATCAACGACATACAAGAAAGCTGCAGAGCTTGCACAAAAATCATCTAAAGCTGCGCTCTCACTTCTTCTTATCGTTACTGCGTTCTTCGGTTTTAACTCACTTAAGGGAACACCTTCTACAATCGTCGATGCAACTTCATCAACGACAAACTCTGCAGAAGCTACTCCTTCACAATCTGCATCACCTTCTATCTCTGCCTCACAGAGCGCTGCTGCGGCAGCTGCTGCAAAGAAGGCGCAGATTGATGCACTTAACGTTAAAGCTGCACCTATCTCTTTCTACGGTCTAGATAAAGCCGGAATACCAACTGCTTTCACTGTAACTGATGAAACAAATGTTGCAGGTATCGGCCGTGTTACTAAGGGTGTTACATCCCTTGGAAATATTGGAATCATCATCAACAACCAATTCATCACCGGCTCTGTTGGTCCAAACGTTCTCATCGATCAAGTCATCACAATTGATGGAACAGGTACTCACTATTCAGCGAATACCGTCAGTGTTGGTTTTGCCGAGAGCTGGAACGGCGTTGAAATAAACAGCATCGATTCATCGATTGAGCGCCTAGGAAATGGCACTCATCTCATCACAGCAACTTTTGATATCGGTTATCTCAAGCCAACTGATTTTTCATTCCCAGTTGGAAACCGCGGAAGCGATCTTGCCGATGCACCAAAAACAATTACTACGAAAATTTTAATGAATGCAGGAAAGACACAGGTGCTTGCGCAAGCAGTTCAGGTGACTAACAAATAAATAGCTTTCCCTATCGCGTCCGGATACACGATGGGGAATTTGGTGAATCAGCACGTGCGATTCATCGAATCGAGTGAGAAGCGCTTTCGCGAAACGCGAAGGAGTTTTAAAACTCAAGCCGACTCTCGGATCGTCCGAGAATCGACTAATCGAAAGGAAACAAATGTCTACAAAGACAACTTTCAAGCGCATCGCGCTTGTAACTGTTGCAGCGTTGGGACTCAGCCTTGTTGCTGTTGCTCCATCACAAGCAGCATATAACGCACTTGCATGTACTGTTGCAGGTTCAGGCGCTGGTTCATCATCAGTTGCTTGCAGCCAGAACTCAGGTGTAAACAACTACGTAGTTCTATCTGCTAACAACTCAAAAGATCTATACATCACAATTGCTGGTGGATCAATGGTTGGCGGAGGATCAGTAAAGGTAGTTACAGCAGGCGGTTCAGTTGCAATTGCAACACCAACAGTTGGAACAATCACAGTAACTGGTTACACATTTACTGCTGGTGCTCAGGCAACAACAGCTACAGATACTGTAGTAATCACAGTAACTGATGCAGCTGCTGTAGCTCTTGCTGCAGCTCGCGCAGCTGGTACTTACTTTGAGCGCTCAACAGCATTCATCGGTGCAGGTTCATCACCTGTTTCTTCAGATACAGCTAATTTAGTTGCTCCAAAGGCAGCTTCATCAACTCCTGTTGCTAACATCGAAGTTATTCAGTACTCAACAGCTACTGGCGTTTCTCCAGCAGTTATGATGCAGAACGCAAGTGCAAAGCTAGTAACAGTTTCTGTTGCTGGTGGAGCAGGTTACGTTTCAACAGCTAGCAACGGAACTCTTGCTGGACCATCTGCAAGTGCAACTGGTGCTGCAGATTCTGATTTCTACATCTACTCAAACGGTAATGCAGGAGTAGCTTCAATCACAGTATCTGTTAACGGATCAGTAGTTGCTACAAAGTCAGTAACTTTCTACGGAACAGTTGCTTCACTAACTGTTGCGCCAGCACAGTCACTATTTTGGAACGGCTACTCAACTCCTAATGCAACTGTGATCACTGCAAAGGATTCATTGGGTAACGTAGTTCCTAACGTTGACATCTACACTGTTTCAGATGCAACAACAGTAATTGCTGATAAGAATTATGTTGGATACACAGATTCAAAGGGTGTTCTCAGTGCAACCATCGCCAGCCTTGCAGTTGGTACAGCATCATTAGCTTTTGCTAATGGAACTGATTCAACAGCGGCTGGTTATGTAGCTACATCAGCAACAGCAGTTCGCGTAAGCGATGGTTCTGGTGATATCTCTGTCGTAGTTTCATTCGACAAGGACACATACCTTCCAGGTGAAGTTGCAACAGTTACATACACTGTTTCAAACGCAGCTGGTCCAGTTCCAGCATGGAGCTCTGCTTCTGGTTATGTGAATGACACAACATCATCACTAGCTCTTACAACGAATAACCTACCTTCTTATTATTTGAATATTAAGGGTGATAAGGGTCAGGCTTCATACAAGGTCAACATGCCTCTATCAGCAGGTACAGTTGAACTTTCAACTACTCCTTACTCAGACTCAGTCAAGGTAACTAATGCATCAGCAACAGTTGCTCTAGATACAACTGCAGCAGATGCAGCAGCAGAGGCAACAGATGCAGCTAACGCAGCAACTGATGCAGCTAACGCAGCAGCAGAAGCAGCAGATGCAGCAACAGCTGCAGCACAAGATGCAGCAGATGCAGTAGCTGCTCTTTCAGCACAGGTTGCAGATCTAATCGCTGGCCTAAAGGCACAGCTAACAGCTCTAACAAACCTAGTAATCAAGATCCAGAAGAAGGTAAAGGCATAATCTGCCCCCTTTGATCTGAATAAGATCTAGAACCAAAGCCCGGTTCCTCTTCGGAGGGGCCGGGTTTTGGCTTTTCTGGAAGGCTTTCTCGACTGGCACGCAGACAAGGTTCAGGCAGTTCTCAGGAAAAAGGTATCTAATATCCACATGACTACTCCAACACGCATCTATAAGCACTCAGGCGCTGGTACAGACTGGGCCGCGCTGGTTCTGGGCCTTGGGTTGGGCTTCACAATAGCTTTGGAGTTAACAACGGTACGCAAAAGTGACTTCATATCTGTCTATGCCTCGATAGCTACTTTTTCTCGAATTTCTGCATTAGTAGGAACGTATCTGGCAATCGTAGGAATCTTTTTAGTAGCTCGAATCCCCTGGGTTGAAAAAGGTGTTGGTCATGATCGATTGGTTACCTGGCACCGCAATTTAGGTCCATGGTCTTTGTATGCAATTGGTGCACATGTTGCTTTTATTATTTTATCTTTCGCAGGTCAAGATTCAATTCCTCTGTATAAAGAATTATGGCGAATGCTCAATACTTTCGACTGGATGTGGTTTGCTTTAGCAGGATTTATTCTGATGGTTTTAGCTGGAGTTACTTCATATAAAAAAGCACGGGCAAAGATGAGTTATGAAACGTGGTGGATTATTCACGTTTACACATACTTGGCAGTTGCTGCATCCTTTATGCACCAAGTTATTAATGGTCAGATGTTTATTGGTCACCCATTAAACCGTGCTTATTGGACCGCGTTATATATTTTCATGGCATTCTCAATTATTTATTGGCGCTTTGGTGTTCCACTGGTGCGATCTCTAAAGATTAATTTGCGAGTCGAGAAAGTTGTAGTTGAAGGCCCAGGAGTAATTTCAGTAATCATGAAGGGCCGTAATCTGCACACATTAGGTGCACAAGGTGGTCAATTCTTCGGTTGGCGTTTTCTTACTCGCGGCCATTTCTTGATGTCACATCCTTATTCACTTTCGGCAGCACCGACTGAACATTTGATGCGAATTACAGTCAAGGACTTAGGTGATCACTCACGTTCATTAGCATTTATTAAGCCTGGTACCCGTGTATTTGTTGAAGGTCCATACGGTGCCTTTACTGCAGGGCGAAGTACACGACCACATGTTGTTTTAGTTGGTGGCGGGGTTGGAATCACTCCGATTCGCGCAATCATGGAAGAACTAAGTGGCGGCGTGCAGATGGATGTTATTTTCCGAGCATCAAAAGAAGAAGATTTAGTTTTGAAAAAAGAACTTGATTACATGGCATTTAATAGCGGTGGGTCTATCCGTATTCATTACTTAGTGGGATCACGCAAGAAGCACCCAATGGATGTTTATGCAATGCGCCGACTAGTCCCACAGTTTGCAGATTCAGACGTTTACATCTGTGGACCAGAGCCATTGGTAAGTGCAGTTCGTGAAGCTTTTGAAAAGGCTGGTGGATCAAAGAATCGCTTCCATGACGAGGCATTTGCTTTCCACCGCGAATAAAACACGCAGGTGTATATGCGATTGCCTTAAGAATTTTCTCAGGGAGATGGCGTTTAGTAGGCATTAAGACAAGCAAGATTGGTAAGACAAGCAAGACGGATGTGACAAACGAGAGGTAGCGAAGATGAAAAGAGCACTGTTAATAGCAGGCGGCACTTTAGGTGGACTCGGCGCAGTAATGGCAATTACACCGCCACAATTATCTTCAACTAACTCATTAGGCCTTATAGGAGCAGGTGCAATCGGGGCACCTGCCGTGACTGATACTTCAACGGCTTCTGCTACACCTACTGCGTCGTCAACCAAAGCTGCAACCACAAAACCAGTAGCGACCAAGAAGGCAACACCAGCTGCAACGAAGAAGGCAACACCAGTGGCAAGTAAGAGTGCAACCGCGCAAGCTACTGCAACAGCCAGTGCCAGTGCATCGGCAACGCCGGCTGCGACTCCAACAAAAACAGCAACGCCTGTCGCAACTAAAACAACAGCACCTGTCGTTACGAAATCTACAAGTGGAACATTTGCTGGTCCAGCAATTTTCGTGAACTACGGAACAGTTCAAGTTCAAATTACTGTAAATAATGGAAAGATCACTGATGCAAAGGCGCTTCAAGCACCTAACGGTCGCAGTCAGCGTTGGACAGATATGGCAGTTCCAACTTTGCGTCAGCAAACATTGAGTGCACAATCAGCAAATATCCAAGGTGCATCAGGTGCTTCATACACTTCTTATGGTTGGTATAAATCTTTACAGGGGGCTCTCGCTAAAGCTGGTCTCTAAAGTATTAGATAGGCTCTAGCAATGAACCACGTACGCAGACAGTTTCCTGTTTGGGGAACCATCATTGACGTGGATTGTTCTTCTCAAGTAATTGATTCAAACCAGTTAAACAACGCAGTACAAGACATCCGAGATTTTTGTGTAACAGCTGATGAGGATTTTTCAACCTACATTGATTCGTCTTGGGTCACTCGATTACGCCGAGGAAAAGTAGAGATTCACGATTGTCCCAAAAACATTCAAGCGGTTTGGAACCTTTGCGAACAGGCAAAATACTTAAGTGACGACGCTTTCGATCCTTGGGCCGTGGAGGGTGGTTTCGATCCTTCTGGATTAGTAAAAGGTTGGGCAGCAGATATTTGCGCCGACATGTTGGTCTCTGCTGGCGCGCAGCATGTACAAATTAATGCCGCCGGTGATTTAGCATTGCGCGGCGGATATTTTGATTCTGCAGATGGCGTGATTAAGCCTTGGAAAATCGGGGTCGTTAATCCAGATAACAAGCAAGAAATATTACAAACTTTTGAAATTACTGATGGCGCGATTGCAACATCAGGGACATACGAACGCGGTGCGCACATCACCGACCCATATACGGGCATGATTGCCATCGGTGCAAAATCTGCAACTGTTGTTGGGCCAGATGGGTGGCTGTGTGATGCTTTGGCAACAGGATTAATGGTTGCTGGTCAGGATGCAGCAAAGTGGTTTGGCCAGGAAGAGTTAGCCGACTATAAAGTTTGGGTGATTGATCGACATGAAAATAATGCATGGAGTATTGGTGACGAGTGACAAATAAAAAATTGAAAGTGAATCGACGTCTTGCCTATGCATTTACCGCGCTCTTTGCTTTTATTTCGATAGGTCTCACACCTGCGTACGCACTTGATGAACGAACTATCGATGTTGTTTCAGTTACTTGGAAAGGTGCAGCAGCTCTTCCGACCACGGTTAGCGATATTGCTACAGCAATCAATACAAATGTAAATGCACGATGGAAGTCTTATACAACTTTAGTTGGAGCACCAACTGATCGAACAATTTCTTTTATCTCCGGAAATGTCATAACCGAACCCATAACCGTAGCGGCACAGATGCCTTGTTCTGGAACTGGTGCAAGTGTTTTTATGGGTGATGTTCGCGTTGAGGCATACAAGCGATTGGGTATCTCCGATTCGAGTAAGCGATATTTAGTTATCGCAGTTCCTCGATCTGGTTGTGCGTGGTCAGGTCGCGCACCGTTGGGAGAAGCAACTTCTACTAGTGGCACGATAGTTTTACATGAACCTGACACGGACGCGGCATTTGTAATTGCTCACGAACTTGGTCACACATTTGGTTTAGGCCATACAAATTTTCTCAGCTGTACGTCAGGTGCAAAAGATGGCCCATGGGGCGATGACTGCAGTGCAGTCGAATATGGTGGAGTAGTTGACGTCATGGGCAACCAAGATACAAACTCAACATTTAATACGTATCACCAATGGCGCATGGGTTATCTTGATGATTCCCAAGTTAAACAAGTGTGGCAAAGTGAAACGCTAACTTTATCTCCCAGTGATTTTGCAACTGGTTTAAAGGCAATCTATCTGCGAGATGGAAACTCGGCATACTGGATTGAATATCGCAGATCTAATCCATTAGTTTCATATCGAGAAGGTCTTGTTGTTTTTCGATTAGACCCACCCCCAATAACAAACGTTGTGTCCCCAAATCCTGAAGATGCGTTAGCAAATGAATTTAGTGATGCTTTAGGTACCGATGTGTGGATGCTCAATATGGATAACTATCGTTACTCATTTTCACGTGGTTCGGGTTCAATGACTACCAAGAATGCTGCAACATATTCAGGAAAAACTTCAATCAGCGCAACAACTTCACCTACAGGTGCTGTCGTAACAATTACGCGAACACCAGATGCCACACCGCCACCAACACCAGAGCTTCTAAATATCAACGAGTGGCGCTATCCAAGCATCGAAATTGTGAATCCCGAGCAAGATGCAGACACAGTCATTACGGGCTATGAAGGCTCGTTCGATGGAGTCATCAAAACCCTTGAAGGATCAGCGCCTGAAAATTGGTATCCAACTGTGCTCAATCCTTTTACGGTTCCAAAAGTTTTACATGTTCGCGATTTACCTGAAGGCAGCTATACATTTGCGCTTCGAGCAATAGATTTAGCAGGAAATAAAAGCGAATGGTCAAAGCCAGTAAAAGTTGTCATCGATCGTGGACATCCAACCGTTACACCAGATTTCTCGCTCTCTTCAATTAATGCAAACCAAGTAACTCTGGCATGGAACGGAGCGAAAGATTCGGGCAGCGGCCTGTGTCAGACAAATTTAGTAAATCAAGAGGGTCTAGTGTTTCAAAGTAGTAGTGAAAATACTTCACCTCATTTTATAAATACTGTCGGAAATACTTTGAATACTTTTGCTCAGGTATTTGATTGCACCGGCAATGGAGTTACGGGCGAACTTTCTTTGGTCGATAAAATCATCCCGGCTAATACTCTGACTAAAACAGGCAAGTGGATTGCGGCAGCTTCTTCTTATGGAGCGGGTGCAATCAAGTGCACAGGAAAATGCACCGCAAGCTTTATTACTAAGGGAAAATTTGATGTCCTTGTCGGCGCAGGGGCGAGCACAATTAAATCGGGAAAGAAAACGTTGGCAACAGTTCCCCTTTCTAAGTCAACGAAAATTCGAATTGGTGCGGCAATAGATTTAGGCAGTTCAAATAAGACTGTGCAGATTTCAGGCTCAAATTTCGTTGTTGTAGGCGTTCATACGGTTAGTGCCGCCTTTAATAATCAGAAAGATCTGGACCGCATTCCTGCTCCAAATGATTCATCACTCAATGATGATGCCCAGCTCATTCTTTCTAAATATGGCTTTAATCCCGGCGACTTTAGCCAAGAGTGGAGCGTTCTTCCGATGGGTGGAGGAACGACAACTAACGATGCGACTCTGGATCTATGTAACGCAGAGTATCCATCTGAAAAAAATAGAGTAGAACGCCGTCAAGTAGTGGTAACCAGAACGGGTTCCCCATATTCATTTCTCTCTTCAGAAGTCGTGCGGTACTCATCAGAAACTGCTGCTGCCGGAGCTTTGAAAGAGTTACTTTCAACAATTGAAACTTGTAAAACTGAAGGTGGATATAAGGACAGTACTGGCGCATTGGTCCCCTACACGTTTACCGAGATTACGAATATTCCAAATGGAGTCGCACCGTATGATTCTCGATTATTTGTTCGAGCCACAATTAATTTTGGAAGTCGAGTAAGCCAATTACTTGGTTTTTATCAATACGACGGTGCGCTTTATACAGGTCTATATGTAATGCGGGATTCTGATGTTGCATATACCGATGCCGAAGTTTCGACATGGATGCAGGTCGCTGTAACTATGGCAACTCGCCTTAAGAAACAATCACTGTTTTAGTTCTCTAGAATTTAGTTTCTTGTAACTCCGCGAAAACCGCGAAGTTTGATTCTCATGAAATTCCAATTAGATCTCGCGACGAGTGAATGTGATTTTGTCCTTCTCTGGAACTTCAAGGGAAGCCAAAGTATCTATAACGAAATTAACTGGCAAATCTGGATTGTCGATGCAGGCTCTTCCAACTTTCGCCCAGAACCCAAATCTGACTGGCATGCTCATAAGAGTAATTTACTACATTTGTAGCAAAGCCATACCCACTTACATTGTGGAGAAGTGGTTGGACCTAAGA
Source organism: uncultured Actinomycetes bacterium (assembly GCA_903852815.1). Lineage (GTDB taxonomy): Bacteria > Actinomycetota > Actinomycetes > Nanopelagicales > Nanopelagicaceae > Planktophila. The sequence continues at coordinate 21,847 of CAINRW010000024.1, forward strand.
AATCGTTGTGAGCAGATCTACTTCCTCATTAGTCAGATCAACAACCTGAATAATTTCATTTAGTTGAGCAACCGTACGTGCCGATGCGATTGGGGCACTGACTGTTGGTTGTGCACGTAACCACGCCAAAGCAATTGCAGATAACGATGCATTGTGCGCTTTCGCAATTCCATCCATCGCTGCCAGGATTGCAAAATTCTTATCCGTTGCATGCTCTAGCGCACCTTGTGCACGCAAGGAGTCCACATCGGTTACCCCTGGGCGATATTTTCCAGAGAGAAATCCGCGAGCGATTCCATAGAAAGGAATATTTGAAAGACCAAGTTCGGCAACGGCTTGTGACATCTCGCCCTCATACTCAGTGCGATTAACTAAGTTATATAAATCCTGAACTGCAACGTAGGCAGGCAGATTATTGTCTTCGCTAAATTTAATAGATTCACGGAGACGGGCTGGCGTAAAATTTGAAGCCGCGATGTAGCGAACTTTGCCTTGCGCAATTAACTGTGCATAAGCACCTAAAGTTTCTTCTAGTGATACGTTCAAGTCATCTTCATGGCTGTAATACAAATCGATGTAATCGCTTTGTAGACGATCAAGTGATTCTTCACATGCCGCAAAAATATTCTTAGCTGATAATCCGGGGCGACGATCCATTTTAGAAACTTTCGTCGCAATCACCATGGACTCACGGTTACCTCGTGATGCCATCCAAGAACCGATGATGGTTTCAGATTCACCACCAACATGGCCATCTACCCACTGGTTATACATATCGGCGGTATCTATGAAATTGCCACCTTGATCAAAATAGGCGTTCATTACCGCGTGGGACTGCGCTTCATCAGCGTTGCTTCCAAAAATATTGCTACCGAGACATAATGGGTGAACGACAAGGTCAGTTTCTGGAATGGTGATCATGCGCAAATATTAAGGCACAATTACGCCATGGTTGAAACGACAGGTGGATTTACAAGTGCGGGTTTGGCGCTAGAAGCCAAAACGTTAGAGCTGCCATCACTGTCGCACAAAGAAGCAATTGAAATCGGTGAGATTGCCTTGGATTTGGGTTTCGATCGCAATGTTGCAATTGCCGTTGAAGTTCGTTTGAAAGATTGGACAGTTTTTCATGCATCGCTGCCCGGAACGTCAGCAGATAATGATGCATGGATTGCACGTAAAGCCCGCGTTGTTTTGGCAACTGGAAACTCAACAATGTTTGAAAGAGTTTTAGCCGAAGAGCAGGGAATAGATTGGTATGCAACACATGGGTTACCAGAAGAAACGCATGCGATACATGGCGGCGGATTACCGCTCAATGTTGCCGGTTTCGGTTGCATGGGCGTCTTACTTATAAGTGGGTTGCCCCAAGTACAAGATCACTTATTAGGAGTAGAAGTTTTAACCGAATTCCTTGCGCGCAAAGGAGAACTGCCATGAGTATCTGGGTTTGCGGAGAAGTTTTGATTGATATTTTGCCAACCGGCCCGGTTGTGGGCGGCGGTCCAGCCAATACAGCCAAGGCTTTAGCACGTTTAGGTTACGACGTAGATTTTATTGATGGAATCTCAAGTGATGAATTTGGTGCGAGTGCAAGAAAAGAATTACTGCGCGACGGAGTGGGTTTAGAACTATCACTTGCCAGCGAGAAGCCAACGTGCACCGCAACCGTTACTTTGGATTCCAAGGGGAGTGCGAGTTACGAATTCTTAATAGATGGCACAGCAACTTTTGATTTTAACGCTTCTTGGTTGCCAGATCCCGAACGATTAAAACCTTCAGTTCTGCACATTGGAACTTTAGTAACAATTATCGAACCAGGAGCAAGCGTTCTATTTGATTGGACAGTAAACGTTGGAGAATTTGCGCCAATAGTTTTTGATCCAAACATTCGCCCATCAGTTATGGGTGATCGCGAAAAATACGCAGCCGCAGTAGAAAAATGGGTTGGGATTTCAGCTGTAGTTAAAGTAAGTGACGATGATATTAATTGGCTGTATCCAAGCGAATCTCTGGACGCAGTAGCCAATCGTTGGATTGCTAACGGCGTACGTTGTGTAGTTGTTACACGAGGTGCACACGGGCTTATTGGCTTTACTGAAAACGGTATGGAAGAAGTTGATGGAGCCAAAGTTGTAGTTGTTGACACTGTCGGTGCTGGAGATACTGTTGGTGCAATCGTTGTTGAAGGAATAATCAAGCATTCAGTTCAAGGATTACAGGGACATGTCTTAAACGAGGTTTTACACAAAGCAGCGATTGCTGCAGGAATTACTTGTTCACGTGCAGGCGCTCAGCCTCCACGCACGCACGAATTACTAGAAGCGATGGAAAAATAATGCAATTTATTGATGATGCTGAATTTCAAATTGCAATAGACGATGACAATGGTGCTCGCATTACTTCACTGAAGTGGCGAGATAATGAGTTCGCAGTTCCATTTCGTGGTCAAGTACATACATCTGGTTGGTATGCCATGGCACCATGGGCAGGTCGTATCAATGAAGGCCTCATTAAAGATTCCGCAGGTCAAGAGTTTCAACTACCAGCAACTATTGATCCGCCACATGCATTGCATGGTTTTGGTCTAATTTCATCGTGGCAAGAAATCGGTCCTGGCAGATCACTTCTGCATTTGCCAGCTCCTTATAACGGTGCAACTGTCGAGCAATCCATCGAAGTGCTTGATGATGCAATTCGTTGGTCGCTCGAATACGAACCAAACGGTTGCGAATTACCAGCTTGGATGGGTTTTCATCCATGGTTTGCCCGAGACCTTGATCGTGGAGGCAGTGCCGAAGTTGAATTTTCTGCGACAGAGATGTTGATTCGAGGAAGTGATGGAATTCCAACAGGCAAGCGAAGTGCGCCGACTCATCAACCTTGGGACGATGCATTTACTGGAATTAAAGGAACACCTGCGGTTGTTTGGGAGGATTTTGCCCGCATTTCAATTGAATGCGATGCACCGTGGTGGGTTGTGTTCACTGAAGATCCAGAAGGTGTTTGTATTGAGCCACAAACCGCGCCGCCAGATGCACAAAATTTAGGAATTAGTGGGGAGAACTACATTGAAGCTCTCTTTGTTTTCGAATCTCTTGAATAAGATTGCATAATGATAAATCGCACACGCCTTTCTGAACTTCGAAAAAAAGAAGACGCACGCTTTCTTGAACTACATCCAACTTCAGGTGAGCTATTTAAAGCAGGACAAGCCCATATGCCTGGCGGAGTTCCAATGTCTTGGATGGCTAAATGGCCTGGTGCGTATCCAGTATTTGTGAAAGAGGCAAAAGGTGCGCGATTTACAGATGTTGATGGAAATACGTACATAGATTTTTGCCTTGGTGATACAGGTTCTATGACGGGTCATTCACCTGACGCAACGGTTGCAGCAATTCGCGAGCAAGTTGGCAAGGGAATTACAGCAATGTTGCCAACGGCAGATGCGGCAATTGTTTCTAGCGAACTTGCACGTCGCTTCGGTTTACCTTTGTGGCAATTTACTGTTTCAGCAACTGATGCCAATCGACATGTTATTAGATATAGCAGATTAATAACTGGTCGTGCAAAAATTATCGTAATCGATCGTTGCTACCACGGTTCTGTTGATGAAACCTTTGCAACTTTGGATTCGGCGGGAAATACAGTGGCCCGTGAAGGAAATATCGGAGCGCCAGTTGCCTTGGATCAAACAACTCGCGTTGTTGAATTTAACGATATTGCAGGAATGGAAAAGGCATTAGCACATGGAGATGTCGCTGCAATTTTGATGGAACCAGCAATGACCAACGTTGGAATTGTTTTGCCTCAAGCAGGTTATTTAGAAGCTGTTCAAGAGTTAGCTAAGAAGTACGGAACTATTTTAATTATTGATGAGACTCACACAATTTCTGTAGGCCCTGGTGGAATGACTGCGGATCGTGGTTTGAAACCAGATTTCCTAACAATTGGAAAAGCGATTGCTGGCGGAATTCCAACTGGAACTTTTGGTATGACTCATAAAATTGCAGACGACATCAAACGTATGGTCGAGTTAGAAATTATTGATACTGGCGGCATTGGTGGAACTCTGGCCGGAAATGCTCTTTCCCTCGCATCAATGCGCGCGACTTTGACGCAAGTCCTTACCCAAGAAAATTTCGATCGAATGATTGACTTGGGTACACGTTGGTCTGATGGAGTGGATGCAGCGATTACTGAATTTGATTTGCCGTGGACGTGTAATCGACTTGGCGCACGCGGTGAATATATGTTTGGTAAAACTGCCCCAATAACTGGCGCAGATGCAAACAATGCTGGGGATTTTGAACTTGAACAGTACATACATTTGCGCATGCTCAACGATGGATTTCTAATCACGCCATTCCACAATATGGCGCTTATGTGCCCAGATACAACTGCATCCGATGTAGATGCACATACTCATGCCTTCAGGGTTATGTGCGCCGAACTCGTCCAGTGATAATCTGCGGGAATGACTTATGACGTTGAGAAAATTCGGGCACATTTTCCCGCACTAAATACTGGCTTGGCATATTTTGACGGACCTGGTGGCAGTCAAGTGCCCGATGTTGTTGGTGCGGCAATTGCCGAAGCAATCACTAAACCAATATCAAATCGAAACGTCAATACTGAGTCGGAAAAAAATGCCGAAGAATATGTTTTAGGTTTTCGTCAGGCAGTCGGAGATTTGATTGATGTAGATCCACGTGGTGTTGTTTATGGCCGTTCCTGGACCCAGCTTTCTTATGACTTTTCGCGCACCTTAGCGAAGAGTTGGAAACCTGGTGATGAAATCGTCGTGAGTCGACTCGATCATGATTCAAATATTCGCCCGTGGATTCAAGCCGCTGAAGCGGTTGGTGCAACAGTGCGATGGGCAGAATTTGATGTGAATACCTCAGAACTAACTGTTGCTGCCGTTGAAGCAGTTCTAACTAGCAACACAAAATTAGTTGCAGTAACGGGAGCCGGAAATACAATAGGGACGCGTCCGGATTTGAAAGCCATTGGGGACGCAGTCCATAAAGTCGGCGCACTGTTTTATGTTGATGGCGTTCATTTAACTCCGCACGCAGCAATAAGCGCTAGAGAGATTGGCGCAGATTTCTACGGTTTTTCATTTTATAAATTGATGGGGCCTCACTGCGCAGCGTTGGCGGCTTCACCCGCACTCCTTGAAACACTTAATAATGACAAGTTATTACCAGCAACAAATAATGTTCCAGAACGCTTTGAATTTGGAACTTTGCCATATGAATTAATGGCTGGATGCATTGCCGCTGTTGATTTTATTGCTGACATGGCACCAGGTAGTGGTACTACTCGTCGTGAAAGAATTGTAAATTCAATGAACGCTCTAGAAAAATATGAAGATGATTTATTGGAATACCTAGAGCGCGAAATTAAGAGCCTGCCTGGAGTTACGACATATGGACATGCGCAACATCGCACACCAACAATTTATTTCTCTTTTGCCAACAAAGACAGTGTTGAAATTTATAAAGCAATGGCGTTAAAGAAAGTTACCTTGCCTGCATCTAATTTCTATGCCTTAGAGGTTTCCAGAAAACTCGGTCTTGGTGATGCTGGAGCACTTCGGGCTGGGCTTGCGCCATATTCGACCAAAGAAGATGTGGATCGCTTGATTTCAGGCCTAAAAGAGTTAATCGCGTAAGTTTTGACAAGTAATTCACATGAAAGCTTGAGTCACCGCACAATCCAAGGCTCTATTTTTCACTTAGCAAATTAATGAAGTAATCGATTGAAAGGGAGCCACATGAACACAATTAAGCGAAGTATCGCAGCCATTACTGCTGCGGGTTTGATTACTCTGGCAGGAGCGACATCGGCAAGCGCAGCTGAAAACGTAGTTCCTAGCGTTAAGAAAGTCGCGCTGACGGCAGAGCAACGTGCCAGTTTCGATGCAGCAAAAATCGCTTTTCATAACGCTCGAGCAGCTCGTCAAAGTGCGATTGCAACTTCGGTTACAACTATCGCTTCCGCACGGGCAGTTCGTGACGCAGCTATAGCAAGTGCAACCACACCAGAGGCAAAGAAAGCTGCACGCGCAGCCTTTAAAGCTGCAGTTGCCACTATCAAAGCAAGCATTCCTGCTAAACCGGTTAAACCTGTTCGACCTTAAAAAGTGGGAAGAAAAAAAGGAGCCAGTTCCCCTGGCTCCTTTTTCTTTGTCTTAATTAAAACCAAGCGATTGATAAAGTTTTAAACCTTTTTCATTATCTGCATCCACATAAAGCATTGCATGCTTGAGATTCTTTGAAACAAAATAATTGATTGCCTCAACCGATAACGCGCGAGCTATTCCACGACCATGGTGCAGGGGATGTGTTCCCACAACATATAACTCACCAACAGGATCTTGATTAACCAAATCTTGATGAATTTTTGTCCAGACGAAACCTTGCATAACTCCATTTTGGGTTGCTAAGAAAAAACCTTCAGAATCAAACCATGGTTCAGAGATTCGATTTTCTAGATCAGCCATTGCCCAATTTCCTTGATCGGGATGGTTTGCGAAAATCAGATTATTTAAATCGAGCCATGCCTGCCTATGTGTTTCGGGATTGAATAATTCAATCGCATAGTCATGATGTGCTTGAGGAAGTGAATCCCTATTTAAATCGCGATGAAGCTCGAGAATATGACGCATGATTTATGCATCGACAGTGAAGCGATATCCCACATTTCGAACGGTTCCAATAATCGCCTCAAACTCGGGACCTAATTTAGAACGTAAGCGTCGGATATGAACATCAACTGTACGAGTACCTCCGAAATAGTCGTACCCCCAAATTTCTTGCAAGAGTTGGGCGCGAGTGAATACACGTCCTGGGTGTTGTGCTAAATATTTTAAAAGTTCGAACTCTTTAAAAGTTAAATCGAGAACTTCACCTTTTAAGCGAGCTGTGTAAGTTGATTCATCTATAGCAACATCACCACTTCTTATTTCACCGCTATGAGGATCACTTTCAAGGGCAGCAGCAGCTTGCTTTCCTAAAACAATTCGGATGCGTGCATCAACTTCTGCAGGACCGGCAGTATCAAGCATTACATCGCTAATTCCCCAGTCAGCGTTAAATGCTGACAAACCACCTTCTGTAGTGATTGCAATGATTGGGCAACCAATTCCAGTAGTTGTAATTAATTTTGTTAATGATTTTGCTGCAGGTAAATCTCGTCGTGCATCAATGAGTAAAACATCAACATCAGGTGCATCAACCAAAACCGAAGCTTCCGCAGGCAAGATGCGAACAAGATGCTGTAGCAAACCAAGTGCAGGTAAAACTTCCGCGCTGGCACCAAGAGTGTTCGTGAGTAGCAGAACCTTGGCCATTGGTACAGACTACCCTCGTGAAATCAATGCTTCCAGTCGTCATCGTGCTCGCAATCTCGAGTGCATATGGCCTTTGGTACAAGCGGTCCAGAGGTGTCATAAGGGCTAAGAACAAGGCCGAACTGCTTACTCCAGAGATGATTGGTAGCGCGCTTGGCACACGAGCCACACTGGTGCAATTCTCGTCGGCTTTCTGCACTCCGTGCCGTGCCACTCGCTCAATTCTTCAAAATATTGTGGAAAGCCATTCCGATGTTGTCCATGTAGATATTGATGCTGAGGATCACTTGGAGCTAGTTCGTACATTAAATATTTTGAGTACCCCAACAACTCTATTTCTTAATTCAAGTGGACAAGAAATTGGAAGGGCAGTTGGCGCACCAAAACGTGAACAAGTGATTAACGCACTTGCCGCAATTAGATAGTTTGTGCGAATTCTTCGCAACTCGCATTTTGATTTTTCATTCTTTATTCTTCATCAATGCAAACATTAGAAATAAATAAAGAAACTAGAAATGTAATTGATGCACGCGGACCACGCTTTAGTGCAGTAATAACTACGTTAGTTCTAGCAGCCGCACTGGCTACCAACAACCTCTGGGTAATTGTTATGCAAGCAATTATTTTTGCAATTGGCGCCTTTCGTGGTCCACAGTTCACACCGTATGCGGCGATCTTCCGCGTTGTAATTAAGCCACGACTTAAGAGTGCCGCTGTGACAGAAGATGTTCGCCCTCCCCAGTTCGCACAAAGCGTGGGATTACTTTTTGCCTTAACTGCTATTACCGGGCTGGTTATAGGAATCAACGCACTTTTCTTAATTGCAGTTTCATTTGCTTTAGCTGCTGCATTTCTAAACGCTGCATTCAATTTCTGCCTAGGTTGTGAGATCTACTTACTGATTCTGCGAGTACGATTAGCACATGGCTGATAAGCATGAATTGCGAGACAAAGGGCTTCGGTTAACACCTCAGCGTGAATTAGTTTTAGCGGCAGTACGAGAACTAGGGCATTCAACTCCAGAAGAAGTTGCCGAAAAAGTTCGTCTGACACATCCGGGAATTAATCTCTCGACGGTTTATCGAAACCTTGAAACTCTAGAAAACGTTGGGCTCGTACAGCACACACATTTAGGTCACGGCGGCGCGACGTATCATGCAGCAGAAGAGCTCACCCATTTGCATTTAGTCTGCGGAAAATGTGAAGCCGTAGGGGATGCACCTCTTGATGTTGCCGCGAATTTTGTTAACGCACTCTCTGACGAATATGGTTTCAAAACCGATGTCAGTCACTTCGCGATTTATGGAACTTGTTCTAACTGTCAATGAGTGCAGTACTTGTTGAAGATGGTCCTGATAAGGGTGCCATCTGGCATTTTGGTGAACCAGTAAAAGAACAGCGCGCACTTGAAGCTGGAACCGCTTGGGCCGACTTATCGCACTTATCGGTTGTGATTGTCAGCGGAGAAGATCGTTTGAAGTGGTTACATGATTTAACTACTCAATTCTTAAACAACCTTGAAGTTGGAGTTTGGAAATCTGCATTGATCCTTGATCCTCAAGGTCATGTGGAGTACCAATTCAATTTAGTTGATGATGGTTCGCAGGTCTACATATCTCTAGATAAGGCCTACGCAGAAAACTTAATCACTTATTTAACTAAGATGAAATTTATGTTGAATGTAGATGTCCGTGATGCAAGTTATGAGTTTGTTGTTTTGCGAGCTCCAGGAAAAACCACTGATATTGGCGGCCCATTTGCTTTAGTCCCACGTGCTGAACTTAGCGAGATGGCCAAAAATTTCAATGAAGTTGCAACACAGGTAGGAACGTGGGCCCTTGATGCAGAGCGAGTTGCTGCGGGCCGACCTCGAATTGGTTTTGAAACTGATCACAAAACTATCCCAAATGAAATTGCGCTATTAAACACTGCAGTACATATGAATAAGGGTTGCTATCGCGGTCAAGAAACTGTGGCCAAGATTTTCAATCTAGGTAACCCACCTCGTCGATTAGTGATGTTGCATCTTGATGGCAGCGATGTAGGCTTTCCTGCAACAGGAACAGCGATTGAAAATAATGGAACAGTGGTAGGGTTCATTGGAACCGTCGCTCGCCACCATGAACTTGGAACTATTGCATTGGCAATTGTTAAACGAAATACACCAATCGAGGCAACGCTTTCAGTTGATGGAATTCCAGCAGCACAGCAGGTGATTGTTTAACCGCTACGATTTAGCCTATGGAGCTATTTACTTCAATCATTCTTGGCTTGTCAGCCACTGGTTTAGGTATTGCGCTCATTTTTTATGCTTTCCGCGGACGTCAGTCACAGGCTCGTCGTTCGCCTCGATTTAGAGGGCGTCCATAAATGGTTTTCACTATCCCAGAAGGTTTACATCCTGACCTCAATCCACTTGCGTGGTTAGTAGGAACTTGGCGCGGTAAAGGACGTGGAGATTATCCTGGCATTGAAAGTTTTGAATTTAATCATGAAGTTGTTTTTAATCATGACGGCCGCGATTTTCTGAATTATTTTTCCCGTTCTTGGATTTTAAATGCCGATGGTGAAATAGTTAAACCCGGACCATCAGAAGTTGGATTTTGGCGCGTTAAACCAAACAATATTCTTGAAGTATTGATTTCGCACAGTACTGGAATTACTGAAGGTTGGGTCGGTCATTTCGATGGACCAAAAATGCAACTAGTTATGGATCAACCGTATTCATCGCCAACTGCAAAAATAGTTACTGAAGGTGTGCGTTTATATGGCCTTGTCGAAGGTGAATTATTTTTTGCATATGACATGGCAACACCAGAAAAAGAATTGCAAGCACATATCTGGTCAACGATGCCGCGATCCGAATAATGATTTCCGGCGAAGTTTTAGCTGAAGTAACTCGTGGTGGCGAAGTTGAATCCGTTCATGCTGGGCATGTAGTTGCATTAAATTCCGACGGATCTATTCTTTTTCAAAAAGGTAATCCAACTTTGCCGATGTACTCTCGCTCTTCCTTAAAATCGGTTCAAGCATCAGCGATGGTGCGTGAAGGTCTTGATCTCGAGCCTCGTCTCTTGGCATTGGTTTGCGCTTCACATGCCGGTACGCAAAAACATCAAAATGGAGTTCAATCTATTTTGGCAAAGGCTGGGTTGGATGAGCATTCTCTTCAATGCGTAATGGATCGTCCATTAGATGAAGAACTCAGGAGAACTTCCCAACCAACACGTTTAGCCATGAACTGCAGTGGAAAACATGCGGGGATGCTTGTTACGTGCCACATTAATGGTTGGCCAACAGAGTCATATTTGAATCCCGAACATCCACTTCAACAGCTGATTGCACAAGAAATTGAAATGTTAAGCGGGGAAACTATCTCGCATACAACAGTTGATGGATGTGGTGCTCCACTTTTTATGTTTTCTTTGCTGGGATTAGCCAGGGCAATTCGCACACTCACAATTTCAAGTGATTCCGTGCACCAACTAGTTGTACAAGCTTGTCGGGATTTTCCTGAGATGGTTTCAGGCGAAGGCCGTTTAGCGACGCGAATGATGCAAAATATCGATGGGTTATTTATGAAAGATGGAGCAGAAGCGGTAAATGTGGCCTCACTCCACGATGGTCGCACTTTTGCTATAAAAATCAGCGATGGAAATGCCCGCGCAATTCCAACTGTTACTGCGGCGACTTTGAAACTTTTCGGGGTCGAGCCCCATGAAGTTGACGAAAATATTTTGGGTGGCGGTAAACCCGTAGGCACCATTCGCGCAACCTTCTAATAGCCCGTACCCTTAATTCATGAACGGCCGCATTGCCACCTTGATGGTGCATACATCCCCATTAGATCAGCCAGGAATTGGTGATGCCGGCGGAATGAATATTTATGTTGTGGAATCTGCACAACGAATGGCGGCAATGGGTGTCGAAGTTGATATTTTTACTCGGCGAACAAATGCTGATCAACCCGAAATCGTGGATATTTCACCGGGAGTTCGAGTTCGACATTTTGATTGTGGTCACGGAGCGCTAACTAAAGAGCAACTCCCAATTCATATCGCAGGACTCTCTAAAGAGTTTTTACGAATTGCTAAAAATGAAAATTACGATGTCATTCATTCGCATTATTGGATCTCAGGAAAAGTTGCCATGAATGCTGCAAAAGAATTAGGAATTCCGCTGGTGCACACAATGCACACAATGGCACGAGTGAAGAATTTAAATCTTGCCGAAGGTGAAGTTCCGGAACCAATGATTCGCGTACAAGGTGAAACTCAAGTTGTCGCCGCCGCACAAGCTCTAATTGCAAATACAGATGCCGAAGCAGCAAGTTTAGTTTCCCTTTATGACGCCTGTCCCGACACCGCGCACGTAGTAACACCAGGTGTTGATCTTTATACATTTACGCCTGGAGCTGGACGAAAGTCAGCACGTGAATTCATCGGAGTTAAAGAAGATGCACTTGTGATTAGTTTTGTGGGACGGATTCAACCGCACAAAGGCCCTGAGGTGCTCATTCGTGCAACTTCGGAGTTAGTAAAACACTCACCTCTACTTCGGCCCAAACTAGTTGTAAATATTATTGGTGGAGCATCTGGAGCCAATACTGAAGAAGTTGAACGTTTAAAAGAGTTAACAACATGGCTTGGAATCGATGATGTTGTTAGTTTTACTCCGCCGGTAACACGTGCAGATTTGCCACAGTGGTACCGCGCTGCTGATTTAGTGTGCGTTCCAAGTTATTCAGAGAGTTTCGGTTTAGTCGCACTTGAGGCTCAAGCATGTGCAACACCAGTGGTTGCTACTGCAGTTGGAGGCTTACGAACTGCGGTTGCTGATGGAATTTCAGGCGTATTAGTTGATGGGCATGATGCAAAAGCTTGGTCATCTGTAATTGCTCGTTTGCTTATGGAGCCACAACGTCGTGTACTTCTTTCAATGGGCGCAGTAGAACATGCATCTCACTTTGGTTGGGATGCAACTGCACGTGGAACTTTAGATATTTACGATCAAGTAATTACTGAAAATAATGCTGCTCGTAAAATTGCTGGTGAGTAGATGGCAGCCATAGATCCACGAATAATTATTGAAGAGTTCTTAGATTCACATGATTTAGAGTTTGATAGAAAAGATGAAAATACTTTCTTAATAACTTTGCCCGGTGAAAAGAAATTGCAAACTCATTGTGCACTTGTGGTTGGAGATCATTCATTGAGCATCAATGCATTCGTCATTAGAAAACCCGATGATAATGAGGCAGCTATTCATGCTTGGTGCATGGCAAAAAATGCCTCCCTGTATGGAATAGCTTTTGCAATCAATGAAGTGCGGGATATTTTCCTTGTAGGTCGCCTACCTATTTCAGCCGTTACCGACCGTGAAATCGATCGATTAGTGGGCTCGGTCTTGCAAATCTCTGATGCATCATTTAACCCGTTGCTTGAACTCGGCTTTGCGAATGCAATTCGCCGTGAGTGGGCTTGGCGTATTTCTCGCGGAGAGTCACTGGCAAATTTAGAGGCTTTCAAACATTTGGTTTAGGATGTCTCCATGAGTAACTTTGAACTAATCCTTTTGCGCCATGGTGAATCTGAATGGAACGCCAAAAATCTATTTACTGGCTGGGTGGATGTTCGCCTGTCCGATAAAGGTGAAGCCGAAGCGCGTCGCGGTGGTTCACTCTTGGCCGAGCGAGGCTTGCTGCCAGATTTAGTTCACACTTCACTTCTTCGCCGCGCGATTCATACCTCGCAATTGGCACTTGATGCGTGCGATCGCCATTGGATTCCAGTTAAGCGTTCGTGGCGCTTAAACGAGCGTCATTACGGCGCACTTCAAGGCAAAGATAAGGCTCAGACTCTTGCTCAATACGGTGAAGAGCAGTTTCAGTTATGGCGTCGCTCTTTTGACGTACCGCCACCACCAATCGAAGACAATGATGAGTTTTCTCAGGTACATGATGCACGTTATGCCGATATAACAACGCCTAAGACTGAATGCCTCAAAGACGTTGTAGAGCGAATGCTGCCTTACTGGCATGAATCGATTGTTCCTGATCTCAAGGCTGGAAAGCGTGTGCTTGTAACTGCACATGGAAATTCTTTGCGTGCTTTGGTTAAGCATCTTGATGGAATCAGTGATGCAGATATTGCTGGTTTAAATATTCCAACTGGAATTCCTCTGTACTACAAACTGGATGCAGATTTGATGCCGACGCAAAAAGGTGGCGAGTATTTAGATCCAGAAGCTGCTAAAGAGGCTATTGCAGCCGTTGCTAATCAGGGTAAAAAGTAAATTTACTTTGAAGTGATTCCGGCGTAAGTATCGCGCTGGTCACGGATTAGTGCCTGAACATTTACTTGGCCAGCACGTGCAAAGAACATCGAGATTTCAACGCGTTGACCAGCTTTAGCACCAAGGGCATTTACGACTGCCTTTGCATTAGCGCTCGCACCTTCAAAAATAATTGGCTGATTCTGCGCTAAAACATTTTTTCCAGTTAATTGCGCAAGCTGACCATTAATAGTTAAACCTAATAACGCATCTTCAGTTGGATTTGAATTAACTATTGTTCCAACCAGAACTCCGGCACCATCTGCCGTATCTACCAAAAGAATATTTACCAACTTAATATTGTTTTCATTTGACGTGATCGAAGCTTCGACGCCGTCAGTTACTTGATTGACTTGTCGCGTAGATGCATTTAGACCAGCACCACAAGCAGTTAATGATGCAGATAAAATTAGAACTGAAAATGCAGTAAGTGTGCGACGCATAGGCCAAATTATCTCACATCAAATAAGTAGTGTTTAACGCTGATTATTCGCAGGTTTTCTGATAGTGAATATGCTGGTAGAATCGTCCCCCTAGCGAAGGGCATCACATGACATTTAAGGTCGGCGAAACCGTTGTTTATCCTCATCACGGGGCTGCATTAATCGAAGCTATTGAAACACGCGTGATCAAGGGTGAAGAAAAAACCTACCTAGTGTTAAAAGTTGCTCAAGGCGATTTAACTGTTCGAGTTCCTGCAGACAATGTAGATCTCGTCGGAGTTCGCGATGTCGTTGATTCTGCTGGATTGGATCGTGTTTTCAACGTTCTTCGCCAGCCTTACACAGAAGAACCAACTAACTGGTCACGTCGCTACAAAGCCAATCTTGAAAAACTCGCCTCAGGTGATGTTATTAAAGTTGCTGAAGTTGTTCGCGATTTATATCGTCGCGACTTAGATCGTGGACTTTCAGCTGGTGAAAAGCGCATGCTCGCCAAGGCGAAGCAGATCCTTATCTCAGAGCTTGCTCTTGCTGAGCGCACTGATGAAGAAAAGGCTGCAGTAATCCTTGACGAGGTTCTCGCTTCGTAACAATGGTCATTAGTGCCATCATCGCTGCCGCCGGCAGTGGTGAACGTTTTGGCGCTGGCTATCCAAAAGCTCTCATCCAGTTACTGGATCGCACTTTATTAGAGCACGCGATTTCTTCACTTGCGCCAGTAGCAGACCAAATAATCGTCACAGCTCCAGCAGGGTTTGAAAAAACAGTAAGTGACATTGTAGGCGACGGCGTAATTGTTGTTACAGGTGGCGCAACACGTTCTGCCAGTGTGCGAAATGCTTTAGCGGTTGTCACGGGTGATTTCGTCTTAATCCATGATGCGGCAAGGGCATTGGCAAGTACAGAACTTGCTTCACGAGTTATTTCTGAACTTGAAAACGGTTCAACTGCAGTTGTGCCAGCACTTGCAGTCATCGACACAATAAAAATCATCAATTCGGCGGGCGAAGTTATTTCAACTCCAGATCGCGCAAATTTAGTTGCAGTTCAAACCCCACAAGGATTCATCACCTCTGAATTAAGAACTGCCCATGCAAGCGCACTTGAAGCAACCGATGATGCAGCTTTAATTGAATCAAATGGTGGAGTAGTTAAAACTATTCCGGGGGAAGAGCGCGCATTTAAAATAACAACTCCTTCAGATTTAAATACTGCGCTTTCTTATTTAACTTCTGGAAGAGAAATTCGCACAGGTATTGGAACCGATGCTCATGCATTTGGTGTTGGTCGCCCACTGTGGCTGGCAGGTTTATTTTGGCCCGATCAAGAAGGTGTTGATGGGCATTCAGATGGTGACGTCGCTGCGCATGCAATTTGTGACGCATTATTTGCTGCAACAAAACTTGGTGATTTGGGTAGTAATTTTGGAACGGACCGCCCTGAATATGCAGGTGCATCTGGAACGCAATTACTACAAGAAGCTTTTTCAATGATTACTAAAGCTGGATTTACAATCTCAAATGTGAGCGTCCAAATTATTGGTAATCGTCCAAAAATCGGAACTCGTCGCGCTGAAGCAATTGATGCAATTTCACTCGCCCTTGGTGGCGCAGAGGTATCGGTCTCAGCAACTACCACCGACGGCATGGGCTTAACGGGTGAGGGCAAAGGCATCGCAGCCATTGCAAGTGCCCTGGTTTATAAGCAGTAGAATTAGCAAATGTCCGCACTGAATCTATATGACACTGCAACGCGAGAAGTAGGCGAATTTCAGCCACTTATCCCGGGTGAAGTTTCAATCTATGTGTGTGGCGCAACAGTTCAAGCAGCCCCACATATTGGACATGTTCGTAGCGCAGTCAATTTTGATATTTTGCGCCGTTGGTTAATCTGGAGTGGCTACGAGGTAACTTTTATTCGAAACGTCACCGATATCGATGACAAGATTTTGCAAAAAGCTGTAATTGAGAAAATGCAATGGTGGGCACTCGCCATGAAATACGAGCGAATCTTCAGTGCAGCATATGCTTCGCTCAATGTTTTGCCACCAACATATGAGCCACGTGCAACTGGGCATGTAACTCAGATGATCGAACTTATGGAAACTTTAATTGCAAATGGCGCAGCTTATGCTCCAGGTAATGGTGATGTTTATTTGGAAGTACGCAAACTAAAACGCTATTTAACTTTGTCAGGTCAGAAACTTGATGACTTGCAACCAGCAGGTGACGTTGATGCCAATAATTCGAAAAAGCGCGATCCACGCGATTTCGCGCTTTGGAAGGCTGCAAAAATTGGTGAACCTTCATGGCCGACTCCTTGGGGAGCAGGGCGTCCGGGTTGGCATCTTGAATGTTCAGCAATGGCTCACACATATTTGGGTGAAGCTTTTGATATTCACGCTGGAGGTCTTGACTTAATTTTCCCTCATCACGAAAATGAAATTGCACAATCTGAAGCTGCAGGTCACAAGTTTGCAAATCGATGGTTGCACAATGCTTGGGTCACACAGTCTGGCGAAAAAATGAGTAAGTCGCTAGGAAATACTTTGCAGGTTGATGTTATTTTGCAACGTGTCCGCGGAATTGAACTTCGTTGGTACCTTGGAAGCGCGCACTACCGTTCTATGTTGGAATATTCCGAAGCGGCCCTTGATGAATCTGCAGTTGCATTTCGCAGAATCGAGCACTTCTTAAATCGTGCAACTGAAATTCTTGGTACACACCCAGCACCTGTCGTAAACGATGCATTTTGTGCAGCCATGAATGATGATTTAGCTGTTCCAGCTGCACTTGCAGGAATTTCTGAAAATCTTAGAGTTGGAAATCAAGCAATAACTGATGGTGACAAAGATGCTATTGGTAAGAATGCAAGTGAAATTCGTGGCGCTCTTTCGATACTTGGTTGCGACCCCTTTGATCCAAATTACACTTTAGAAAACTCCACAAATCTGAGTGATGCGCTTAATGGCGTTATAACTCTGGCACTCAAGGAGCGCACCGCCGCTAGAGAGCGCAAAGACTTCGCTGCATCGGATGCAATTCGTGATGGGCTATTGGAATTAGGAATTACAATTGAAGACACAGCACAAGGGCCGCGTTGGTCGATGACGGAAAAGAGCTAACGATGGCTGGTAATTCATCTCGCAAAGGCGCAATCCGCCAATCCAAAAAAGGTCCATCAGCAGGTACGGGTGGAAAAAATAAAAAGCGCCTTGAAGGAAAAGGTCCTACGCCAAAGGCTGAAGATCGTCCGTATCACGCTGCGGCTAAACGTAAAAAAGCTGCAGAGAAAAAAGCAACTCGAAGCACTAGTCCACGTGCAACAACCTTGACTCGTTCGGCTCCGTCGCGTGCACCTCGTGGTGAACGTCCACGCGGTGAAATCGTCGCCGGGCGTAACGCAGTTTTAGAAGCTTTGCGAGAAGCAGTCCCAGCAACTGAATTATTAGTCGCACGAAGTATTGACGTTGATGATCGAGTCGCAGAATCTCTTAAACTTGCATTGCACTTAGGTCTTCCAATTCGCGAAGCACATCGCGCAGAAGTTGAAGGAATTTCTCCTAATAGCCAAGGAATTATTCTTGCAATTAAACCTTTCCAATATTCATCTTTTGAAGAAATTATGCAACGTGCAAAGTACCCAGCGTTGATTGTCGCACTCGATGGCGTAACAGATCCACGTAACTTAGGTGCCATTGTTAGAAGTGCGGCCGCTTTTGGTGCTGCAGGAGTTTTGATGACTGAACGCCGTGCTGCAGCAATGACAGCCTCTGCTTGGAAAGCATCTGCAGGCGCCGCCGCTCGTTTACCAATCGCACAAGTAACAAATTTGGCGCGGACAATTGACGCCGCGAAAAAAGAGGGATTATTTGTTGTTGGTCTTGATGGTGAATCAGAAGACACAATCTCGGCCATGAAAATTGCAACGGAGCCGGTAATGGTTGTTGTTGGTAGCGAAGGAAAAGGTTTAGCTCGCTTAACACGTGAGAAATGCGACCTCGTAATTTCTATTCCAATTAGCGCAACAACTGAATCGCTCAATGCAAGCGTGGCGACTTCAATCGCACTCTTCCATATAGATCAGGCACGTCGTAAGGGGTAATTCCATGATTTATTCTCGTTTTATCGCCCTCGGAGATTCATTTACTGAGGGCATGTGTGATGAAAAGAGATACGGAAATTATCGGGGCTGGGCAGACCGCGTGGCAGATGTAATGGCAACAGCCCACAGTGATTTTACGTATGCCAACTTAGCCATTCGTGGAAAATTAGTTAGCCAAGTAATTGACGAACAAATTTCTGCAGCTTTAGATCAAGTAACTGGTCCAGAAACTCTCATCTCATTTCATGCGGGTGCAAACGATGTAATTCGCCCTGGATATAAACCTGAAATCATTTTGCCAATGTACTCCGATGCAGTTCGTCGATTAGCTGCCTCGGGTGCCACCATCATGGTATTTACTGTGCTCGAAAAAACTGGAAATTCCGGAAAATCTGCCCAAATGTGGCAAGCCAGATTTAACGTATTTAATAAAAATATCAGAGCAGTAGCAAATGAAGTTGGTGCAATTGTTGTTGATGCAAACGAAGAAGAATCCTTTAGCGACAAAAGATTCTTAGCTTTTGATCGACTTCACTTAAATCCCATGGGACATGATCGTGTGGCACAAGCTGTATTAGAAGTAATCGGTTTACCTTTTGATGCCAAGTGGCGCGAACCGCTGCCTGATGCAAAACCTGAACCAAAGATTTTACGTGCAGCAGTAACAACGATTTGGTTCATTACCTTTGCTTTGCCATGGTTATGGCGACGCGCTCGCGGTAAATCTTCAGGTGATGGTCGCTCTTGCAAATATCCAATAGCGATTCATTGGCCACTTAATTTAGATTGAAGTAACGCCCCATTCCCAGGTATGAACCCCAGGTTTGATTAGATATTTTGGTAAAGTATCTGGACCGCATGAAGATGTACCAACTCCACGATGTGCGCCATCAATATGTACAACCACGGTTCCACTTGGTTGAACTTCAACATCATGTGTGGCATCTGCTAAATCAACTGCCCGATTAGGTGTCACGGAAATTTGCAGCGGCTTCTTCATAAAGAATCTAAGACCATGTCCTGTTGAATCTGTTAGTTCAAACCATCGAGTAGCGTTGTGTCCACCATTTTCTTGTGGTCGAACATAAGGGACGTACTGTGCGGCGACAGTCGATATATATTTATTGATTCGTGCAATTTTGCGATCAGGATACGTTTCATGAGGTCCTGAACCAAACCATGTGAAATTACCGAGAGCTCCATTTAGTTCAAAGTTAATTCCGATACGTGCGAGATCATCTAATTCTTTTGGAACTACTACCTTTTCAATTACATTAAAACCATCCACCACAGGTGTTATTACTTGAGTATGAACGATTGTGAAGCCAGTGCTTGTTTGCCACGTATTCGTAACAGTAACTTCGCTTGGATCCTGTGAAACTTCGCAGTCAATTCGTTCAAGGTCGCGAACCCCCCAGCGATTCCATTTCGTTGCCATATGACCAATACGATCATTATCCGTAGGGGCGCGCCATAAAGAAAGTTTTGGCGCCATTACTGCCATAGGAAGAACTATCTGGCCATATTCATCAATTACATTATTGAACTCATCGGAACTTTCAGCTTCACCGTAGGCAATAATGCGAGAAGGTAGAGGAAGTTGACTCCATCCTGATTCAAACATCATGGGCGACCACACTGTGCTTGCAACACGAATGATCGAGAAGTTAATAAAGCGCTCACCAATTGAACTTGAGCGATTTAGGAAATCAGAGTCAATTCTAAAAGTTGCTTTCTTGCGCGGAGCAACTTTAGGAAGTTTCGCCTTTCCGCTGTCGCTAATCACGCCATCACATGTAATTGACCAATGCACTTCGTACTCGCTTAAATCTTTAAAGAAATGCTTATTAAAGATTTGGAATACGCCGCTCGAAGCTTTTTCCGAAGTAATTGTTGCTGGTGCGGCAATTACTTTGAATTCAGACATTGCTGGCTTAGCTGTGCGATCTGGGAAAACCATGCCATCACAGCAGAAATTTCCATCATGCTTTTTCTCGCCGTAATCGCCACCGTAGGCATTTCGCTGTGAACCATCAGGCAAAGTTTGAACAGGACCGTGATCCCAGAACTCCCAAATGAATCCACCCTGTAAGCCGCGTGTAGATTCAATTACTTCCCAATATTCGGCCAACGTGCCATTGCTATTTCCCATCGCGTGCGAGTACTCACACATAATGAGTGGACGGTCGGCTTTATTAGAAGTTGCATACTCTTTAATCGCAGATATTGATGGATACATCGGACAGATCACGTCAGTTAATGAATGGCTTCCCATCCAATTGCCGCGAATACCACCTTCATAATGAAGTGGTCGGGAAGGATCGAAAGCCCGAACAAAAGCAGCTGCAGCTTCATGATTTGTTCCAGCGCCAGATTCATTTCCGAGTGACCACATAACTGCAGATGGATGATGGATATCTCGTTGAACCATTCGGCCAATTCGATCAACGAAGGCAGTCAAATAACGTGTGTCATCGCAAATTGAGGCAATAAATGCGTGAGATTCGATATTTGCTTCACCGATAACGTAAAAACCTAGTTCATCACATAAATCCAAAAAGGCTGCATCGTTTGGGTAATGCGAAGTTCGTATTGCATTGAAGTTCCAACGCTTTAATTCGTATAAATCTTCGCGCATATTGTCGCGAGTAAGGGCGCGGCCGGTATAACGATTGAAGTCATGGCGATTGATTCCATAAAATATTACTGGCTTACCGTTAACGAGAAAATCTTGACCTTTAATTTCAATTGATCTAAAACCGATTTTTTGCTGCGAAATTTCAACAATATTTCCATCTGGATCAATAAGTTCAATGTGAAGGGTATACATATGTGGCGCTTCAGCCGACCAAGCTTTAATGCCTTCAATCTTTGTTTTCAACGCAATCTTGCCGGCAGGCCAAGGCTCATTTTCTAATATCGCTTTCAAGGCATCGGCAGGCATCTCGCCATCCCAGAATTTGCCATGAAAATACTCATCACTGCGCTTTTTGAGTGCTTCATCTCGCTCGGTCCATTTTGGAGCAACAAAAGTTTTGAGAGTAGCTGAGAGTTTCGTAGATTCAACATCCGGGAGTTCTTCAATAGAAGTTCGCAATGTGTAATTATGTGTTGAAAGGTTTTCAACTGAAGCGATGTGTGCACGAATATCTAACGTGCCTGTTGTTCCATCACTTTCAAGACCTGCAGTTGTATAAAACTTTTCGATGAAAACTTTATTGGTTACATACAGTTTTACAGAGCGAGTTATTCCACCATGCCACCATTGATCTTGGTCCTCAATAAAAGTTGCATCTGACCATTTAGTTACATCAATGCGTAACACATTGCTTCCATGTCGAATAAATTTTGTAATATCAAATTCAGCGGCAAGGCGTGAATCTTTCGTTAAACCAACTTCAACGCCATTGATAAAAACAAGTGCAACAGATTCATATCCACCAAGTTGTAGAACAACTCTTTTTCCAACCCAACTTTCTGGAAGTTCGAAATCGCGCTCATAGACTCCGTGAGGGTTTTGTTCTGGAACAAATGGTGGTTGTTCTTCAAAAGGCATTTGAGTATTTGTATAAATCGGTTGATCAAAAAATACTTCGCTCTCGGGTTGCATGGTCCAAAGCCCAGGAACGGGAATCGATGACCATTTACGACCTAAAGCCTCGCGAGGACTTCGCAACAACTGAAAACGCCAGGTGCCATCAAGGCTAATCTTCTCAAAATGCTCGATATTGAGCATGGGGAGTCGATTGACCGAAGTGGTCTCTGGGCTCATCCAGTAGTTGGTAATCATGGTCATTAGTGTGCCATTGCTAGAAATCTTGCGCCAATCGCCCTTGATTAGCCGCATTGTCGCCAAATGGTTACTCACTGTTCACTCTTTCACGACACAATTAGTCATATGAAGATTCAAAACATTACTGACCGAGAGCTGAGTTGGCTTTCATTCAATCAAAGAGTATTGGAACTCGCCGAGGACCCAACAATTCCTCTCCTTGAGCGTGCAAGGTTTCTAGCGATTTTTTCTTCAAATCTAGATGAATTCTTCATGGTGAGAGTCGCGACGTTAATGACAAAGTTAGAAAATGCGATTACTGCACCGAATGTCGCGGGAATTACTCCAAAACAATTAATGCAGGAAATTTCAACCCGAACAAGCTCTCTTTTAGCACGTCAGTCTAGAATTTTTCGAGATGAAATAAGACCGCAGTTGAAAAATGAAGGAATCGAATTTATTCATTGGGATGAACTCACGGAGATTGAGCGCAGTTACGTTACGCGACTTTTTCACGAGCGAATTTTTCCAGTATTAACTCCGCTTGCAGTAGATCCTTCACACCCTTTTCCGTATATCTCAGGATTATCTTTGAATCTGGCAGTTATTGTTAAAAATCCAAACTCACATGAAGAGTTTTTTGCCAGAGTAAAAGTTCCAGAAATATTGCCTCGCTTTGTTGCGACAGCTAGAAGTGGTTCCACAAGATTTCTTTCTCTCGAAGAGCTCATCTCCATTCATCTTCAAGAACTCTTTCCAGGAATGATTATTGAGGATCATTACACTTTTCGTGTTACACGAAATCAAGATTTAGAACTAGATGAAGAAGAATCTGAAGATATTTTAATCTCGTTAGAACAGGAATTAGCTCGACGTCGCTTTGGGCCCCCTGTGCGCTTAGAGATTGAAAGTGGCGTTGATGAAGGTTTGGTTAACAAACTTTCATCAGAATTGGGAATTAACCCTGAAAATATTTTTCAAATTGAATCTCCACTTGATTTAACCTCACTAAACAAAATTGCCGACTTAGAATTCGCACACTTACGATTTGAGCCATTCAGATCTAAAACTGCTAAAGCGTTATCTGAAGTTGATCCAGAAGATCCAGATTTATTCTTTTCAGCAATTCGACAGGGCGAAATTCTTCTCCATCACCCTTATGAGTCGTTTACATCATCAGTAGTTCATTTTCTTCAAAATGCAGCGCAAGATCCCCATGTTTTGGCAATTAAGCAGACGCTATATCGGACATCAGGTGATTCTCCGATTGTCGAAGCGCTTATTGAGGCAGCAGAGGCGGGAAAGCAAGTCTTGGCAGTTATCGAGATTCGCGCACGATTTGATGAACAAGCAAATGTGCGCTGGGCTAGAAAGTTGGAAGCTTCTGGAGTTCACGTTGTTTATGGATTAATGGGATTAAAGACGCACGCCAAACTCTCGTTAGTAATCCGTGATGAGCCAAGTGGAATACGCCGCTACTGCCATTTGGGTACTGGTAACTACAACCCGAAGACAGCTCGGATGTATGAAGATTTAGGAATCCTTAGTTCTGATGCAGTACTCACTGAAGATCTAACTCGACTATTCAATCAGCTTTCAGGATTTGCGCCTCAATCAACTTATTCTCGCTTACTTGTAGCTCCAGCAACTTTACGTTCTGGACTTATTGAACGCATTGATAGAGAAATTGCTAATCAAAAAGAAGGTAAGGCATCTGGAATTCAATTTAAGTTGAACTCAATTCTTGATGAAAGTTTCGTCGCAAAACTTTATGAGGCATCACAAGCAGGTGTGCCAATTCAATTATTAGTTCGGGGAATTTGTGCCGTTCAACCTGGTATTCCTGGAGTTTCGGAAAATATAGTTGTTAAGTCGGTACTGGGACGCTTCTTAGAACACTCACGCATTTTCCATTTTACAAATGAAGGAAATGATGAATACTGGATTGGAAGTGCTGATTTAATGGCAAGAAATCTAGATAAGAGAGTTGAAAGTTTGGTACGCATAGACAAGAAAGATCATCAACGCCGACTTCAGGAGATTCTAGATCTTGGGTTAAGTGATGAGAGTTCTGGCTGGACCCTAACTGGTGCTGATTGGGAACGAAAAAACAAAAACTCTCGCAGCGAAGCTTTGTTAGATGTACATGCTGCCCTCATCCACCAATATTCAATGGAGCGATAGCAATGGCTGAGACAACCCAAGTAATTTACGCAGCAGGTGCAGTTTTATGGCGCCAAGTTTCAAAGAAAAAAATTGAGATTGCCGTTATACATCGCCCTCGCTATGACGATTGGTCGTTGCCCAAAGGTAAATTAGATCCCAACGAGAGCATGATTGCGTGTGCTTATCGTGAAGTAATGGAAGAAACAGGTTACGCGCCTGTTTTTGGGCCTGAGATTGGTGAGGCTACTTACGAAGTGGCTGAAGGAGAGAAATTAGTTAAGTACTGGGCAGCCGAAGCGGTCGGTGAGCCAGTCGGTACTATCGATCCATCCGAGGTTGATGAACTTCTTTGGCTTGATCCAGCCAGTGCCAGGGACAAACTCACACTCGATGATGACAAGCAATTAATTGACTTCTTTTTAGAGTTTGATTCTGGAACTACACCATTGGTTTTATTGCGCCATGCCAAAGCAGTTAAACGCGAAGATTGGGATGGAGATGATGGTGATCGCCCACTTGCACGGTTAGGACAGCTGCAAGCTAAGCGCTTATTACCGCTTTATCTTCCTTACGCTATCGCTGAAATTCATTCATCCGATGCACAGCGCTGCATTGAAACTATTGAATCAATCTCACGTTCTTTTGAAATGAATCCAATTTATTCCGCGGACTTAAGCGAGTATGGCTTTGAAAAAGATAAAGATGCGCCTTTAGATTATGTCCAAAACTTAATGGATCAAGGCAAGAGCGCAATTGTTTGCAGCCATAATCCAATTCTTCCTAAGATGCTCAAAAAACTAATTGGAAAGAAGAATTTTAAGCAATTGGACCAAAAGCTAGAACCAGGCGAGGCATGGGTTTTGCATTATCGAGACGGTGAAATCATTGCAGTTGATTGGCTGGAAGCACCGCAAGTTTAATTATTGAGCCAATCTAACCGCCTCAACACAATTCCTTCACGCAGTGCCCAAGGGCATATTTCAACTCTGTCTATTTCAAGCGTCGCCATAACTGATTGGGCGACAATCGCTCCCGCAACTATTTGTTGGGCCCGACTCATTGAAACTCCAGGAAGATCTGCTCTCGATTTATTACTCATGCTCGCAAGTTTGGAGGTCATAGCTTTTAGATTTCCACGTTCCAAGAATTTTGGATTCTCGTCGAACATGTAACCAGAAAGTCGTGCCAAAGTTCTAAACGTCTTACTGGTTGCTACGAAATGATTTGCATCGTGTGCTCGTAATATTGTTGGAAGTTCCGAATTAATTTTATTTGCAACGAATTCTTCTAGAACTTTGATTCCTTTTGTGTTGTAAGGATCTCCACTTAGGAATTCTCGCGTAAGTCGGGCAGCACCAAGTGGTAATGAAATGGTGGCCTCAGGATTTTCATCTATACCTGACGCAATCTCTAATGAACCGCCACCAATATCTAGTACCAAGAGTTTTCCTGCCGACCAACCTAACCAACGGCGTACGGCCAAGAAGGTCATTCGGGCTTCTTCATCTCCAGTTAAAATCTGTAAATCAATGTTATGTCGCTGATTAACTTCTTCAATAATCTGCGAACCATTTTTAGCCTCACGGATAGCAGAGGTAGCAAAAGCGAGAATTTCATCAGTCTCGTTTTGATGCGCGTGGTTAACAGCCCCACCAATTGCCTGATGGAGTTGGTTAATTCCCTCGCTTGAAATCGACCCTGTGGGATCTAGGTACTCTGTCAGGCGCAGCTCAACCTTGAAATTCGTGGCTGGTGCGGGCCGGGCACCGGGATGGGCATCCATTACTTGCAGGTGGATGGTATTTGAACCCACATCCAGGACGCCTAATCTCACGGGCATAACCTACCGCTGAGCCTTGCTCATCCGTACGATTTCAAGTTTTGCCGTTCCACTGCCATAATTGCCGCTGGTCGAAAGACCACTATGTGCTTGCACATAGGCCTCTCTAGCTCAGTGGTAGAGCAGCGCACTTGTAATGCGCAGGTCGTCAGTTCAATCCTGACGGGGGGCTCGTAGTTTTTTTGGAGGGAGCATTAATTGTCTACCTTTCCTCATGATGAATTTTCCGATGCGCTCGCAGCTAATGATGAATACATCAAAACTTTTAAGTATTCAGATTTAACTGGCGTTGCTCAAAGAGGTTTAGCAATCGTTACATGCATGGATTCGCGAATTAATCCACTTTCAGTAATTGGAATGCGATCAGGTGATGCCAAAATTTTGCGCAATGCTGGTGCGCGCGTTACTGAGGATGTTTTACGTACTCTGGTTCTTGCAACATATTTACTTGGTGTGAAAAGAATTTTAATCATGCCGCACACAAACTGCCGAATGGCACAAGTGGATGAAGCTGAAATTCATAGAGAGATTGATTCCAAATATGGAATTGATACTTCAGAACTAGAATTCAAAACAGTTGCTGATCAACAACAAGCTTTAATTGAAGATGTTCAAAAGGTACGAAATTATCATTTGCTTAATTCTGGCGTTTCAGTCGGTGGCGCAATTTACGATGTCGCAACTGGAAAAATTACTCCTATAGATTGTTAGTGCGACGTATCGGTTGTCGCGTTACGGGATAACTTAAATTTTCAAGGAACTGAGTAATAATCGCCAACATCAAATCTGGTTTTTCTTTCACTAAGCCATGAGAAGTACCAGGCAAAATCGCCAATTGGCCTAAAGGTATGTTTTCATACAAAGCAATCGTATGTTCATGTTTAATCACATCATCATCGCCAGCCATAACTAAGACTGGGCATTGAATCGAAGAAATTTCAGAAAGTGAAATATCTGGTTCAGTTTTCCAAATTTGATTCATTCGCTTGGTTTTTTCAAGCAATGTATGAGGCGCATCTGGTGAAATTAAGTTGTATTCAGCTTGATCTTCTTCGCTGACAAAGGCTTCAGTGAAATCACTTAAAGGTGCGCTGTAATGAAAATTCGCCCCGATGGCGACTATGGATTTCACTAACTCAGGACGAGCAATAGCCACCATCAAAGCGATAATTCCACCATCGCTGTAACCAATTAAATGTGCGGGTTCCTTCACCACATCTTCTAAATAAGCAATTGCTTCATGTGCTTGGAATTCAAAATGCAAACTTCCGGCTTGGTCTCCCGTAAAACCATGCCCAGTTCGATCATAGGCAAAAAGGTGAAATTCATCTTCAAGTGCGGGAACCATGAGGTAATCCCAACTTGATGTTTTGCTTAAGCCGCCGTGGAGAAGAAGTAAAGCTTCACCATCGTTATCCCACTCGTAGTTATAAAGCTGATGTCCACGCAGGTTTACGTACTCTGGCATTAGAGCGTGTCCATGATGTGGCGATTACCGCGATCAAAAGTTAAATAATTCCAAGTCCAATCAGCCATGGTGCCAATCTTATTGCGACCGCCAAGCAAATAAAATAAATGAAGAAATAGCCACGCATACCAAGCTGGAATTCCAACTAACCGCAATTTCTTCACTTCTACGATTGCTTTGTGACGGCCAATTGTCGCCATTGAACCTTTGTCAATGTATTTAAATGCCACTAAGTCTTGTCCTGCAATTAGTTTCTTAATCTGTCGTGCAACATGTCTACCTTGTTGCATAGCAACAGGTGCAACCATCGGTAAAAAGCGTCCGTTGGCTCCAACAAAACCTGCGATGTCTCCGATAGCAAAAATATGAGGATGATGTTTTACCTGCAAAGTTTGATCGACATCGATTCGAGTATTGACTAGAGGAAGATTTAATTTCATGGCAGTTGGTTCGCCCATAACTCCAGCGGCCCAAATAGTGACTTCAGAAGGAAGTGATTGACCAGCAACGGTTTCAATTTTTCGAGATTTAATCTCTTTTACTGCGGTATTGACTTGAACTTCTACCCCTAACTTTTCTAAATCTTTGCGTGCTCGATCAGAGAGTTTTGCTGAAAACATCGGCAAAATTCGCGGCCCCGCTTCAATTAAGCGAACCCGAATATGAGCAGCGGCGTGCGCTTGGTCATTTTTTAATGGCCCTCGGACCAGTTCGGCAAAAGCTCCAGCCATTTCAACCCCGGTTGGCCCACCACCTACTACCGAAATTGAAAAGATAGTGTCATCTTCAAATCGACAGAGATCTTCAAAGCGCCGCATGACTTGGGCACGGATGGCAATCGCCTCATTAACACTTTTCATTCCTAGCGCATGTTCATTAACTCCAGGGATTCCAAAATCCGCAGTCGCCGAACCAAGGGCCACTATCAAGTAATCAAAATCAAGGACTTCGCTGCTATCGAGCTTTACAGATTTATTTTTGTGGTCGATAAATATGGGCGAAGCCATTCGAAATTTAACGTTTGTCTTTCTTAGGGCACTTCGAATCGGATGGGCAACATGGTCAGCCGCAAGACCAGCAGTTGAGACTTGATAGAGAAGCGGAAGAAAAGTTTGGAAGTTGTGGCGATCAATTACAGTGACATCAGCAAAGTCAGCCATGGCTTTTGCTGCAGTAAGTCCACCGAATCCTGCACCAAGAATTACAACTCGAGGTTTCTGAGGTGCGATTTGCATGAAAGTAAGTCTAGGCTTGAATGCATGAGCATGCTCAATCAAAATCGTAAATTTCTCATTACCGGGGCATCTGGATATGTAGGCGGCCGGCTAGTGAGAACGCTAGTTGCCGAAAACTGTGATGTCCGAGTTTTTGTGCGTGATAGAAATAAAGTCAATGGGCAATCGTGGGCCGACAAAGTTGAGATTGCCGTGGGAAGTGCAAATAATCGGGAAGAAGTTAGCAAGGCGTTAGTTGGAATCCACACGGCTTATTATTTATTGCACTCAATTAACTTAGGTCCTAAATTTGATGAAATCGAAGCACAGATGGCCTGTCAATTTGCAGAGTGCGCAGAAGCTGCAGGCGTGAAGCAAATTGTTTATCTCGGTGGCATCGCAAATGATAAAAACATTAGTAAGCATTTAGCATCACGCGTTAGTACTGGTGCAGAACTAGCGTCAACTTCGGTGCCCGTAATGGAACTTCGCGCCGGAATAATTATTGGTTCCGGATCTGCTTCTTTTGAAATGTTACGTCACTTAACTCATCGTCTTCCGATTATGACAACACCAAAATGGGTGATGAACAAAACGCACCCCATCGCAATTCGTGACATTTTGTATTATTTGAAAAAAGCTGCATTTCTAGAAAAACCCATCAACAAAATTTTCGATATCGGTGGTCCAGAAGTGCTTACGTATGCGGACATGATGCAGAAATTTGCAAGCCTTTCCGGTTTAAAAAAACGTTGGATTATTAAGGTCCCCGTTTTAACTCCTGGACTATCTTCACTCTGGATTGGTTTAGTAACACCAGTGCCAACAGCTCTTGCAAGACCACTTGTTGGTTCTCTGATTAGCGAGGTAGTTGCAGATCCAGCCAAATCCATCAATGACGTCATCGCCCTTCCACCTGAAGGTTTAACCGATGTTGCAACTGCGATTAATTTGGCGCTCTCACGGATAACTGAACATCAAGTTGAAACAAGATGGTCGGATGCAACGATTCCAACTGCACCTTGGCAAAAAGCACAAGGTGATCCAGATTGGGCAGGCGAAGCGGTTTTACGTGATCGGCGTGAGCGAACAACTGATATTCCTGCAGAAAAGATTTGGAAGCAAATCGAAAGTATTGGTGGAGAAAATGGTTGGTTTGGATCAGATTTTCTGTGGTGGGGCCGAGGAGTAATTGATCGTTTCGTTGGAGGAGTAGGCCTTCGACGCGGTCGTCGGGATCCAGATTTCCTGCGCGTTGGTGAAAGCCTGGATTTTTGGCGTGTGGAAGTTTTAGAAAGAGGGCACCGTTTAAAGTTGTATGCAGAGATGATTTTGCCCGGTAAAGCATGGTTGGAATTCATCGTTGAGGAACGCGACGGTAAGACCCATGTAATTCAAGAAGCAACGTTCAACCCACGAGGTTTGGGTGGTCAGTTGTATTGGTATGTGATTTCTCCATTTCATCTTTTTGTTTTTCCAACTATGTTAAGAAATATAGTGAAAAGAGCGGCTAAAGATGCATGAGTTCACACCTGAGGTTGAGGCCTTAGCTGCTGAAGTTTTGGCTTACAGTCTGGATCGTTTAAAAAACGATCCACCCCTTGATGGTCCAAGGACTGCTGAAGATTTATTTAGTGAAGTGGGAAATACCATTACTGCGCGCGGACTTGGCGGTCATGATGCTTTAGAAGTTTTCACTTCTGTTCTAGCTAAAGCATGTATTTCGACAGACCATCCCCGAAATTTAGCTTTCATTCCCTCAGCTCCAAGTGAGTACGCAAACCTTTTTGATTTAGTTGTTGGTGCAAGTGCTTTGTATGGCGGATCTTGGCAAGAAGGTGCAGGTGCGGTTTTTGCAGAAAATCAAGCACTTCGGTGGATTGCAGATCTAGCTGGACTTCCTGCAGAGGCGGGCGGAGTTTTTGTTCAAGGTGGAACAATTGGAAATCTTTCAGCGCTAGTAGTTGCACGCGCACAAGGGCGCAAAAATCATCCAGGTGCGACCAGGTGGGTGATTGCTTGCAGCGAGGAAGCGCATTCATCAATTGTGAGTGCAGCTAATGTTATGGATGTTGATGTTCTGAAAGTTCCAGTTGCTTCAAATGGAAAATTGATGGGGGATGCAGTTGCACATGCAATTGATCATTTGCATGACACAACAACGCACAGAGTTTTTGCCGTAGTTGCAACGGCAGGCACCACTAATCTGGGAATCATCGATGACTTACAAGGTATTGGTACCGAGGCGCATAAACGCAATATTTGGTTCCATGTTGATGGTGCTTATGGTTTAGCCGCCCTTTGTGCGCCATCGGTTCGCTCGCATTTTGATGGAGTGGAAACTGCGGATTCATTAATAGTCGATCCACACAAATGGTTATTTGCTCCATATGATGCGTGTGCACTTATTTATCGCGAGCCAGAGTTAGCACGACAAGTGCATTCCCAACATGCATCGTATTTAGATACTTTAAAAGATGGCGCATGGTCTCCATCAGATTATGCAATTCAATTGACTCGCAGAACGCGCGGCTTACCTTTTTGGTTTTCACTTGCTGCGCACGGTACTGATGCTTATACCGAAGCAATGGAGCACTCGCTCTTAGTTGCACGACAAGCTGCTGAATTAGTAAAGGCAGATCCGAATTTGGAATTAATCTGCGAACCAGAACTTTCAATCGTTGCTTTTATCCGCAAAGGTTGGGATTCAAGCGATTATCAGAAGTGGTCTGAAAAATTATTGGCCGATCAAATTGGTTTTATCCCACCAAGTTCACATCACGGTCAACCAATTCTGCGTTTTGCCATAGTTAATCCATGGACAAAAATTGCCGACATTGAAATGATTCTTGCCACTTTGTAATCGAGAGCAAATCCCACACTTTTCTTTGCCGTCAGATAGTCTTTTGCCTATGTCTGCACAAGAAGAATCCGTGATGTCCACTAGCCTTAGCGACCTTGAACTTCGCATCCTGGATTTTGAAGGCAGTTGGTGGCGCTATGCAGGGGCCAAAGAGGCGGCAATTAAAGAGCTTTTCGATCTCTCTGCCGCCCGCTATTACCAACTTCTCAATGATTTGATTGACCGCGACGATGCCCTCGAGGCTTCGCCCATGCTGGTTAAGCGTCTTCGCCGCCTGCGTGAAGCCCGCATGAACACCCGCATCGCCCGCTAAACCCTTCTCGTTTTGCGTCCTTGGAATACCTCCCGTAGATTTGGCGTTAGCACTCTCGGGGTGCGAGTGATAAAGCCCCCGCACATGAACGATTAAACGAAAGTGAGCACACCTCATGGCAAAGCAGATTGCCTTTAATGAAGAAGCCCGCCGCGGATTAGAGCGCGGAATGAACATCTTGGCCGATGCGGTCAAAGTAACGCTTGGACCTCGTGGACGTAACGTTGTTCTCGAGAAGAAGTGGGGCGCCCCAACAATTACTAATGATGGCGTTTCAATTGCAAAAGAAATTGAACTTGATGACCCTTGGGAAAAAATCGGCGCAGAGCTTGTTAAGGAAGTTGCTAAGAAGACTGATGATGTCGCTGGCGATGGAACAACAACTGCAACAGTTTTGGCACAAGCACTAGTTCGCGAAGGTCTTCGCAACGTAGCTGCTGGATCAAATCCAATGGCACTAAAGCGCGGAATGGAAAAAGCCGTTGCTGAAATCGTTGCTGAACTTTTGTCTATGGCAAAGGCCGTAGATTCAAAAGAACAAATCGCAGCAACAGCATCTATCTCTGCAGCAGATGCAACAATCGGCGAGATGATTGCTGAAGCAATGGATAAAGTTGGAAAAGAAGGCGTAATCACCGTTGAAGAGTCAAATACTTTTGGTCTCGAACTCGAACTTACTGAAGGTATGCGCTTCGATAAGGGTTACATTTCTCCATACTTTGTAACTGATCAGGATCGCATGGAAGCGGTTCTAGAAGATGCTTATGTCCTTATTGTTAATTCAAAGATTTCAAATATCAAGGATTTAGTTCCAGTTCTTGAAAAAGTTATGCAATCAGGAAAGCCACTTGCAATCATCGCTGAAGATGTAGAAGGCGAAGCACTAGCAACACTTGTGGTAAACAAGATTCGTGGAACTTTCCGTTCAGCGGCAGTTAAGGCACCTGGCTTTGGAGATCGCCGCAAAGCGATGCTTCAAGATATTGCGATTCTTACTGGCGCAACAGTTATCTCTGAAGAAGTTGGTCTAAAACTTGATCAAGCCGGACTGGAACTCTTGGGTCGCGCTCGCAAAGTTGTTATCAGCAAAGAAGAGACAACAATTGTTGAAGGCGCAGGCGATGAGGCACAAATCAAGGGCCGCGTTACTCAAATCCGTACAGAGATTGAAAAGAGCGATTCAGATTATGATCGTGAGAAGTTGCAAGAGCGTCTTGCAAAGCTTGCTGGTGGCGTTGCAGTAATTAAAGCTGGCGCAGCAACAGAAGTAGAACTCAAAGAGCGTAAGCACCGCATCGAAGATGCAGTTCGCAATGCAAAAGCTGCAGTTGAAGAAGGAATCGTTGCCGGTGGTGGCGTTGCACTTCTCCAAGCAGCAACTGCAGCATTTAAGAAGTTGACTGGCTTAACTGGCGATGAAGCAACGGGTGCAAAGATTGTTGAGTTTGCAATCGAAGCCCCACTCAAGCAAATCGCAATCAATGCCGGTCTTGAAGGCGGAGTAGTGGTTGAGAAAGTTCGTCACCTTCCAGCAGGACAAGGTCTTAACGCAGCAACTGGCGAATACGTAGACATGATTAAATCTGGAATCATCGATCCAGCCAAGGTCACACGTTCTGCGCTTCAAAATGCTGCATCAATTGCTGCACTCTTCATTACAACCGAAGCAGTGATTGCAGATAAGCCAGAAAAGAATCCAGCACCTGCCGCACAAGGCGGCGGAGACATGGACTTCTAAGTTCGCTTATTTAACCAATAGTTACGCCTAACGCCGCTCTCGATTAACACGGGAGCGGCGTTCTGCTTTACCCTATGCAGATGGCAAAGAAGATATTGGGAAAAAAATCGCCCAAAAACCAGACACCAACCGCATCTGCTAGCGGGTTTGATGCGAAAAATCTTGCCCACACTGCGATTTTGGATCATGCAGAAAAACGTGACCACGTCGGTTCATTTATTTCAGTTGAATATGATGATGACAATCGCGTCGCAACTTATTTATTTGAAGCAAAACTTTCTGGATATAAAGGCTGGCGTTGGTGCGTCACAATCGCAAAAGTTGATGCCGATTCAATTCCTACTGTTTGTGATTTAGTTGCTCTTCCTGGCCCTGATGCATTGCTTGCACCAGATTGGATTCCGTATCGCGATCGTATTCAACCTGGCGATGTCGGTGTCGGTGACATCGTTCCAAGTTCACTCGAAGACACCCGCTTAGTTCCAGGACAAGCAGCGTTGCCGCAGGATGAAGATTTAGATACTGCGTTGGCAGTTGAATTAGGTTTCGGTCGTGCACGTGTGATGTCTATTGAAGGTCGCGATCAAGCTGCAAAGCGTTGGTATGACGGCGACCGCGGCCCTAAATCCCCATTGGCCCAATCTGCCCCCAAGCCTTGTCACTCATGTGGATTCTTTATTCCAATTGCTGGCTCATTACGCGCAACTTTTGGCGTATGCGCCAATGCAATCTCACCCGAGGATGCCCGTGTGGTCTCAGTTGATCATGGTTGTGGTGCTCACTCCGAAGCGACCTTCAATGAACCGGTGATAAACTAACGACCTGCCCGCAAACCCCGCGGCTTGAACGAGTAATCAGAAATTAGCAAGGAGCCCTCCCCATGCCTACAGGACGCGTTAAATGGTTCTCCCTAGAAAAAGGTTTTGGTTTCATTGCAAATGATGAAGGTGAAGATGTTTATCTTGCTGCCTCTTCACTTCCAGAAGGTGTTGCAACAGTAAAGCCAGGAACAAAACTTGAATTTAGCATTGCCGATTCTCGTCGCGGACCTCAAGCTTTATCAGTGCACATTATTGATGCGCCACCATCATTGGCTGAAAACTCTCGTGTCAATGCCGATGATTTAGCGGCAATGATTGAAGACACAATTAAAATTTTAGATCGCGTTGGAAATGGTCTGCGCTCTGGACGTCATCCATCTGCAACTGAAGCAGAGCGATTAGGTCGCGTACTTCGCGGCATTGCATCACAACTAGAAGCGTAAATTAAATTCCGCTGCGTTTATTGCGGCGAATTGAATAACGAATTCCAGTTAAGCCAAGAATCGCTCCAACGATGCAGGTCCAAATCACTTTGCCTTGCGCGCCTACCGCTAAGGCAATTACAAGGGCAACCATCCAGCAGATGACGCCAATTACTACTAGGGTTACAACCGAGCGAATATTTGAAGCCATGAGAGAAGCGTAATGGGATTTAAGGTAAAAGAGGATGGTAATTGGCGTTCATTTCGTCACCGTAATTACCGCATACTTTTTCCTGCCAACACAATTTCAAATATTGGAAGCTGGGCACAACGTGTTGCACAAGATTGGTTAGTTTTAGAACTCACTCATAGCGGAACTTATTTAGGAATTGTTACGGCGATTCAATTTACGCCAGTGCTGTTTTTTTCACTTCACGGGGGCGCACTTGCCGATCGGTTCAATAAACGAAAATTATTGATGGGAACTAATGCTCTCGGTGCATTTTCCGCCCTTGCGCTTGGCGCATTAGTTATGTCCCACCATATTGCGCTCTGGCACGTATTTGTTCTAGCCGGCGTACTTGGAATCTCTTCAGCAATTGATGCACCAGTTCGCCAATCATTTGCTGCCGAAATAGTTGGCCATGATGATTTACCGAACGCAGTAAGTTTGAACTCAGCAAATTTCAATGCCGGAAGGCTTGTGGGTCCGGGTCTATCAGGTTTGCTCATCGCAGCTTTTGGAACTGGTCCATCCTTTATTGTGAACGGAGTTTCTTATTTATTTGCCATAGGTGCATTGATGCTGATGAATGAAAAAGAGTTTTTCCAGCATGAGCGCCCAAAGTCAATGACGAATGTGCGCGAAGGTTTGCGTTATGCAATGGCACGACCGGATATATATGTTGTGATGTTGATGGTTTTCTTTCTTGGAACTTTCGGCCTAAATTTCCAAATATTCAATGCGCTAATGGCTACCAAAGAATTCGGTAAAGGTCCTGCTTCATATGGTTTGCTCGGAACTTTTGTTGCAATCGGCTCATTTACTGGTGCCATCGCATCGGCTCGTCTTGAGCGTTTCCGCAAAACTAGATTTGTAATTTTAGCTGGTGGTTTTTTTGCTTTTGCCTTAATTGTGCTTTCAATAATGCCCAACTACACAACATATGCAATTTTCTTGCCAATCTGTGGAGTAACGGCACTAACAACAATGATTACAGCAAATTCAATCGTGCAAGTAAATAGCGATCCAGCCATCAGAGGGCGCGTCATGGGAATCTATTTGCTTATTTTTATGGGAGGCACACCAGTCGGATCACCGTTAATTGGCATTATGGCTGAAGTGGTGGGTATTCGTTGGACAATTGCTGGGTGTGGAGCGATTGCTTTAATTGCAACGATAACAATTTGGTTTATCTATAAAGATCGCGTTGAAGTTCCAGTTGATATTTCAGTTGATACGATATTAAAAACTTCGAATAGCAATTAAAACAAGAAGTCCAATAAGAACGACTAGAGTAACTATGCGCCGGGTTTTATAATTCATCTCTCAGACTTTCACTGGCTGTGAGGGAGTTAATTTAATAATCAAAAATGCAATAATTATTAAAACTGGAACCATGATGTAAGCGCGGGAAATTCCAAAATTATCGCCAAGGAAACCTAAAAGAAATGGTGCGCCTGCGATTGCAATGCCAGCACCTAATGAAGAGCGGCCAACTGCAAGATCTGGACGGTCATCGCTAAAACCAACGAGCCTGATCGCAGAAAGTGCGAACTGCATTGAAATTCCAAGGCCAACCAACAGTAAGCAAATTAATGAAATTATCATTGTGTGCGAAAGCCAAAACATTGAAAATCCTATGAGTTGGAGCGTCACAAGTAGCAGCAATTGAGTATCAAGTTTAAAATTCTTGAGCAACAAACCACCGTACCAGCGGCCAATTCCCATGCCAGTGCCTAAAGCAACGATGGCTACAGTTGAAATTGCTGCACTCGACCCGACGCGATCTTTCAGTAGTGCTGCCGACCAAAATGAGGTGGCAAACTCTGAAGAAATACATGCAACAAAACCAAACCAAGCCAGCCAAAATGTCGCTGACATCTTTCCACTTTGTGGACCACTTACATCAGGAACATGTTCCTCTTTACCCTTATCGCGTCCAATTAAAACTAGAACAAGGGCAACAGGAAGTGCGAGTAATAAACCTAAACGCCAAAAATCTCTAAATTGTGTTGCGATGGTTCCAATTACTGCAGTTCCCGTAACAAATCCAACCGAGGCGATTCCATTTGCTTGTGGGATTGCAACTTCCGCCGCTTTTCCATAGTGATGCGACATTGAAGTCAGCATTGTGTTAATCACTATTGATGTACCAAAACCAGTAATTAATGTGGCTGGAAGGGTCAAAGAGACTGGGGGAGAAATGACAAACAAAAGTAGACCGGTTGAGAATATTCCTAAACCAATCCACTGAGATTTTGCTCGTCCATACTTATGCGCAAGATGAGGGTTTACATAACCTGCAGCAATTGAAGCGATTCCCATAACTGTTCCATGCAGACCTGCAATAGTTAAAGATGTTCCTTGATCTGCTCTTAATAGAGATTGTGCAGGACCAAATCCACCCAAATAGAAATTAACGATGGCGGTTTGGGTAGCCGTAATCCAAAAGAATCGATCTCGCTGAAATGATTTAGGCATTATTTTCTAGAGCGCAGCCACGACATAATCGATGCACTTGGTTAGTGACTCGACATCAGAAGGATCAACTGCAGGGAACATTCCGATACGCAGTTGATTCTTTCCCAACTTTCGATACGGCTCAGTATCAACAATGCCGTTAGCTCTAAGCGCAGATGCAATTGCACCTGCGTCAATGGAATCGTCAAAGTTAATTGTTCCAACAACCTTTGAACGCATGTCAGGGTTGACTACAAAAGGCGTTGTGTAACTTGTTTTTTCTGCCCAGTTGTAGAGAATTGATGAAGACTCGGCACTTCGACCTGCAGCAAAAGAAAGTCCGCCACCGGCGTTCATCCACTCAATCTGTTCTGCCAGCAAAATTAAAGTTGCAACTGCTGGAGTGTTATATGTTTGATCTAAACGAGAATTTTCAATTGCAATTGATAAATCGAAAAATGCTGGAATCCAACGGCCACTTGCTTTTAATTTTTCAACTCGGGCAATTGCCGCTGGACTCATAATTGCAATCCATAATCCGCCATCGGAAGCAAAAGATTTTTGGGGAGCAAAGTAATAGGTATCAAACTCTTTGGCATCAACCATTAATCCGCCCGCAGCACTTGTTGCATCAACGACAACTAATGCATCTGAGATATTTAGTGGACGCACAATTGGCATTGAAACTCCAGTACTAGTTTCATTATGCGTTAAGGCATAGACATCAATTCCGGTTTCAGCGACTGCAGATGGATGT
The DNA here is from genome assembly GCA_903852815.1 of uncultured Actinomycetes bacterium. Classification (GTDB taxonomy): domain Bacteria; phylum Actinomycetota; class Actinomycetes; order Nanopelagicales; family Nanopelagicaceae; genus Planktophila. The sequence goes on from CAINRW010000024.1 coordinate 60,144, forward strand.
GAGCCAGGTTCAGATTTAATAATTGATGGTTCGCCAAGGAACGGTGCTTCCTTGGAAGCACTTGCAAACTTTGATGAGAATTCTCCGAAGACTAAATGCTGTGATCGGTTTTCAATCAGATTCAAGGTTGCAATATCCCAAAATGCAGTTGAACCACCGTTACCGATAATTACTTCGTAGCCTTCCGGCAGATTAAAAAGTGCGTGCAAACCTTCGCGAACTCGCTTAACCACATTCTTCACTGGTTTTTGTCGGTGAGATGTTCCAAGAATTGTTGCGCCACTTGCGGCTAGTGCCGATAAAGCTTGGGGGCGAATCTTTGATGGGCCACAACCAAAACGTCCATCGGCAGGCTTTAGTCCTGCGGGGATTATTAACTCTGCACTCATGGATGTAAGCCTACGGGTAGTACCTATTCAACTCCCAATCAGCAGTTGTGATAGCGCGGTCATAGCGCAAGCGATCATGTAAACGTGAATATCTTCCTTGCCAAAATTCAATCGATAAAGGAGTTACTCGATAGCCGCCCCAATATGGTGGACATGGAACCACACTTCCTTCGGGCCATTTTTGTGCAGCACCTGCATATCGTTGTTCCAATTCTTCGCGAGATGCAAGCGGAGAAGATTGATGACTTGCCCATGCGCCAATTTGTGAACCCCAAGGCCTAGTCGCAAAATATTCATGTGATTCTTCCTGCGAAACCTTTGCAACTAATCCTTGAATAGCAACTTGTCGCTCCATTGCATACCAAGGGAAAAGCAAACTTACTTGCTCGTTACTTTCCATTGCGTGGGCTTTGCGCGATTCATAATTAGTAAAGAAAGTAAATCCACCCTCTGAAATATCTTTGAGCAAAACGGTGCGCGTACTAATCATGGAGTCACTTCCAAGAGTTGAAAGCACCATGGCATTGGCTTCGATGATCATGGGATTTTCGTGGGCTTCAAGTAGCCAATCTGCGAAGGCTTTAAAAGGGTCGGGATCGAGTTGGCTCAGACCGGCCTCTCCATAGGAACGGCGCATTGCTCGAATTTCTTCACGTGAAAATTGCTTTTCGGCCATAGGTGTATCGAACCTCACTTTCGCCATGAGTGCATCCTCTTGGACCTGTGGTCGCGAACACCCCTTGGTTAGGGGCAGAATTAGCGGCGCAGAAACCACAATTAAGGGAGCTCAACGTGTCAGATGATTTCAAGCCAGGCCTTGAAGGTGTAATTGCTTTTGAATCTGAAATTGCAGAGCCCGATAAAGAAGGTAGCGCGCTTCGCTACCGTGGTGTTGATATTGAAGATCTAGTTGGACGCGTTTCATTTGGAAATGTGTGGGGACTTCTTGTTGATGATCAATTCAATCCAGGTCTTCCAAATGCAGAAAAATTTCCATTACCTGTTCACTCTGGTGATGTGCGCGTAGATGTACAAGCTGCGATTTCAATGTTGGCACCAGCATGGGGATTTAAACCACTTTTAGATATTGATGATGCAGAGGCGCGCAGCAATCTCGCGCGTGCATCTGTAATGGTGCTCTCTTATTTAGCCCAAGCAGCACGCGGACAAATTGCACCATCTGTTCCAGAAACTGAAATTGATAAAGCACACACAGTTGTCGAGCGAATGATGATTCGTTGGCGCGGTGAGCCAGATCCTGCACATGTTCGCGCAATTGATGCTTACTTTGTTTCAGCTGCAGAGCATGGAATGAATGCTTCAACATTTACTGCGCGCGTAATTGCATCTACTGGTGCAGATGTTGCTGCAGCGCTTTCAGGTGCAATTGGTGCAATGTCAGGTCCGCTCCATGGCGGTGCACCTTCACGTGTATTGCACATGATTGAAGAAGTTGAAAAAACTGGCGATGCAACTGCATACGTCAAGGGATTGTTAGATCGCAAAGAACGTTTGATGGGATTTGGTCACCGCGTTTACCGCGCAGAAGATCCACGCGCACGTACTCTGCGTCGCACTGCTAAGGAATTAAACGCACCGCGTTACGCAGTTGCTGAAGCCCTTGAGCAAGCAGCGCTACAAGAACTTCGCGAGCGCCAACCAGATCGTGTTCTTGAAACAAATGTTGAATTTTGGGCAGCAATCATTTTAGATTTTGCAGAAGTTCCTGCACATCTATTTACTTCTATGTTTACAGCTGCTCGCACTGCAGGTTGGTCTGCACATATCTTGGAGCAAAAGCGCACTGGTCGATTGATTCGCCCATCTGCTCGCTACATTGGCAAGGGTCCACGCAAACCTGAAGCCGTAGATGGCTGGGATGGCACTGTCGAACAGCTTCACAAGTAGGCTCTGCAATAGCCCCTGTAAATGTAAGGCTTTATAACAATCAGATAAAAGAGCCTCCAAAGGGGGCTAGTTCAGCCTTTTAGATTTGATTACTCGCGCATTCACGTGTGAAATAGCCTCAATAGCGCATGCCCTCGTATGCGTGTTTTCCATCCATGGAGGATATAAATGAATACAAAGCGTTTCGGATTTGCTGGCGTTTTCGCAGCATTCGCGCTTGCGGTTTCAACACTTGTAGCACCATCAGCAAGTGCGACTTCACAGATCGTTGTGTGGGCAGATGAATCTCGCGGGCCAAACCTAACTAAAGTAATTGCAGCAAAAGGTGACTGGGTTCCTGGTTACACAATCAAGGTTGTAACTTTCTCAAGCTTTGATGCTTTGAAGGCTGCATTTGATATTGCTACAGATGCATCTGGTCCAGACATCGTTGTTGGTGGAAATGACTGGGTTCCAACTGGAGCTAAGAGCGGAAAGCTTGCACCACTCGTACTTTCTGCATCAGTTAAGGCACGTTTCAATCCAACACAGTTCCTTGATTTAACATACAAGGGCAAGTTGTACGGCGTTCCTGTAGACATCAACAACGTTGCAATGATCTACAACACCAAGCTTGTTTCAAGTGCACCAGAAACTTTTGGTGACATGGTTAATTACTACACAGCTAACAAA
>CAINRW010000025.1 GCA_903852815.1 uncultured Actinomycetes bacterium
GTGATGTGTTGTGGCTTTTCACCGTGACCGTAGATAACGGCAGGAACCAAACCATCGCGACGTGCACGACGTGATGCGCCCTTACCAAATTCGGTACGACGTACGCCGTTGATGCTGATTTCTGCCATTTTAAATCTCCTTTGGAATAACTTCGGTGTCTGCACAAAGTTCCAGTAAGGAGTTAAGTCCTATAGCCGTCGATTACGGAAGTAATTCTTACCCTCGCCGGAACAACGCGAACACTATCTTTGAGGGGTGATTTTAAGCAAATCCTTGCTTAAGAGTGCCCATCGAAAAGACTAGTAACTGAGCCATCTTCGAAGACTTCACGAATTGCACGGGCAAGAAGCGGTGCAATCGATAGAACGGTTAAACCGTCAAATTTTTGATCTTCTGTAATTGGCAAGGTGTTGGTAATTACTACCTCAGAAGCTCGGGATGCTTTTAGGCGATCAATTGCTGGACCTGAAAGTACGGCGTGCGTTGCAGCGATGATTACATCTTTAGCGCCTGCTTCAAAAAGTGCGTCCACTGCTTTTGTAATTGTTCCTGCAGTGTCAATCATGTCATCGATAACAACACAGGTTTGTCCCTGAACATCGCCGACGACGCGGCCAGTTGTTGATTCATTAGGAATGCGTGGGTCACGAGTTTTATGAATAAATGCGATTGGGCAGCCACCCAGTAAATCCGACCAACGTTCGGCAACGCGTACACGACCAGAGTCTGGAGACACGATTGTTAAACGTGAACGGTCGACTTTGCTGCCTACATAATTTGCCAACATAGGGAGCGCAAAAAGATGGTCAACCGGGCCATCAAAAAATCCTTGAATTTGAGAAGTGTGTAAGTCAACGCACATCAAACGATCAGCGCCGGCGGTTTTGAAAAGATCGGCCATTAATCTGGCAGTAATTGGTTCGCGACCACGGCTCTTTTTATCTTGGCGTGCATATCCATAAAAAGGTGCAACTACAGTAATTCGCTTAGCTGATGCGCGCTTGAGCGCATCGACCATAATCAACTGCTCCATAATCTGTTTATTGACCGGAGTTGTATGACTTTGAATGACGAAGGCATCGCAACCACGAACAGATTCTTCAAAGCGAACAAAAATCTCACCATTGGCAAAGTCATATGCAGAAGTTGGAGTTAAAGGGATACCTAATTCTGATGCGACTTCATCAGCTAATTCGGGAAACCCGCGGCCTGCAAAAAGGCGCAATCTCTTTTCAGAAGATAAACGGATCTCGCTCATTTATTAGCCTTTCTTCTCACTTGCTTCGGCGGCTTGTGCAGATTTTGAACCTGCACGTTTGCGCAGGACCCAACCTAATACATTTTTTTGTTTTGCTCGGCCGACACCAATTGCTCCAGCCGGGACATCTTCAGTAATCACCGAACCTGCGGCGGTATATGCCCCATCTCCGACCGTTACTGGCGCAACAAGCATTGTGTCGCTTCCGATTCGAACATGATCTCCAACATTTGTGTGATGTTTATCAACGCCGTCATAGTTAACAAAAATAGTTGCAGCACCGATATTTGTTTCTTCACCAATCGTGGCATCGCCAACATATGAAAGATGGGGGACTTTTGACCCGGTACCCAGAGTCGCATTTTTCATTTCAACAAAGGCTCCGGCTTTAGTTGCATCGCCTAAAACTGTTCCTGCACGCAGATATGTAAATGGACCAACCGTTGCACTTTCGCCAATAACACTGTGTGAAGCGATGGATTCAAGAACAGATGCACCTTCTTTTACAACACAGTCGGTAAGAGTTGTGCGTGGACCAATGCTTGCACCTGATGCAATTGCGGTATCACCATAAATCGCACTACCTGGGTGAATAGTTACGTCTCTAGCAATCGAAGCAGTCGCATCGATCCATGTTGTAGTTGGATCAATAATTGTTACACCTGAACGCATCCAATGGTCATTAATTCGATCCCGTAAAATTGCGGCAGATTCGGCAAGTTGCACACGATCATTAACCCCAAGAATCTCAGTGAAATCCTCAATCATAATTGCAGCAACTGAAGCACCTTCATTTTTTAGGATGCCGATTACATCAGTTAAATAAAGTTCGCCTTGTGCATTTGAATTTGTTAACTTTCCAATTGAAGCTGCAAGTGCAGCTCCATTAAATGCATATACGCCAGAATTTACTTCGAAAATAAATCTTTCTTCATCAGTTGCATCTTTTTCTTCAACAATTTTCAGTAACTCATCGGCATCATCTCTGATGATTCGACCGTATCCAGTTGGTTCTGGATGTTCTGCAGTTAAAACGGATGCAGAGAAATTGCCAGCAGCATGGGCTGCAATAAATGCAGCAAGTGAATCTCCGGTAAGCATTGGAGTATCTCCTGCTAAAACTAAAACTGTTCCCTGTGCATTAATTCCTGCGAGCGCTAGTTGAGCTGCGTGTCCCGTGCCATTGCGTTCGGCTTGAAATACGGTGCGTGCATGAGGTGCAATGAGTGAAATGTGTTCTTCAACTTGTTCACGACCTGAACCAACAACGATTCGAATTTCTTCTGCATCTAGTTGCTTAACTGCGTGAAGAACATGTCCAAGTAACGAGCGACCAGCAATGCTGTGAAGTACTTTGGCTTTGGATGACTTCATCCGTGTTCCTTCGCCAGCAGCTAGGACAATCACGGTTTGAACGCTCACGAGTGAATCCTATCGGTGTCACCGCCTTAACTATGGCTTGCCCTTATCGCTCCGCCACCAGGTATCGATCCTGGACCCTGGGCTTCAAAGGCCCATGTGCTAGCCACTACACAATGGCGGAACCCGTATTCTCCCTCATAAATGCCCATGGTTATGACCACATTGGCCGATCTTTATGAGATTACTTTGGCTCCTGCGACTGGTCCATAAGCACGGGCAACACTGCCGACAACTCCACTTGAGGTTA
>CAINRW010000026.1 GCA_903852815.1 uncultured Actinomycetes bacterium
AAAAATTAAAGGTGCAGCAGAAGTTGTTTGCACAGATGTACTAACCGGTCCGCTAGAGCGGGCATTAGCAATTGGCGCAACAAGGACTCTGCAAATTACCAAAGATGAGTTACCGGATAGTTATTTCGACTGCGTTTTTGAATGTTCTGGATCGCCAATCGCCGTAAGTTCTGCATTTAATACTGTACGTCGTGCGGGAACTGTAATACAAGTAGGAATGCTTGGCGCAGGTCCACAACCAATTGCGATAGCACCATTGGTTTCAAAGGAGATTCGACTACGTGGTGCATTTAGATTTAACGATGAAATTTCTGAAGCGGTAGTTATGCTGTCAAACTATCCAGTTATTTCAACTGCATTGACCCATGTGATTCCAGCCGAAGATGTAGTTGAGGCTTTTGCAATCGCCAAAGATTCACAAATATCTGGAAAGGTTTTAGTTGATTTCCAATAGCGATAAAGAACTTTTGCCTCGCAGAGTTATTCTGGTCGGGGCAATGGGAGTTGGAAAAACAACCATAGGGACAATAATTTCCGAAGTTCTTGGTTGGCCGTATATCGATAATGATTATGAAATGTCGAAAATGGCATCCTTGTCAATGAAAGAGCTTGCCAAACTAGATGTTCCAACGCTTCATGGATTAGAAGAGAAATATCTGTGGGATGTGCTGTCACGACCAGCACCGTTGGTAGCAGGTGCCGCTGCTTCCGTTGCAGATAATGAAGAGTTAGTAAAGGCACTTGCCAAGGAATGCACAATTTACTTGCATATGCCGCTAGAACTGCAGAAGCAAAGAGCAGGATCTTCAGGAGTAGGTCGACAGGCATTTTCAGAAAATCCACAGGATGTCATTCGTGAGCGATATGAAAGACGCGACCCACGTTATCGACAAGCAGCCAGCCTAATTGTAGATACGACACGTGAGCCAGAAAAGGATTCTCAAATAATTCTTGATTTTCTAAGGTCATAGTAATGAGAGTTATTCGCAAAAAAATTGACACTCAATTTAAATTACAGATTCAAACTCCAGATGGTTATCGAGAATTTCCTGCCACGATACCTGGAAGCGTGCACACAGACTTGATTGCAGCCGGGGTCATTGGGGACATACGAACTACTGGAAGCGAGCCCGAGCAGGCGTGGATTAAAAACACCGATAGTAAATTCTCTGTTGAAATTCCAGCACAAACCCAAGGCAACCACGAACTTCATTTCGCTGGCCTTGATACCCTGGCAAGCATTTCTATTAATAGTGAAATCAAGTTAACAACTCAAAATATGCATCGATTATATGTTTTACCGATCGAAGCAAAAGCTCTCACTAATCTAGAAATCGCTTTTAAAGCACCGTTACCTGAAGCATTGAGGCGTGAAGAAGTTTTAGGAAGTTACCCAAATCCCTACAACATGCCCTACAACTATTTAAGAAAGATGGCATGTAGTTTCGGTTGGGATTGGGGGCCAATTACTGGGACTTCTGGAATTTGGAAACCAATCACACTGGTCACATGGGATCAAGGAATACTGGATGAAGTCACGGTAATAGGTAACGTAGTCAATGAAATTCCAAAGCTAATAGTTCGAGTTAAGGGGAGGGGATCCGCCGCTGATGTCCGTATAAGCGTCAGTGGAAATCACAACGCTGTTTTTACTACTACTTTAAATAGTGAGAATGAATTTGTTTTAGAAGGCTTTGACCTTTGGCAACCTCGCGGATATGGAACTCCCACGCTATACGACGTACGAGTCGAGCTACTAAATGAAACAGGCGAAATCCTAGATGAAGTCATTAAGCGTATTGGTTTTCGAAGCGTTGAATTAGACCAAAGTAATTACGAAGATCGTCAGATGTTTGCAATTAAAGTAAATGGTCAACGGATCTGGGCACGGGGAGTCAATTGGATTCCGGATGATCCATTTCCGCATCGTGTAACTAAGGCCAAGTATGAGGAGAAAATTAAGGACTTATGTTCAGTAGAAGTTAATGCAATTCGAGTTTGGGGCGGCGGGATTTATGAATCCGATGACTTCTATGACTTATGTGATGAAGCAGGGATTATAGTTTGGCAAGATTTTCTCTTTGCTTGCGCTGCTTATCCTGAAACTTTAGAGTTTGAAAGCGAAATCACTCAAGAGGCGAAAGAGGCCGTATCAAGATTGTCCAATCATCCCAGCCTTGTGCTGTGGTGTGGCGGGAATGAATGCATCGAAGGATTTCAACATTGGGGTTGGCAGGAAAAGTTGCACAACAAATTGTGGGGTTCGAAGTATTATCACGAAATTCTTCCCAGAGTTTTATCCGAAATTGATGGGACCCGTGCCTATATCCCAGGTTCTCCTTATTCGACTTTAGTTGAAGATGTAAAGAATTTCGCATCCGGCACTAATCATATTTGGGATGTTTGGAATGAACGCGGTTACCAGCGGTATGAAGAATACTCACCATCATTTGCCGCCGAGTTTGGTTATAACGGTCCAGGATCTTGGCGCACACTTACTCGAGCAATTAACAAAACTAATCTAGATTCGCGCGATATCGAATTAACTTCACATCAAAAAGCTTTCGACGGTATGTCTAAGATTGCCGCCGGACTCAAACGTGAATTTGTAAAAATGTTCTCAGACGGTCCTGAGTGGTACTTCGCAGCCCAACTTGTTCAGGCACGTGCAGTCGAAGTTGGTCTCAAACACTTTAGATCCCAGTATTTAACGTGTTCCGGGTCAATGTTGTGGCAGTACAACGATATGTGGCCAGCGTTGAGTTGGGCAGTTTTAGATAGTGCTGGAAGCCGAAAACTATCTTGGTATGCAATGCGTGAGGCATATCGACCTCGTGTATTGCATTTCTCAGGAACAAATAGAGATGTGGTGGTTATCAATGACAGCACTGATATTTGGCACGATGATTTAATTATTTCAATTTTCGACCAAGCAGGGTTGTTGCGAGAGACTTTGAAATTTGCGTTGTCAATTGATAAAGAATCACACCAGCGAATCAAACTAAGTGACAAACTTCCAATTCAAGGTTTTGTTGTTGCACAATTAGGAGACATTAGAACAGCTCGTACCGTTTCAGATGATCCAATTAGTTCCATAAATCCTCATGAGATTGAGATTTCTCCACACATTGATGGAAATAAAGTAGTACTAAGAATTCATGCCAAAAGTTTCATCCACGAGCTTTCTTTTTTGCCAGAATTAGTAGCTCAAGAAGTTGCAACTGTAAGTGTTCAACGTCTAACACTTATCCCGGGTGACAATATTTCTGTCGAAATCACAGCCAGTAATTCGCAAGATGCCCAACTGATTGTTAATTCGCTTGAGGAAATTACATGGAGTTTAAATAAATTAGTTAGCGGCCCATCGCAGTAGTGGTGATACATCAGCCGGAATATTTTCAGAAATCCAATGTGCGCCATCCAAGTTATCGCCCCGTGGTTCTATGAATTTCACGTGTGAAAGTTTCTTGGTGATATTGTGTTGAATCAATTCAACGTAAGCAGAGTTACGCGAAGGCCCACCTTGAATTGCAATCTCTGGAGATTCTTTTTCTGAACCACCCACGCCAAGCCAAGTCGCAACAACGGTTTGTGCAAGAAGTGCAGCGCCTTCATCTCTAATTGCTATTGCCAAAGGACTCTGCTGATCTGCTGCATACAATAAATCTTTTGCAGCTTGTATGGATAAGGATGCAGCTTCTGGTCCATTTTTCACATCTAATTCATTGTAAGCATGTATGTGTTCGCCGAAAATATCCAAAAGGATGCGATCTTCGCCGCGTCCCTGTCGAACTCCTAGCGCTTTGGTGATTCCTAACTTACCTAGCCAGAAGCCGCCACCTTCATCACCAAAAGTGCTGCCAAGTCCATCTCTATGTGCAAAGGCTTGTTGTCGTCCGCCGACACTTACAACTCCGCCTCCAATTGATAGGACTACGCCATTACTGCCGCCAAGAGCGCCAACAAATCCAGCAAATCCATCATCGATAACTGCAGTTTGTTGTGCACCAAAAAATTCATTGCATAGTTGGGCGAAAGGTTGGGGATCGGTGACTACTCCGCCAAAACCAGTACAGGAGAGGGCGACTACCTGTGATTCAAGTTTTTCCGTGCTCTCAAATATTGCGCGAAGGGCAGGCAGTGGATGCTCACCCGCTAGTTTTCCGCGTGTTGAGGTAATAATTTTCTCACCCACTCGGATGCGACTGCCTGATTGGCCAAGATCGACGATGAGTGTCATGAGTCGAAGAATAGTGGAGTCAATGTGGGAAGATATACCAATGAAGCAATTAGGTTCGATTATGTCGTCGGAAATCGCTCAGACACCTAAGGTTTTTGAAGCTATCTTGCAAAATTCATCGGCATTTGATGAAGTCAAGAACGTACTAGTTGAGCAGAACATTCAATCAGTTCTTATTCTAGCTCGTGGTACTTCCGACAACGCTGCACATTATTTAAAGTACTTAATCGAAACTCAAATAGGTTTACCAGTTGGCTTAACATCTCCGTCTTCGGTAACTATTTACAACGCACAGCTTAAGTACAAAAACACTTTGGTGATTGCAATAAGTCAGAGCGGTCAATCTCCAGATCTTGTACATTTTGCAACTGCTGCTCGCGAGGCACACGCATATGTGATTGCTATGACAAATGATGATAGTTCACCGCTAGCAACGATTGCCCACAATCATTTCTCACTTTTAGCTGGCCCAGAGTTAGCGGTCGCGGCAACGAAGTCTTACAACGCACAGCTACTTGTTTCTTATTTACTAGTTTGTGCGTGGACAAATCGAACTGTCAATAAGGCGCAGATAATTTCCGAAGCCGAGAGACTTTCATCGGATGAAAACTTAGTTTCACATGCAGTTGCACAGAGTTCTCGCAATAACGAAACAGTTATTTTAGGACGCGGTTTTGCTTACCCTAATGCCCGAGAAGCTGCATTAAAAATTCAAGAGACTTGTAAAGTTTCCGTCCAGGGACTTTCTACTGCCGATTACCTCCATGGACCAATTTCAGCACTTACTGTCGATACTCAAGTCTTTATCGTTGCGCCATTTCATTTGCCTGTGGAATCAATTATTGAAGCAACAAATAAAATTCGTAAAACCGTCGATCGCATTTTCTGGATTGGAAATGGCGGCACACCCCAAGGCAGCGACATCGTTTTGATGGGTTCACGCTGTGATGATGAAATCATTTCTACGCTTGTTGATGCAATTGTTTTGCAGAGATTTGCGTTGGAATTTTCAGTGGCTGCAGGTTTTGATCCAGATGCTCCTGAAGGTCTTTCGAAAGTTACGCTTACTCACTAATAAGAGAAATACTGCTCTGGGCAGCGTTGTAACTTAACAAATCTGCACGCATTCCAACGGCAATTTCGCCGCGATCACTTAACTTTAGTATTTTCGCGGCTCGGGTAGATGTTGCCTGCACTGCTTGTGTGACCGATAGACCTAATTCATTTACAGCATTTATAAAAACTTGATCCATTGTTAACGTACTTCCTGCAAGTGCGAGGTTGGCCTCAAGTCTGGCAACACCTTCACTTACCTGTACTGGAAGATTGCCAATCACATAGGCGCCATCGACTGAGCCAGCTGCAGCCATTGCATCAGTAATGAAAATAGTGCGACTACCCAATGCAGAGTAAATCTCGCGTGCGGTCGCAAAAGAAATATGGTGACCATCGAGAATCAGTTCAATTGATAAGCGCTCGTCAGCTACAACAAATGAGGCTAAGGAATCCTTGCTTAAGGATTTATCCATCGCATTCATAAAGTGAGTAACGATTTGTGCGCCTGAATTTGCCGCTGTGGCGGCATCAATAAATCCGCCATTAGTGTGTCCGATGGCTACAAGCACCCCAGCGGCGTCAAGATACTTAATGGCCTCAGTTGCGCCAGCAAGTTCCGGAGCAATCGTGATCATTTTTATTGAGCCTTGAGCGACATCAAGGATTTCCTTTATTTCATTAACATCTGGATTCAAAAGCAATGAAGGGTCATGAGCTCCACATTTTGCAGTCGACAAATATGGTCCCTCTAAATGAATGCCCGCAATTTGCCCGTTTTCATAAAAAGGTGCGAGGCAACGAATTTGTTGCTTTAAAACTTCGACAGGTTCGCTGACTAAAGAGGCGATGATTGAAGTAGTTCCATGCCCTCGATGAGTTTGTAGTACTGAATGAATCTCACCGAGGGTCGATGCTGAAAAGTATTTACCACCCCCACCGTGGCAATGAATATCGATAAAACCTGGGATTAAAACACCATCAATTATTTGGTCAGGGGATGGGTGAATTCCTGTATTTACTTGTGAGATCACATTTCCCGAGATTTCCAGCCAGGTATCACCAACTAATTTGGAGGAAACCACAGCCGAACGGCCCTGAATAATCATGGATTAATAGTAATGGTGAGATGATTAGCGCTATGGCAACAACTAAGAAAGCAGCGGTAAAAAAGCGCGCAGTACCGGCGGCAGCC
>CAINRW010000027.1 GCA_903852815.1 uncultured Actinomycetes bacterium
CGAATTGCTTGCTCAGCTCAAAATCCACGATATTCCGATGAGTGCCGAAGTAGAAAAAGCCTTCATAGATATTGATACTCCAGAAGATTTCGAGCGCGCAGTGCAATACTTTAAGACATTATGAGCACACTAATTGAAGGCACTTGGGATGATTCTCGCGCTATCGCAGCATCAACTTTTTCAACTTTAAAATCTGAAAAACTTCCAGTTGGTGAATGTATTGGCCGCTCATTAGCCGTTGATGCTCGTTCACTTGTAGATCTGCCAACTTATGCAACATCTGCCATGGATGGCTATGCAGTTGCAGGAGCTGGACCTTGGAAAATTATTGGTGAAGTAAAAGCAGGTCTTCCAATGAAAGAAGTTTTATTAGATGGTCAAGCAGTTGGAATAGCAACTGGTGCAGTTATTCCGCAAGGCGTTTTTGGAGTACTTCGGTGGGAAGATGCAAAGGTAGATGAAAATATTCTCTCGGGCGATGTTATTAAGGATCAAGATATTCGGCCACCAGCACATGAATGCATTGCGGGAGATGTATTAGTAACTGCCGGAACTCTGCTGAACCCAGCGATGATTGGATTACTTGCCGCAGCAGGTTTAGATGAAATTGACGTAGTCGTTAAACCAAGAGTCGCACTTGTTCTACTTGGAGATGAAATTGTTCTAAGCGGAATTCCACGAGATGGTTTAGTGCGCGATGCCCTTGGTCCTCAACTTCCCGGCTGGTTGCATGCAATGGGCGCTGAAGTTATAGATTCACTCTATATTTCAGATCAACTCGACCTTGTTATTGATTCATTAAAGAAAGCATGTGAGAGCGCAGACATAGTTGTGACAACTGGCGGCACTGCTCAAGGTCCGCGCGATTATTTACATGGTGCACTCGATGCAATCGGCGCCGAAATTTTGGTAGATACAGTAAAAGTGCGACCAGGTCATCCAATGCTCTTGGCCAAGAAGGGCTCCACTGCAATTCTTGGACTTCCTGGTAATCCACAATCGGCCATTGTCGCGCTTGCATCTTTAGGCCAACCTGTAATTGCCTCACAATTGGGCCAAGCGCAGAAAACCTTAAAATATGTAATCAGTGCAAGTGATTTAACTGCGCCAGCTGATTTCACACGACTCATCATTGGCAATCTAATTGATGGAAAATTCCATATCGCCCCATATTTAGGTTCAGCAATGTTGCGCGGTTTGGCTCATTCCCAAGGTTTCGGCATTGTCACCCAAGAATTTACGAGTGCAGGCGAGCAGATACGCTGGCTAGACTTGCCCGCATGAGCGATGGATTCACGCATTTAAATAGTTCCGGTGAAGCCAATATGGTTGATGTAACTGGACGTGAAGTCTCGATCCGTGTGGCCAATGCTTCAGCACATGTAAAAGTGTCATCACATGTTGTCGCGCTCTTGCGCGATGGAAGTACGCCTAAAGGTGATGTTTTAGCTACCGCCAGAATCGCAGCAATCATGGCATCAAAGAAAACAAGTGAACTTATTCCGCTTTGTCATCCAATTGCTATCAATAAGATTTCGGTAGATCTTTCAGTCACGGATTCAGGCGTGGATATCAAATCACAAGTAATCACATCAGATAGAACTGGCGTTGAAATGGAAGCCCTCACCGCCGTAAGCGTTGCTGGATTAACTATCATCGACATGATTAAAGCCCTTGATCCATTTGCTGAAATTAACGGCATTCATGTCGATTCAAAATCGGGCGGAAAAAATGGTGATTGGTTGCGCACTAGTGAATGAGCGCACGGCTGTTGTAATCACTGCAAGTAATCGTGCTTCACGTGGCGAATATGCAGACTTGAGCGGAACCAAATTAGCTCAAGGCTTAAAACAGCTTGGCTATCAATGCGCCGGACCATTTATTGTTGCCGATGACATTGATGCCATTCGCGAACAACTTACTAATAATCTTGCAAAAGGTATTCGCTTAATTGTTACTACGGGTGGAACAGGTGTGTCGCCAAGTGATGTAACACCTGAAGCAACCTTGCCCTTTATCGAAAAACTAATTCCTGGCTTTGCTGAAAGTTTGCGCGCATACTCGCGCGAGAAAGTTGCTACTTCCGATTTAACTCGAGGTTTAGCTGGTACTAACGGCAGTTCATTCATCATTAATTTGCCGGGATCTCAAGGCGCTGTTGCCGATGGTCTCGTAATTATTGAACGCCTAGCTGGACATGTGCTGGATCAACTCGATGGCAAGGATCATTGATGCCGCAATTAGTACACGCCCAAGTTACAGAATCAATAATTTCGTCGGCACAGTTGGCTGCGATGGTTGCGGATGTACATTGCGGCGCAGTCGTTACTTTTAGCGGAGATGTTAGAAACCATGACGGTGGTAAACAGGTCGAAGCCTTAATCTATGAGATTCATCCTTCTGCAAGTGATGTAATCAAATCGATAACTGAAGAAATTATTGTTAACTTTGACATAGAGAAAGTTGCGCTGGCACATCGTTATGGGGATATCAAAATTGGCGAGACTGCTTTTGCAGTTGCAATTTCTTCAGCGCACCGCCAAGCGGCATTTGAAGCGTGTTCGGCATTAGTAGATGCTGTAAAGGAAAAACTCCCCATTTGGAAATATCAAAAGTTTTCAGAT
This sequence comes from uncultured Actinomycetes bacterium, assembly GCA_903852815.1. Lineage (GTDB taxonomy): Bacteria > Actinomycetota > Actinomycetes > Nanopelagicales > Nanopelagicaceae > Planktophila. The sequence goes on from CAINRW010000027.1 coordinate 2,625, forward strand.
GGCACTGATGAGTGGGTAAATTGCGCATGACTGAGTTAATAGATACTTATGGTCGCAAGCACCGAAATTTACGCGTCTCATTAACAGATCGTTGCTCATTGCGTTGCAGTTACTGCATGCCCAATGATTTTGCAGCTTGGATTCCACACGATGATCAACTAACAACAGAAGAGTTACTGACGGTGATAGAAGTAGGTGTGAGCCAAGGAATTAATGAAGTGCGCTTAACAGGCGGTGAGCCATTATTGCGCCCTGACATTGTTGAAATTGTTGGACGAATTGCATCGATTGAAAATGCACCTGAGTTAACTTTGACAACCAACGGTTTGAAATTAGCTGAATTAGCGCAAGCCTTAGTTAAAGCTGGACTAACTCGAATAAATGTCAGTTTAGATACGTTAAGCCGTGAGCGTTTTAAGAAGTTAACTTTTCGAGATCGCTTTGACGATGTCATTACCGGTCTTGAGGCAGCGAAGTCTGCAGGCCTATCGCCACTTAAAATTAACAGTGTTTTAATGCAGGGTGTAAACGATGATGAAGCGCCTGCGCTTTTGCAGTGGGCTATAGAAAACGAATATTCACTTCGCTTCATTGAACAAATGCCACTAGATGCCGGCGGTATTTGGGAGCGGGCAACAATGGTGAGTGCAGATGAAATATTTAAAGCGTTGTCTCAAAATTATTCACTCACACCAGTTGATGATCGTGGATCTTCACCTGCCGAAGAGTTTTATGTAAATGGAACATCACATACAGTTGGAATTATTGGAAGTGTCACCCGACCATTTTGTGGCGCATGCGATCGCCTACGATTAACGTCTGATGGTCAACTGCGCTCCTGTCTATTTTCAAATGAAGAGGTTGACGTGCGCAAAGTATTGCGAGATGAAAGTAAAGATTTGGAAAGCAAAAAGCTTGAAATTGCCGCAAGATTTCAGAAAACGGTTCTGAGTAAATTACCTGGACATGGAATTAATGATCCAAGTTTCATTGCACCTGCGCGACCAATGTCTGCAATCGGCGGTTAGCCACCTGCAAAGCGGGGAAGCACATCGATGACACTTCCAGCATTGACTTCTATCTCTAAATCGTGAACAGCAAGGGCATCAATTAAAAATGAACACTGCGGAATTACGCGCATAAGTTCTGGATTACTTGAAGTTAATTGCTGCAAAATCTCTGACAACTTTGCAGGTTGAACAAGCAACGCGCTAGTTCCTGCTGCAGCACGCGCGGCCGCAAAGAAACGAATCTCTATTTCCATTGCCACAGCACCATTGTATGGTTGCCCAATGCTTGAGTACCTATTCATCGGCCTCGTGGGAGTCGTAGTAGGTGGGATCAACGGTATGGCTGGTGGCGCATCAGTTATTTCCTATCCAGTTTTACTTGCAACAGGAATGTCGCCAGTAAGCGCTGCAATTTCAAATGCTCTGGGAGTGACTCCGGCAAACTTTTTTGCTTTGATTTCAGTTCGTCACCAAATGCGTGACTACTTTCGCCAATATAGAAAACTGATTGCGATTTCCATACTTGGTTCTACAACAGGTGCATTTATGTTGCTGAGCGTGCCACCTGGTGTATTCGAAAAAATGGTGCCATTTCTCTTGCTAGGTGCCAGCCTGACCTTTTTGATTAAACCTAAAGCTAACCGTGGTGCCCGACATGATGCGATGGAGAAGTTAGGAATCGGGGCGAGCGGTCTCTATTGTGGATATTTTGGACCTGGTCAAGGAGTAATGGTCATTGCAGTTCTGGCTCGAGACATTCGCCGTGATCCCAAAACGCTCAATACCGCCAAGAATTTAATTGCCGGGTGGACCTCTTTGGTCTCCAACATCATCTACATATTCAGCGGCCGTGCCGTATGGCCCGCCGTTCTCGCCTTAGTCATCGGGGGCAGTATTGGTGGAACCGTTGGCGGGCGTTATGCCTCAAAACTATCTCCCGTTGTTTATCGGGCGCTGATCCTCACTGTCGGCTTTGGCGCTTCAGCCTGGCTTTTCAAAAAGTACTATCTAGGCTGAAATAAGCCCTTTCTTACCCTATTCGCCTCTATGAATTGGTATATCACTGATATATCATCTCCGATGTGAGCCAGGCTATCCACATCCTTTCCAGGGAAACCAACTCCTTGTCGGAGCAGGCATATAGCCGTATCCGCTCGATGATCATCTCGCTAGAACTTGAACCCGGCTCACTCATAAGCGAGAGCGCTTTGATGAGTCAGTTGAAGATGGGGCGCACACCCATTCGTGAAGCGTTGCGCTCGCTAGCAAGTGAGAAATTAGTTGAAGTGTATCCACGCCGTGGAATGTTCGTTTCAAGTGTTGATGTTGCTAATCTTTCTCATTTATCTGAAACCCGCGCAGTGTTAGAAATTAAAGCCGCTGAACTTGCAGCACAACGCTCAACATCTGCAGACAAAGAGATTACAAAAAATTTAATTCAAGAGATAAATGCAATTAAAGGTGATCTAGATATGCCTACTTTGATTGGCTTAGATCAACGTATTCATCACCATATTTATCAGTGCACGCATAATGAGTTTTTGGCCGATGCCCTCGATAACTACTACGCGCATGCACTTCGAATCTGGTTCTTAGCATTAGATCGAGTTGAGCATTTAGCTGAAGCAATCATCGAACACCGCGCTTTGCTAGAGGCGATTGCAAGTAATGACCCAAAGGCAGCCGCGCAAGCCATGAAGGAACACGTAGAAGGTTTTGAATCAGAAATTCGAAAGTCTTTATAACCACCACCAACTAAAGAAAAAGGAATACAGATATGAGTAAGTTACCTGCAAAGGCAAAGTGCGTAGTTATCGGCGCTGGAATCGTCGGTAATGGAATGGTTTACCACCTTGCCAAATTAGGTTGGAAAGATATTGTCCAGATTGATAAAGGACCTCTTCCTAACCCAGGTGGATCAACGGGTCACGCATCAAACTTTATTTTCCCTGTAGATCACTCAAAAGAAATGACCGCAATTACCGCAGAAAGTATGCGCCAATATAAAGAGTTTGGAACTTTCACTGAGACCGGTGGAATTGAAGTTGCACGCACAGAAGAGCGCATGCAGGAATTAGCGCGACGAATTACTTCTGGAAAATCTTGGGGAGTCGATGGTGGTCGAATCCTTACTCCAGCAGAAGTTAAAGAACTAGTTCCATATATTGATGAAAGCATTATTTTGGGTGGTTATTACCAACCAACCGTTGGCGTTGTTGATTCACTACGCACCGGCACAATCATGCGCGAAAAAGCTCAGGAAATGGGCGCGCTGCAATCATTTGCAAATGTCGAAGTACAAGACATCACTGTAGAAAATAGAAAAGTTAAAGCGGTAGTTACAGACCAAGGAACAATCGAAGCTGATTATGTTGTTATTGCAACTGGTTGCTGGTCACCAAAGCTTGCTGCAATGGCAGGGGCACACATCCCATTAACTCCTGCAGTTCACCAGATGAAAGACATTGGACCAGTTCCATTCTTTAAAGACACCAAGGGTGATATTGAATGGCCAATTATTCGCGACATGGATGTATTCATGTATGAACGCCAACATGGCACCGGCCTTGAGATCGGCTCATATGCGCACCGTCCAATTCTTTATACTCCTGAAGATTTGCCATCTAATGCAACTGCAGCGTTGTCACCAACTGAGTTTGCATTTACTCAAGCTGATTTCGATATTCAGGATGAGCATGCATACGAACTTATGCCTTCAATTGTTGGCGATGAAAACGTTCGTGAAAAGTACGCAATCAACGGAATTCTTTCTTACACTCCTGATGGAATGCCAATCCTTGGCGAAACTCCTGAAGTTAAAAATTTATGGTCAGTTGCAGCGGTTTGGATTAAGGAAGGCCCTGGAACTGCGAAATCAGTTGCAGAGTGGATGGTTTTGGGAGATTCACATATTGATCTCCATGCATCCAATATCGCACGCTTTCATGAGCACCACAAAGAAGAAAAACACATTAAGTCTCGAGTGGCTGAATCATTTAATAAGACGTACGGAATTGTGCATCCACTTGAGCAGTACGAATCAAATCGTAAAGTGCGACTATCTCCATACTACGAACGTGAGGCTGCACTTGGTGCAGTCTTTTATGAGACTGCTGGTTGGGAGCGCCCATTCTGGTATGACTGCAATAAAGATTTAGTTGCAAAATTTGGCGACAAAGTAATGCCACGTACCGCAGAGTGGGAATCGCGTTGGTGGTCACCAATTATTAACGCAGAGCACTTACAGATGCGTGAAACTGCTGGCATTGTCGATCTAACTGCCTTTGCTTACTTTGATATCACTGGTCCTTCAGCTCTTGCAGTTGTGCAAAAAGCAGCGCTTCGCCAAATGGATGTTGCGATTGGTCGCGTTGTATACACACCGGTACTTGGACCAAATGGTGGCTTCAAATCAGATTTAACAATTATGCGACTTGATACAGATCATTTCCGCGTTGTTACTGGTGGCGCACATGGAATGGCAGATAAGAAATGGTTTGCAGATCTTTTGCCTGAAGATGGTTCTGCAACAATCAAGGACATTACTTCTGACTACACAACACTTGGTGTGTGGGGACCTAACGCCCGTGCAATTGTTCAGGAAGTGACATCTGCAGACATGAGCAATGAAGCTTTCAAGTTCAGCACATGTAAAGAAATTGATATTAAGGGCGTAAAAGTTCTTGCATCACGTATTTCTTACGTTGGCGATCTTGGTTGGGAGTTCTATGTTCCTATGGCAGATGGACCTGCACTCTGGGATGCGCTGTGGGAAGCCGGAAAGAATCATGGATTGATTCCAGTTGGAATTGGTGTGTATGGAACCACTGGCCGTCTTGAAAAATGTTATCGCGCATATGGTCCAGAACTAGAAACGGAATACACCGTAGTCGAAGCTGGAATGCAGACTCCTAAGTTAAAGGAAGCTGATTTCGTTGGAAAAGAAGCACATGTAAAGCACCGAGCAGAAAAGCCTGTTGCGATGCTTTGTACTTTATTTGTTGATGATCACACTTCATCAACTGGCGAAAAGCGTTACATGATGGGCAATGAACCAATTTTGACTCTAGACAAGCAACCAATCACTGATGCGCATGGACGTCGTTCATATGTAACTAGTGCCGGTTCAGCCCCATCTCTTGGTAAGCACATCCTTATGTCTTACCTACCAACTGAATTAGCAGTTGCTGGAAATAAATTCATCGTCGAATATCTTGGTGATCACTATCCTTGTTCAATCGCTGAAGTTGGTTCTACATCTGTATTTGACCCATCGAATGAACGGATTCTTTCATAATGGATGTTCTTGTTTGCTTAAAGCGTGTTCCACTAGCTGGTGGAACTTTGATTCTGACGCCAGATTCACGCGACATCGAAACTAAGCACCTCGGTTTTGGTATTAGTCCACATGAGGAAAATGCCGTTGAGGCAGGCGTACAACTCGTTGAACAAATGGGAGGAACGCTCACTCTGCTAACTCTTGGGCCAAGCGATGCTGAAGAACAACTTCGTTCACAGTTAGCTATTGGTGCAACGCGCGCAGTGTTGCTTGAAACCGATGGTCAAGATTGGGATCCACAAGGCACTGCCGCTGCACTGGTTGATGCGATTAATGCTGAAGAAACTAAGTTTGATTTGATTATCTTTGGCGCAGAGTCTGCCGACAGTGCGGGATATCAAATTCACATTCGTGTTGCACATGCACTCAACCGTCCAATCATCACAAATGTTAAGTCAATGAAAATTGAAAACGGTGTTGCCGTATGTGATCGTGTGGTTGCAAGCGGACGCGAGCATTACGAAGTTGCGCTTCCGGCAATTGTCACAGTTCGCGATGGACTTAACATCCCTCGTTATCCATCAGTTCCAGGTCGTATGCAGGCTCGCAAGAAACCGGTAGATATGAAGAAAGCCGAACCTCGCGTTCCTAAACTTGAAAAAGTGAATCTCGCGCTAGCTCCTTCAAAAGCAAAAGGTGCAGAAATCCTGGGTAATGGTGTTGATGCAGTCCCTGCACTTGTAGATGTATTAAAAAAGATTGGAGCGTTCTAATGATTCTCGTTCTAGTAGATCACGATCGCGGTGAATTAGATCAGCTTTCACTTCGCGCACTTACGGCAGCTCGCAAACTTGGACAAGATGTAGAAGCAGTTGTTGTTGGTAAAGAAGCGGCATCGCTTGCAGCAATTGTTGGTGAATACGGTGCTAAGACTTTGCATGTCGCATCACATGCCAACATCACAGATTACACACCGATGGCAACTGGTAGAGCGCTTAAAGATTTAGTAGAAAAACTAAAGCCTGCAGCCGTTCTTGCTGCTGGAAGTCCACGTGGAAATGAACAGTTAGCGCACTTAGCAGCTTTTCTTGATCTACCGATGGCGGCGGAGTGTTCAGAGATTACTTTAGGAAATCCGCATCACGTGCTTCGTGCGCGTTGGGCAGGAAACCTCATTGAATCAGCAAATGTTCACGCTGAATTGTTAATCGCATCAGTTCTAGCTTTTTCAACTGAACCTGAATTTGTAAATGGCGGCGCTGCAACAGTAAGTGAATTCGAACCAGCACTACAAGCCCAAGATTATGCAGTTAAAGTTCTTAGCCGTGATGCAGGTGAAACTAAAGGTGGCGTAACTCTTGTTGATGCCAAAGTAATTGTTTCTGGCGGACGCGGTGTTGGTGGACCA